>JADFQD010000058.1 GCA_022561975.1 Acidobacteriota bacterium
GCTTGTGCGCACGATGTAGAAGCCATCGAGGGCCTCTTCCTTGGCGATCTTGTCGAGATTGCGCTCCCATGTGAAGGCGTCGTCTGAGATAGCGACGAGAAAGTGCTTGGCCATCTTGAAGCGTCCGAGGACACGACCGACGCGGAGGCCGATTTTGTCCTGGCCGCGCAACGCTCTGGCCTTACGGCGGGTGGCCGCGGCGATCTTTCTGAGTTCGACCTCGGTCGAGGCGAGCAGAGCCTGGCGCTTGCGGTGACGCTCGTCGGCCAGCAGAGGATTGCGACAGACAATGAGTCGCTCGCCGGGATACTCGGGGCTGGTGATCTCCCCGAGGTCGCGCTTGTCGAAGAGGGAGGGTTGGAAAACGTCCTGGCGTACCAGCGTCCTGATCTGGACGGACCGCAGGGCGGTGATCCAGTCGAATCCTTCCTCCGGCTCGAGATCCTCTCGAATACGAGCCGACGTGATCGTTCCTCGATCGCCGACCCAGATCAGGCGGCGCAGACCGAAGTGCTTGCGCACCTTCGCGACCTGCGCGGTCAGGGCCTTGGGGTCGCCGAGGCTGCCCTTGAAGACCTCGACAGCCAGCGGACGCCCGTCTGGGTCGCAGAGCAAGCCGATGTGGATTTGCAACTTGCCCTTCGGGCCGCTGTGGGCGTAGCCGATCTCGGCGAGCGGGCAGTGGCGACCCTCAAAGTGCACCGACGTGACATCGAATAGGATCATCGAGCCCTCGTCGAGGTGCCGCGCAACGAGCTTCTTCTCGACCGCGCCCTGGCGAGCCGCGAGCCAGTCCATCGCGTCGTAGAGCTCTTGTTCACTCACCGCACCGAGGCCGAGAACGTCGCCAAGCGACGAGGTGCTCTGGTCCGGGTCCAGTCCGCGGCACAGCGCCAGCTTCGAACTCGGAGAGATCACACGAGCGACGATCATCGCCACCACGAGATCACGCGAACGAGAACGCCGGGCCACGATCATGCGGTCGAGTCCGAGCCGGCGCACAGTCCCCAACACCGCCGCCACCGCGCCATGGCGAAGGCTTCTTGTGATCTCGAAACTCGTGATCACCTGCTCGCCCTTCAGGGCGGCACGCAGGCGCTCGATCTTCGGTTCGGACCAGTGGCTGAGGTTGGCAAGAGTGCGCTTCTTGACTTTCTTGCCTTCCCGGAAGGATTCGCGCAGCAAAACGGCGGGCCGGGAGCCACGATTCGGCACCACATCGATGTACATGGCCACACGATACCACAGTTACTGAATAGAAGCAAGGCCTCATAATGCTATATACATGGGTACACATTCGCAGGCATGAATCTACGCAAACCCTTGTAAAGACAACCCAAAACACCTATTTCAGGAGCCGTTTCCCTGGGAACTTCCGCCTAACAAGTCGCTGCACTGGACGCGACTTCGCTTCGGAGCGCCAGTGAGTTCCAATTCGTTAGGTGGCCGGACCTAATTCCGAGCTAGAGGAGAAACGCAAAATGGCGGAGAGGCTCTTTTTAAGTGGTCGCTTTAACCCTGGCATTGTCTTTCCTAGCTCTCGCAGTAGCGATGGCCAGCCCTCAAAATCCGTTAGGAAGCTGAGCGAGTCGCTGTTGGAAGACCGGGACACCGCCTCGCGTGCTCCGGGCCAGGTGTAAACTTCGGTTCAGTGGTTAGGCGGCAGGGAGCCAGCTTCGAAAGGCTCGGCCGGGTTATCCTGGACCATGCGCTTTCAAGAGATCGACCGCATCGACCGCCACATCTCTAGCTTCATGCGCGAGTGGGGGATCCCCGCGCTACGCTTGTCCTTGGCGGTGATCTTCGTCTGGTTCGGCATCCTCAAGCCTCTAGGTGCATCTTCTGCGGCTCCCCTGGTCAAAGCGACGGTCGACTGGCTGCCATTTTTCGAACCCGACCTTTGGGTCTCGGTGATCGGTTGGTGGGAAGTTGCGATAGGATTGACATTCCTTCATCGTCGCACCATCCGGCTCGCGATCTTACTTCTTGCTCTGCAGATGGTAGGTACATTCATGCCGCTTGTGCTTCTCCCCGAGATCACTTTTCAGAGCGGCCATGCGCCTTGGGCGCCGACCATGGAGGGGCAATACATCATCAAGAACCTGCTTATCATTTCAGCGGCCCTCGTGATCGGCGGCACGGTGCGACAGCACGAGTCCGAAAGGGCCGCATGAGGAGTGTCGCCACGGACGCGGATGCAAGACGAATTTACAGCTGTTTTTCGAAAGGTACCTGAGGGGTACGTGGCCCTTGTCGAGGAACTCCCTGGCGCGAACGCCCAGGGTGCGTTTCTGGGCGAGGCCAGCTGTAACCTCGAAGAGGCGGTCGCGATGGTGCTGGTGGCGAATCGGTCGCTAGCGGAAGAGGCGCTGAACGGATGAGTGAGGCAAAGAGCCTGGCTACGTTGAGACCGCTCTTGGTTGGCAGGGTGTCCCGCATTGTTGCCGGGCTTGCCTCACTTGGCGCGGTAGCGTTTGTTCCGATGGACGGCTTCGGGCTGCTAGGTGGTGCCGCGCTGGCGGTCTTGGGCCTCTCGTTCGTAGTTGGCGGCATAGTTGGCAATCCGGGCTGCGAAGTGACGGCCTTGCCGAACCTTTTCTTGCGCTCGGAGAAGAAAGTGCACTTCACGTGACCGTTGTGGACACCCTTGGATAGGGTGGAGCATGCTATTCGGAGCCGGCGTGAGAAGTAGGCCCTGACCGCACGGCAGCGCCCCCCAGCCTGCGTGATTCATGAGCACTCAGCATCTAACCGAGATCGCCAGTCATCTCGGTCCGTCCTCGCTCGTTGCGTCCTCGACAGACTGCAAGTCTGCCTGCGGCGCTCCTCGCTGTGGTTGGCCCCATCTGACCGGCGCTTTCGGCCATCTTCATGAGCGGCCGCGGCCCTGATCGGGGGCGACTCGGCGGATTCCTTCCTCGGATCCCAGGGCGATATCTGGGACACCCAGTGGGACATGTTCTTCGCACTTCTGGGTTCGATCTTCGCTCTAATCGTGCTTGGTCGGGTGCACGACAGGTCTATGAAGACCGTCGGCTTCGATCGCGGGTGAGCCGGACGCTAAAGTCCTTTGTTCGTGGACACTTGTGCTAGCGTTCGGGCACTATGGCAGCACGATCTATGTCTTCCGGCACGATTTCGTTCGGTCTCGTCGCGATTCCGGTCAATCTGTACTCGACCGCAGAGACCGAAAAAAAGGTCAGCTTCTCGATGGTGCACGAAAAGTGCGGCACCCGGGTCAAGTATCGCTATTACTGTCCGACCGACGACGAGTTGATCGAACGGGACGAGATCACCAAGGGCTACGAATTCGCCAAAGGGCAGTACGTGTTGTTCAGCAAGGACGAACTCAAGGCGCTCGATCCGGAACCCACGAACGCGATCGAGATTCAAGAGTTCGTACCGCTCGCGCAGGTCGACCCGATCTACTTCGAGAAGGCCTACTACCTCGGTCCGGGCAAAGCGGGAGCCAAACCCTACAAACTCCTGTCGCAGGCTATGCTCGAGACCGGTCGGGCGGCGCTTGCAAAGTACGCGGCGCGAGGCAAGAACTACATCGTGTTGCTGCGGCCGTTCGAGGGCGGGCTCATCATGCAGCAGCTGCGCTATGCGGTAGACCTGCGAGATTTCTCCGAGGTGCCGATCGACGAAGCCGAGATCGCCGACGCCGAGCTGGAACTCGCCAAGCAGATCGTCGAGCAGCATTCCTCCGATGAGTTCAAGCCGGAGCAGTATGAGGATGATGTTCGCAACCAGGTCTGGGATCTGATCGAGAAGAAGATCGCCGGCGAGGAGATCGTGGCGGCGCCCCAGGTGGCTCCCAAAGCCCAGATCATCGATCTCATGGAGGCCCTCAAAGCCAGCCTGGGCGACGACCAGAAGGCCGGGCGCAAGCCGCCCAAGCGTGCCAAGCGGAAGCCTGCGACGGCGAAGGTCGCGAAGAGGAAAAAGGCCGCCAAGGCGTAGTAGGGAGTTTCGGAACTCATGGTGCGAGGGCGTCGCACGGCACCGGTTCTCGGCTATACCACGGCCGAAGCAGCTCGCATGGTCGGGCTGCCGTCTGCGCAGATTCGCTCGTTTGTGCGCTCCGGGTTTCTCGAGCCGGAACGCGGCGGTCGGCGAGAGTATCGATTTCGCTTTCAGGATCTCGTCGTGCTCCGAGCGGCTCGCGATCTCGTCGCTCAGCGGGTTCCCCCGCGGCGCCTGCGCCGCGTGCTGCGGGACCTCAGAGCGCAGCTGCCGCATGGCCGCTCGCTGGCCGAGCTTCGGATCTCGTTCGAGGCCGGCAATATCGTAGTGCGCTCCGGCGGAGAAGCGTGGGAGCCGGAGTCCGGGCAGCGGCTGCTCGATTTCGAGGTCGCGGAGCTTGCCGCCAAGGCGGCGCCGCTAGCCCCGGTCCTGTTCCAGCGTGCTGGAGATCCATCCTCACTGGCCGCAGAGGACTGGTACGAGTTGGGCTTCGAACTGGAGGCGTCGTCGATTGACCAGGCGCGTGCGGCATACGAGCGAGCGCTCGACGCCGACGCCGAGCATGTCGATGCGCATCTGAACCTGGGACGTCTGCTGCACGAGGGGGGAGATCCGCGGTCGGCCCTACGGCACTACCAGACCGCCCTCGCGGTTCGCCCCGACGACGCGACCGCGGCGTTCAATCTGGGGGTGGCCCACCAGGATCTGGGCAGGAGCGAGCAGGCTTTGGCCTGCTACCGAGCGTCGCTCGAGGCCGAACCGTCCCTGGCCGACGCCCACTTCAATCTCGCCGTGCTACTGGAACAGGCGGGAGACGCCGCCGGGACCATCCGTCATCTCAAGGCCTACATGCGGCTGAAGGGACTGCGCGTCGGGCTCGGTGCTCGGCAGCCGCCGCGTTAGCAAGGGAGACAGGTCGGCGAGAGGTATGTGGAAAAAGAACTATTGCAAGAGCACCGACTCCGGATGGACTGAGACCCAGCTGTACCAGAAGGTGTCGAAGCCATCGAGAGGCTGGTTCGATGGACCGGCGCCGCGCGCCGCGGCGATGAGTTCCTCGAGGCTGGTCGCGGCCGCGTGGTCCGCCGCGATGGCCCAGGCACGTGTGGAGGCAAGAAGTGGCGCTCCGCTGTCGCGATAGAGCAGCACTCGGGTCGCGGTGTCTCCCTGTATCTCGAACAGGCGTCCGCCCTCGAATGTGGAATGAGCCGCGGCATAGGTCTGCCCGTTCAGCCAAAAGCTGAAAACCGGGGTCTTGGGCTCGAGCCGATCGTCCGAGATTTCGAGATCGTGAAAGGTGCGGTCCGATGCGAAGTAGTTGTCGTAGGGATTGTCGATACGGTGTTCCTCACCGTCGACGGAGAGCACCAATGTTGCGGGATGGCGGTGCCGCCAGTCCGCCCAGGTAGTTTTCTCGCCGATCGGCAATTCGTCGAGTTCGGCTCCTTGGAGTGAGCCGGCGATGGCGGTCGAAGTCATGATCGACCACCAACTGTCGGTTTCGCGATCGCGCATGACCAGCGAGGCCTTCATGAGGGCGCCGGAGGCTTCGAAGGTGAGCGTCCGAGAGGCGATGTCGCGGTCGTAGACTACGGCCGTATTGGCCAGCGGTCACCATACGGCGGCGAAGTTCCTCTCGCCGATCCGGTCGTTGACGACCTCGTGAGAGTTGAGCAGGTTGAGGCTGTAGGCGTGTGCCTCAGCGCCGATGGCGACTCCGAGAACCCAGGCATCATCCGGGATCTCGGCTTCCGAGGCGCCTACGAAAACAGGATCGAAGATCGCCGGAATGCCGCCTCTGGGTAGCAGTTGTTCGACGCCTGGGGGGGCGATTTCCGAGGTCTTGCTCTGCGCTTCCGGCTCCGGCGAGGCCACGGCGGTGGCCGAGAGAAGGGCTGTTAGGATAAGTGCGCTTTGGGCAGTAGGGTTCGGTTTCATGGCTGGGCCGTCGCGGCTGTGGCGTGGGCGGCCGGATTGTAGTACGGACCGGTGGTGAATTCGGATTCGCGCGGCTGTCCGGGGAACCGGATAGAATCAGCTCGTGACTGTGACCGAAACACGGCTGGGGGGGGCTTCTTCCGCTCTTGGCCCCCCGGTGGTGGACCGGCTCCGCCGGCCGCTGCACGACGTGCGGATTTCGGTGACCGACCGGTGCAATTTTCGCTGCACCTACTGTATGCCTCGGGAAGTTTTCGGCCCGGACTATCAGTTTCTGCGGCGCGATGAAATTCTGAGCTTCGAGGAGATCAGCCGGCTTGCGGCTCTCTTTGCCAGACTCGGAGCGCGCAAGTTCCGAATCACCGGTGGCGAGCCGCTGTTGCGTAAGCGGATAGATCGCTTGGTCAAGATGCTCTCTGGAATCGAGGGCGCCGACCTCGCGCTTACGACCAACGGCGTGCTTCTGCCGGATCAGGCCGAAGCCTTGGCCGTCGCGGGGCTCGAACGAGTCACGATCAGCCTGGACTCTCTCGAAGATCATGTGCATCGCCAGATGGGAGACACTACGGCTCCGGTTGACAGCGTTCTTGCCGGGATCTCGGCCGCCGAGAGGGCGGGCCTGACGCCGATCAAGATCAACACCGTGGTCCGCCGTGATTGCAACGAGAGCGCGATTCTGGATCTGGTGCGTCACTTTCGAGGCAGTGGACACATCGTTCGCTTCATTGAATTCATGGATGTCGGCATGACCAACGGCTGGTCCCTGGGAGAAGTCGTGCCGGCGGACGAGATTTTGGCTCGAATCGGCGAGGTCTATCCAATCGAGCCGATCGATGCCAACTATCCAGGCGAGGTAGCGCGTCGATATCGCCTGCTCGACGGGTCGGGCGAATTCGGAATCGTGGCCTCGGTCACACGCCCCTTCTGCGGCGGCTGCACCAGGGCGCGTTTATCGACCGACGGGCAGCTATTCACTTGCCTGTTCGCGTCTCAGGGGCTCGACTTGCGAGGCCCGCTGCGGGCCGACGCCGACGATGACGAACTGCTGGCGATCATCGCCGGACGCTGGCAATCGAGGAATGATCGTTACTCGGAGCTACGATCGAAGGCTACCGTCGAGATACCCAGGATCGAGATGTCTTATATTGGCGGCTAGGAGAGTTCGATGGGGTTGTGTTGATGCTGCGCGCGAAAATTCTCAGAGGCGCCACTGTTTCCCTCGGGCTCTGTTCGGTCGCGGTCCTCTGCGCCATCGGAGCCATCGAGACCATCGGAGCCAGGACCGCGCGAGCCCAGGAGCCGACGCCCGAGGGGATCGAGTTTGTGGGCTCCGAGATGCCGGGGCTCGACACGATCTACCTCCGAGGGGTTGGCAGCACCAATCCCGGAGGGCTTTTACGGGTCGAGGTCTGGGCCAATGAAGTGACCGATCTCTACGGGCTGAGTTTTGTTCTGCAGTTTCCCCAAACCCACTTCAGGTTTCCGAAGATGCGCTCGACGGTGTTTGTCGAAGGTCCATTTCTCGGCGAAGGCGGCGGCGCGAGCACGGTCTTGGCGGTGAGACAAGTCGGCCAGGAGATCATCATCGGCAACACCCGCACGGGACAGGTGCCCGGCGTAAGCGGCTCGGGCCTGTTGATGACGCTCGAGTTTCGCGGCCTAGGAGTCGCCGGCAAGAAGCGCTTTCGACTGCGCCGCACCAATGCGTTCGACTCGTCCGGAGCAGTTGCCGAAGACTATTCTTGGCTCTCAGGCAAGGCGATCGTCACGGTTTCCGAGTCCCCTGGCTGACCGGTTCGCGCGCTCGGTCTTTTCGGTCATCGGGGTTTCGATGAGCAAGCGATCTGCGCTGAGGGATCCGAAACTCATCCCCGAGATGTTGGCGATCGACTTTGGCCGAAAGGCTCGCTCGCGCGCCTGCGGCTCGCTCCCAGGACCTTGGCTGAGGGGAGGGGGTAATTCTCGTCAGCGCCCGAGAAGTTCGACAAGGAGCAGCAGCCACAGCATGGGTTGATCCTCTCGAGGCACGGTGATCGACCCGGCCCGGTGCTAGGATTGTAGCTCTTTTCACGCCCTCGAGAATGTCCGTTCGCACGAAGAAGTCGACAGCCGACCGAGCTGACGCACCGCTTGTGGCCGACACGGGTTGGTTGCGTGAGCAGCGCCGGCAGATCCTCGCCATCGCCGCCAGCAACGCCGCGATCATGATCGTGGGATGCCTGTACCTCTTCGAGTACTGGCGAATGGATGCGATGGTCGTTTTCTGGTCGTTGCTCGCGGCTCTTACTATCGTCGGACTGAACCTGGCCTTTCTGTTTCGGACTCGGAAGATCAAGATCTCGGGCTACATCTCGGTATCCGCGTTGTTCGCGTTGCTGGTCGTTGCTACCGCAGCTTCGGGCGGATTCTACGATCCCAGTTTTTCGTGGCTCTACGTTGTGCCGCTCGCCGCTGCCTTCCTAGTCGATCTGACCGCCCTAGTCGTTTTTCTCGGCCTGGTGTTGGTGACCACGGCGATTTTCTGGGGGCTCCCTCCGGGCTCTCTACCGGACATGGTCCCCACCGAGATGTATCCTCTATACAGCCTTTTCAACCGGCTGGCGGCATTGTTTTCGCTGGGGATGATGACCGCTTTCTTTGTTCGGGCGCAATATCTGGCGCGGCGTCTGTTGAAGAGAGCCAATCAGGCTCTGCGGGAAGAGGTCGAATCCCACACTCGGACTACCGAAGCGCTCGCCAAGAGCGAGGCCGAATTTCGAGATTTGGTCGAAAACAGCGCCGACATGATCTGGACGCACGACCTTTCGGGCACGATTCTGAGCGCCAACGAACCGTTCGGCAGGTTTCTGGGGGTTCCCTCGAGCGAGCTTATCGGAAGCGGGCCGGATCGATTCCTGGCCCCCGACTCGTTGGCAACGTGGGACGATTATTTGCGGGAGATCGCCACCGAGGGCTCCTACCGCGGGCTGATGCCCCTGATCGACGGCGAGGGGAACCGCAAGGTGTTCGAGTTTCACAATACGCTGCGGGATGACGGAGTCGAGCCGCCCTTGGTTCGCGCCTTGGCCCGGGACGTCTCTGTGCAGGTGGCGTCGCAGCAGGCTCTCCAAAGCCGGGTGGACCAAGAGCAGCTCATGGTAGCGATTTCGACGCGCTTCATCGACCTCGGTGCCCAGGAGATCGCGACGGCCGTCGATGTCGCGCTCGGTGAGATCGGAGTTTTTCTCGACTGCGACCGCTTGAACTTCTTTGTTCTCGTTGCAGGCGGGCAGACCTTCGAGCGCTACGGGCGGTGGTCGCGGGCCGCAGAGCTCGGGGACGGGCGTGAGTCGGAGGGCCCGGTGTCCATCCCCTGGCTCTACCCTCGACTCGAGCAGTTCGAAACGGTTGCGGTTTCTCGGCTCTCCGATCTGGCGCGGGAAGGGCAAGCGGATCTGGCCGCGCTGCTGGGCGGTGATGTGCGCTCCGCGACGATTGTTCCTGTCTTTGGGAGGGAGGGTCTCATGGGGCTACTGACCTTAGAGACGGTAGCGACCGAACGCGAGTGGAAGCGAGAGCACCAGACTCTGGCTCACATCGCGGGCATGGTGTTCGGCAACGCCATCATGAGGGCTCGCGACGAGCGCCGGACGCTGAGCTTGCAAGAGGAGATACAACAGGCGCGGAAGATGGAAAGCTTGGGTGTCATTGCCGGCGGGATCGCGCACGACTTCAACAATCTGTTGATGGTGGTTCTGGGCAACGCGTCGCTGGCCATGTCCCAGGTGACCGAGGGCAGCGGTGCTCGAGAGGCCTTGCAGGCTATCGATTCGTCGGCTCGCAGAGCCGCCAAGTTGACCGCGCAGATGTTGGCCTATGCGGGCGGAGCTACGCTGGATCGCAGACCGGCCGGACTCAGTGAGTTGGTGGAGTTGGAACTGGAGCAGATGCAGGGCGGCGCCAGGCCGGGAATCGAGCTGCATACATCGTTCGAGCCCGACGTCCCCGAAGTTTTTGCCGATCCGGCGCTGGTCAGGCAGCTGCTCAGGGTGCTCTTGGAGAATTCCTTCGAAGCGATTGGCGAGAGTGGTGGTACGGTCGACGTCGAAGTCAGGTCTGTCAAGCTGGAGGCATCGTCGCCGGCGCGAGGCTACCGGCCGATTCGCGGTGGCGCGACGGCGGGTGTGTATGGCGTTTTGGAAGTGCGCGATTCAGGCCCCGGGATCGAGGCCGGGGCTCTCGAGAAAATCTTCGATCCGTTTTTCTCGACCAAGTTCGCCGGTAGAGGCTTGGGGCTCGCTGCGGCCCTGGGAGTGGTTCGAGGCCATGAAGGAATTATCGAGGTCGAGTCCGATTCCCGCGGCACGTGTATGCGGGTTTACATCCCGGTGGCTAGGAGCGAAGTGCGAGTGCCTTCTTCAACTTCGGCGCATGAGCGTTTCTATCCAGGCCCTTCGAAGGCAGCAAGCTGATTGATTTGCTCGAAAGTCTTCTGCGAGAATAGACCGCCGCTCGGCCCACACAAGCACGAGGTCTCTAGGCCGAGCGATTAGGAGGTTATTGATGGGCATGCTCGACGCGAACCAATGTCGCTCAGGAACGAAGCTCTTACTGGATGGACAGCTCTACACGGTGATCGAAAGGCGGCATCACAAGCCGGGCAAAGGCGGAGCGTTGGTGCGCTTCAAACTCAAGGGAATCGTATCGGGCAAGGTGATTGATCATACGGTGCGCTCCGGAGCCAAAATGGAAACCGCCGATGTGACGGTTCAAACGATGCAGTATCTCTACAAGCAAGGAGACGACTTCATCTTCATGGATAGCGAGACCTACGATCAACACACGGTGGAGGCGGACCTGCTCGGCTATTCCTCGAATTTCCTGGCGGAGAACGCGGAAGTCGAAGTCACGATGTACGAGAAGAGACCGATCGGCGTTCAGCTGCCACAAAAGATGGTCTTCGAGATCGTCGAGACCATCGACAATCCCAACATGGGCAACACCGCGACCAATGTGACCAAGGATGCCACCATCGAGACCGGGTTTACGATTCAGGTGCCGCCGTTCATCAAGACCGGCGAGAAGGTTCAAATCTCGACCGATGACGGCAGCTATCTCCAGCGGTCTTCCTAGGGGAAAAAGGAAAAAAGGGTGACAGGCACCCAATTACACTCGCTGTAATTGGGTGCCTGTCACCCTTTTTTTCTAGCCGCGCATCGCGGCCAAAATAATGCCCGGCAGCTTGGAGGCACTGGGATCGGCTTCGAAGGCGACCAGCCGTCGCCCGACGGCATGGGCGTTCTTGTGGCTGACGAACCATGGCGGTTTCGGGAAGACCCGGAACGGACCCTCGACCACGCTTTTCTCGGGGTGATTGAAAAGAAACGTGTTGTGTACCGTTCCGATGCCGCTTTGAATGTCTTCCAAGGTGTGTCCCGGAAAGGCGCCCCAGGGTGTCGATGCGAAGGCGAAGGCCATCGCCGGCCACTGGTTGACGCCAACCGCGCCATAGCGAAGGTCGGCGATGGCTCGGTCGACCTCTGCCCTCAGTTTGCGTCGCGAACGGGGATCGACGACCAGGCCGGCGTTGAGGGTTCCGTATAGGCGGTCGTTGCAAAAGGCGACGGCGGTTCTGAGGAAGTCCGCCGCGTCGGTTCCGGGCAATCCGGTCTCGCAGGTTACGGCACAGAAGGACTCCTCCCGAAACGCCAGATGATCGTCCGACGGGTCGAGCCCGGCGATCAAAGCGGTTGCGAGAGCCCCGCCTCCGGTATCGCCCAGCAGTTCGGCGCCGGCATGGGCCGCGACAAACCGAGCCTGCCGGTCGGCCGCGCCAGGGTAGTAGGCCGGCCGCGCGGGCAAGCGGCGCAGAAGGTCTCGGATTTCATCCAGCAGCGCACGCCTCTGGCTCCAGCTCTCATGGGTGACGATGACTTTGGTGGCGTTGCAGTTGAATCCACAGTTCTGGGTCATCTGAGTCACCAGGTTCTCGGCTTGGAATCGCAACTCGCTGCGGCTCCAGTCACCGGGAAGAACGATCATCGGACTGACGTTGCCCAACTCGCTGGTTATCGGCTTGGTCAAGAGCGGGGTTCCGGCAGCCTTTCTCTTCGCAGCATCTTCGCCCGAGCCCCAGACGATGAGATCGTGGGTGCGCGAGCTGCCGGTGATGTGAACCTCGTCGATGCCGGCATGCCGGCAGAGAAAAGAGCCCACGTCAGCTGCGCCGGTGACGATGCGTACGAACCCGTCGCGGATCATCTCGGTAAAAGCGTCTTCGAAGAACGGCCCCAGATAGTCGTTGACCGGGTTGAGTTTCAAGATCGCGACGTGGCCCTCGAAGAAAAGCTTGTGCACGACATCGAGAGGCGCGATGCTGGCGACGTTGCCGGCACCCAGGACCAGGGCGACACCGGGTTTCGGATCTGTGGCTGTGTAGACGCCACCCATATTCTCGGAGAGGTCCTCGGGTGTGACCCCCGGCTGCATCCAGACCTGGGCTTCGAAGCCCGGGTAGAGGAGACGGTCGTAGATCGACAGCGGAAACACATCGACGACGGTTCGGCCGTCGAGGCCGCGCCGCACTCGACTCGGATCCATTCGAATGTGCCCGTCCTCTCGGAGGTCCTCGAGAGATTTGATGAGCAGGCGAAGACTCCGGGCCACGATATACGGTCCACCGATCCAGTCTTCACCGGCCAAAGGTGAGTCGAAAGGCACGCCCTTTGCCTCGCACGCGGCCTGAACCTGTCCTGGCGCGGTTCGGACGATGCCCGCGAGCAGGCTCCTCGCGTAGTGAATCTTGTCCGCGATAGGCAAGCGTAGCCAACGCTCCTTGTTGCGGCTCAGCCCTGCGATGTCGTGCTCGAGTTCGAGCGCCCAGGGTTGTGTCGGCGTGGGTCTTGTTGGCAGCATCGAACCTCGCAGGATGCGATTGTACTCGCACTCGAGCCCGTGCCTCTAGAGAACCAAGGTTCTCTAGACGAGGCGGGGCCGGCCTCCGCTAGGGGGGCCGGGCGGGGGGGAGGGGTTCTGGCAGTGTAGGGGCGAGGCTTGTAAACCCGAGAGTCCGGGCTTGGCTTGTGATGTCGGTGACGGGCACACGCAAAATCGATACCGAGCCTGGGACCGGGCAGCCTGTGGCAGAGACTTTTGGGCCTTGGAGCAAGTGGCGGTTACTCTTTTTTTCGTGGTGTGCGCTCCGCGTCGATCGTGGCGACGCCGGCGACCGCGATCTGGTGGTCCCATTTTTGGGCTCGGGTGCGAGGGGAGGTTCCGAAAATTGTCGGTCGGAGGCTCCGCGGAGATGTGAATGGCGGTGATCGACCGCGCCGCCACCGGCCGAGAGCATTTGACTTACTGGGTGGACCAGCACAGAATTACGGTGGGTCGGCGGTCCTGCCGGACTCATGAATCATATGAAAATCGTGGCGCAATAGGCGCAAGGAGTAGCGCAGAATGAGAGTTCGTAGAAACATTGGGATCCCGTCTTTGGTCTTGCCGGTCCTATTGCTGGTCCCGCTGGCTTCGGTTCCCGTATTTGGCGAAGACAACGGCTGCCAGGGCGGTGATCGTGTCGCTACAGTTACGGCCTTCGGGCATCCCCGGACGACCTTCTCGCGCGAGCCCGCTGCAACCGAAGCAGACCTGCAGCGGCTGTTTGTGCAGTACGAAGACGACGTGAGGAAAGTCCTCGCGTTGGCGAAATGGGGCGGCGATCCGGACCGCTTGTTCGCGGCGGTGCTAGCCGGTGGAGCGACGGAGGTGTCGCTGCCTCCGGGGACGGAATTCGAGTGGATGGCCTTCCGAAAAGGCGGCAAACCGGCCTGTGTCGAGAACGTCATATGGAAGGGGGCCGCACCGTTTCCGGCGTGGAGCATCGCGATCGAGTCCGGTGGCTACAACTATACTTTGACGGTTCCGAAGACCTGTCTGAATCTTTCGAGCACGCGTGGCGCGAAACGCATGGTGCCGCCACCGACCTGTGACTTGGCTGCTTTCTTCGACGCCGAGTCCGATGTCATCACGGTGCGCGGCTCGACCGATGGCGCGGAAATCTCTGTGACCAGCGTCAGCGAGCCGAACAAGGCGGGAGATCCGGCAATGCTCGAGAACACCGGAGAGAACGTGTGGACCTACAAGCCTACGGACGATGGGCGGTATTCCTTCACCGCCAACGCACGTCACGAGTCCGGAAGCCAGAACACCGAGTGCAGCGCGAGCGTCGATGTCGAGCGCACGAAGCCGAAGTTTCAGTGCTCCGCTACGGTGGATCCAGAGACCGGAGTCGTGACGATCGATACCTCAGGCAGTCAAGGAGATATCGCCATGGGTGGAATCACCTTGCCGGATGGCGCCGTCGGCGATGCCGCGGGTTTCACGGTCACGGCGCGCTCCTTCGATACTGCCGAATCGTTGCCGCTGCGGCCCGGCGACTACACCTACACGTTCGCGGGCGTGGCCCGTCTGCACGGTGTCGAGGACGCCGGCAGCTGTAGCGCGACGGTAACTCGGAAGTCGCGTGGCGGCGCCTGGGTCTTGCGTTTCTTCGGCGCCGCCGCCGACGCCTCCGGCGACAGCATCATGACCGGCCCGGTTCGAGAGGACCCGAACGACCTGCTGTCGCCCTTCGTCAGCACCAAGCGGATGATCGGCGACGGCACCGGCTTCGGTCTGGGTATCGAGCGGCTGATCAACGACAGGTTTGGCATCGAGTTGGATGCGGTTTTCATCGACCTCGACGGCAACCGTATCGTCGACCGCGGCGAGGACTGGGTGATGTCGAACCCAGGGGTCGGCTTCGACGCGATCAGCCTGGGCCTCAATGTGCACCTGACGCCGGCCAAGAAGTACGACATCTTCGTCGGTCCGTTTGTCAGCTACGTGAGCTACAGCGACAGCGCCTTCAACGCGACCGAGCCCGGCTTCGGCAGCGAGACCGGCATCGGAGCGAAGCTCGGGGCCGACTTCTACTTCGGTTGGCAGAGCCCGTGGGCGCTGGCGACGTCGATCCGCTACCTGGCGGCGAGCGCCGGTGACGACGACAACGAGTTCGACATCGATCCGCTGATCGCTACCGTCGGCTTGGGCTTTCGGTTTTAGGTCGTTCCAGAGAATCACTTCGAAGGCCCCTTTCGTTCGAGCGAGAGGGGCTTTTTCTTGCTCCTTGACTTGTTAACTACCCAGGTAGTACTATCGTGGTCGTTGTGAAACGGAGATAGATCATGAGTCGTAGAAATCAGTTGGGAGATCTGCAGTTGGCAATCATGCGAGTTCTTTGGAGCGAAGGAGAAGCCAGCGCGTCGGCCGTACACCGAGCGCTTTGGGACGAGCGCGGCCTGGCGCCGACCACGATCGCAACGATGCTTCGCAAGATGGAGCACAAAGGCGTCGTGTCACACGCCCTGGAGGGTCGGAAGTTCGTCTATCGACCGGAGACCACCGAAGCCGGTGTGCGTCGTTCGATGGTCGAGCAGCTCGCCCAGCGGCTCTTTGGAGGTGATGTGGCGGCGTTCGCGAGCTACCTGATTTCAGAGAACGAGATCGACTCGGCTGAACTCTCCGAACTCGAAAAACTGGTGGCGCAGAAGAGCCGGAAAGAAAAGGAGACGCGATGAACATGAATATGACCCTCGCTTGGTTGTTGACCTATGCAGTGCACAGTACGCTCGCTCTTGCGGGCATGTGGATCGCATCCCGCTTCCTGCGCAACCGCAATCTGGCTCTGGAAGAAGCGGGCTGGAAGGCGGCTATGTTCCTGACTCTCTTGACCACCACGTTGCAAGTGGGCTTGGCCGGCGTGACCGAGTATCGACCCCTCGCGGGGTCGCTCGAGCTGGGAGGCGCGGAAGTGGCGTCTCGGAGTTCCGGCTGGTTGGCTGTGCCAGTGCCTGACCCTTTGCCCAAGTCGAGCGAACTCGCCGGCGACGCCGAAGGCGGAGCGCCGGATCGAGCTCTGAACGCGTTTCGGTTCGGGCGTGTCGGGAGTGTCGAGCGGCCGGGGCAGGCCGCCGACCGGGCCGAGCCGGGGCTTGCGGTCGTCAAGGGCCCGGAGTGGGGAAGCCTGTTCGCGCTCGAGCGAGGTCGAGCGGTCGTCGGAACTTTGATTCTCTGGCTGGTCGGGGCTTCGATCCTGATGGTGAGGTTCGTGGTCGGTTACCTGCTTCTACTCGGCCACTTGAAAGATCGCCGAAGGCTCGTGGACGGTCCCTTTGTTGCGTTGCTCGAGGGCCTCAGAGAGAGCGCTGGAGTCGTCCGAAGTGTCGGGCTGTCCGTTTGCGCACGGATTTCCGTGCCGCTAGCCCTCGGACTGCGGCGCTGGGAAGTGTGCCTTCCCAAGAAGCTGACGGAGGAGTTCGACGCTGCGGAGCAAGAGACGGTCCTCGCGCATGAGCTGGCCCATTTGGTCCGGCATGACACGCTCTGGCTGCTCGCCGCCCGGACGCTGGCCGGCGTGTTCTTCTTTCAGCCGCTGCACTTCGTCGCCTTGAAGCGGCTGCGGGTTCTCTCCGAGCTGCGGTGCGACGATTGGGCCGTGGAGCGCACGGGTCGTCCGGTCACGCTCGCGCGGTGCTTGACGCGTGTGGCATTCTGGCGCTCGAGCGGCGGCGGACGTCTTCCGCTGCCGGCAATGGCTGGCTCTTCAAAGTCGCATCTTGGAGTCCGGGTTCGGCGGCTCGTGGCTCGAAGCTATCCGCAGCCACCGGGGCGGGTGCCGAGATGGCTCAAGGTGTCGATGGCGCCCCTGGTGGTTCTATTCGTGGCTGCGGCGCCGGGAGTGGTCGAGCGCTCCCGACCGGTAGCTCCCGCGCCGTCGCCTCCGGCGTCGCTCGGGGCGCCCGTAGCGAGGGCCCCTCTCGTCCCAATCCGTGCCGAGCTTGCGGAGAACTTTCGAGTTGAGCGGGCTTCACAGACTTCGGCGCCTGATGGAGTCACCGAGCTCCCAGTCGTGATTTCGGGAACTCGCTTGGTGCCGACGGCTCCGCCGGTCATGCCTGCCGACCCGGAACGGATCGAAGCGGCTTCGCCGCTACCGGCTCCTTTGGCTTCCCTGGCTTCGCCGGTTCCCCCGGCTCCAGCAAGTCCGACGAGTCGGCGCGCTGTGACCCAGCGGGGCCCGTTGTCTCCGCGCGCTCCGCATGCGAGCTCGCGGCCTGCTCCGCCTGTGGGGATTCCTCGAGCCGACGCTCCTGAAATCAAGCCACCGCCATCGCGGCCCGCAAACTCTTCCATGGTCTCGACCGTATTCGGGCCGACTTTCATCGAGCGCTGAGAGAGTGGCGCAAGAGCTATACGGCGGAGCTCGGGAGGCTCATGGACCAGGACCAGGATGGCGGACTGATCCACGACATCGAGTAGAGATTCTCCTCTACAACGGGCCGCTAACCTCCAGGTTAAACCCCTGCCGTTTGTGATGTGCCGGTTCCCCTATCGGTCTCGCTCGGAGGCTTGTCGGTGAGGATTCGATCTACGAAGCGCCGCAGCCGGAGAATCTCGCTGCGGCCCAGCGCTACGAACCGCAGTCCGATTCCGGGAGTTTCGCTGTCTCCCGAGTGGCGCACGACCATCGCCTTGCCGCGCACCGGGTCCGGCTCGTCGGGCAGGTAGAACTCGAGATCGACGGCCATCCCGATCGGTATGGCCTTGGCTCCTCTCAGCAGCATCCCGGACTCCGAGATATTTTCCGATTGGAAGCATTTGAGAGAGGTGTTCGAGTCGATTTTGACTTCGACGTTGACCATCATCCTGGAGCCGCTCCGCACCGCCACTCCCAACAACTCCGAGATCGCTTGCTGGATCTCCTGTTTCTGAGCTGACTTTGGCAGGACGCGGGCAGGGTGGTCCTCCAGCCGGCGGGCAATCTCCACGACATCCTGATCCCCGGCCATGACCAGCGCCGGCGCTCCGGCGCTGGCCCATTCGAATGACTGTAGAGCGCTCAGGACGCTGTCCACCGGCAAATCGGCGAGGGGCTCTTCCAGGACCAGCAAGTCGTACAGCGAGTTTCCGGCCAGGACCAAGGCGGCCGCGCCGGAGCGCGCGTGATGCAGGGTGATGGATTTTCGGGAGAAGACCTCTCTGAGGTTCTCGGGGACGGCCTCAGACTGAACAACCGCCAGGACCTTGAGATTCTGTTCCACGCTGAACCTTTCTCGTGTGAGAGCGGGACTCGCCGCTCGATTCCCCTCCAGACTAGGGGCCCAGGAGCCTTTGCCCTATTGAAGAGTTCACACCCTTGGTTAGGCTTTGGAAGCCTTCAGCCGTCAGCTCGGGGCGTCCAGCCGCTCGTGGGCAGGAAAAATCCCGTCATCCGCGCGATTCGTTCGGAGTCGCCGGTGTTTTCGAAGACCGAGTAGATGATCGAGGCGCCCGCTCCGCGAGCTATTCCGGGACTGAACAGAAACCTTGCCTGACCGATCTCGCATTCCTCTTCGCCGCTGCAGGTACCGCTCGCGTTCGCGTCGCGAGCCTCGAATCGAAACCCGGTGAATCGGCCCCTTTCGGGGACTACGACGGCCAGGAATCGACAGGATGCGGTCGGCTCCAGATAGGGAGCGAGGGTGTTTCGGGCCGCGAGCGAGGCCGCCGACAGAGGAAAGACGGCGAGGTCCAAGGGCAGCGGGCCGGAGAAGTCCGCGAGTTGTTCGCTGGCGGCAGCCGCTACGTCGCGAAGGGCACGGCGCACGGCGACTTCGGCTGTCGTTCGGCAGGCCTCGCCGCTCGGCACGTCCAAATGAATAGCCACGGCCCATTCTCCGGGTTTGCACTCGAAGCAGCTCCGATCGCGGTAGGCCCTGAGCGAATCGGAGGTGCTCTCGAAAACCGGCGGACCGGGCGACACCGTGACTGGAACGCTCTCCGGTTCCGAGGCTTCGGGCCCCGGAAGCGCTGGGCCGGGCATCGGTGCCGGTTCCGGGAACGGTTCCGAGGCTTCGGACGGAATATCTAGAGCCACTTCGGTCGGCGGGTCGACAGGGAGCGCGGGCGGCACCGCCTGGGCTGGAAGCTCATCCGGCGTCGGAACGCTCCGACCGGCGCTGGCGCCGCTGGTGCTGCTGGACGGAGGCTCCGACTCGGGTAGGGGCTCGGGCAAGGGCTCGGGTACCGGAGCGGTGGCGCTGACCGCTGGAGCCTCTACCGGAATGGGTGCCGGCGGGACGGGTATCGGCGGCTGTAGCGGACTCTCCTCCGGCCGAGCGGCGGGCCGAGCGATGGGTCGATCAAGGGGCATTGGAACCTCGGCGGTCCGCGGTGGAGGCTTGGCTTCGAGCTCGGTCTTGGAGGTCGGTTCGTTGGGAGTGTCTGAGACGGGGTCGACAGGGTCGACAGGCTCGGCGGCGGCGTGGGAGGCTGGCGCCTGCGGCTGCGCGACCGGCGTGACGATCTGAGTTGGAACGGCTCGCGAGTTCACGCGCTCGCTGGGCTCGGTCTTCTCGACATCCGTCCGATCGAACCCGGGCGCCGGCGTCGAAACCGGTCGATCGATGGCGGGTTCGCTGGCCGCGGTCCCGGGGAGGGCCTCTCCGAGCGATTGGTGACTGCGAAGGAACTTCACCCGGAAGGTGCGGCGGCCGGGCCCCGATGCTTCGAGAAACTGGGTCAGGACCTCGGGTTTCTTGCCCCGTTGGACATGGATCGAGGCGACAAAGGACAGATAGTCGGGATGCTTGATTTCCAGGTTCCAGCGGCCTTGGGAGATTCCGACGAAGTTCGCCTGGCCGCGACTATCGGTCTTTCGGGATGCCGGCCCATCGTTGAGTCCTGAGCGTTGGCGCCGGATCTCGACGATGGCACCGGCAACCGGTCCTCGCGCTCCCCGAATCTGGACGCCGAGCGCCGAGTCGCCGCTCCACGGCTGGGCGCTGAGTGCGGTGGGCACCGCGCAAGCCAGAAGAGACAGCGCCACGGCGAACGACCACCGCCGGAAACCATGGGGTCGGGAGCACGTTCTTTGACCCTCCTTCATGCTGCGAATCCTCCCGAAAAACGAGACTTCTCTCAGCTTATCAGCTAACGCCGGAGCCGGCTGGGTCTCTTGCGGCCGATGGGGCGGAGTCGTTCGGGCGGGCATCTTGCCTGCGGCACTGCCGGAATCGATCGCCAGGCACTGCGTATTTCCGAGCCCGCGAGTCTGATAGGATGACCTTACGAGGAGCGTTTATGGGCAACAGACCGAAAGCAGATTACCTATGGTTCGACGGCGAATATCTTCCCTGGGACGCCGGCATGGTTCATCTCCAAACCCATACACTGCACTATGGTCTGGGCATTTTCGAGGGCATTCGAGCCTACGAACAGAGTAGCGGCGGGACCGCTGTTTTTCGGCTCGACGATCACCTGCGCCGGTTCGAGGGATCGGCCCGGATTCTGGAGATGAACCTGCCCTATGACCGCCAGACGCTCAAGCAAGTGACTCTCGAGCTGATTCGTCGCAACGCTCTTCCGGCCTGCTACATCCGACCGCTCGCACTACTGGGTGCGGGAGCGATGGGTATCTATCCGCGGGATAATCCGGTCCAGGTTTCGATCATGACCTGGCCCTGGGGGGCGTATCTCGGCGAGGAGGCCTTGACCAAGGGAATCCGCTGCAAGATCTCGAGCTATACACGGCACTTCCCGAATTCGATGCTGCTCAAGGCGAAAGCAACCGGCAACTACATCAACTCGATTCTGGCCAAGCGCGAAGCCGTCAGGTTGGGCTACGAAGAAGCGATCATGCTCGACATCAACGGCTGTGTCGCCGAAGGCACTGGCGAGAACCTCTTTATCCTGCGCGACGGCAAACTGATTACGCCGCCGCTCAGCAGCGTTCTGCAAGGCATCACGCGTGACACGATCATGAAGCTTGCCGCCGCCGAAGGTCTCGAGGTCTACGACCGCGCCTTCACCCGCGATGAACTCTACCTGGCCGAGGAAGCTTTCCTCACCGGCACCGCCGCCGAAGTCACCCCGATCCGGGAAGTGGATGATCGCGTCATCGGCGAGGGCAGACCCGGACCGGTGACTCTGCGCCTACAGAAACGCTACTTCCAAGTCATTCGCGGCGAGCGCGACGAGTGGAAGGACTGGCTGGAACCGGTGCCTACGGCCACCGACGACGATAGCTTCTCGGTGTCCGGCGTCGAGTCGATCCCAGCGAACTGAGCCGGGCAGAATGTAGCGGTCGGCTTTGCCGGTCCGCGTTGTTGAAGTTCATGATGGGTCTCCTGGCGCGCCGAGGCCCATGCCCCGTAGCGCGTCGGCCAGGGTCGGCAGCCAGCGCGAAAGCTCGGTGGTCGCGGGCAGGACGATGCGGACCTTGCCGCTGTCCAGTTGCTCGATAGAGCCTTCGCCGGCCGGAAGAAGCTCGACCTGAATCGACTCACGGGAGATTTCGAGATCGTCGACGACCTCGAAGATCCGGTTCATTTGTTCCATGCCGATCGGTAAAATGTCGTTATTCATGAAGCTGCTCCTGGTCAGTAACTCCACCAACTTCGGTCAAGGCTATCTCGATCATTGTATCGACGAGATGCTGTCGGCGCTCGGCGGGATCGATCGGCTGGTGTTCGTCCCGTTCGCCGTGTTTGATCGAGTCGCCTATGGCCAGGCGGCGGTTGGCCGTTTCGAGCAAGTGGGAGTCCGCCTGGAGGTTGCGACGGCCGACGAGGCCGGCCGCCGCATGATCGAAGACGCTCTCGCGGTGTTCGTGGGCGGTGGCAACACCTTCCGTCTGCTCGAGCGGCTCAGGGATTCGGGCTTGCTCGAGCGTCTGCGCCGTCGCGCTCTCGACGGCATGGTCTACATGGGGGCGAGTGCCGGTTCGAACATCGCGGCACCGACGATTCGCACCACCAACGACATGCCGATTGTCGAGCCGGGTTCGTTCGACGCCCTGGGTCTGGTGCCGTTTCAGATCAATCCGCACTACATCGACCCGGAACCGGCTTCGAGCCACATGGGAGAGACCCGCGAGCAGCGCCTGAAGGAGTTCCTGGAGGAGAACGACACGCCCGTGGTCGCCATCCGAGAGGGAGCCTGGATACGGATCGACGGCAACTCCGCGGTCTTGGGTGGCAGGGCCGGTGCCCGGATCTTCCGCCGGGATCGGGAACCCGAGGAAAGGGTGCCCGGAGCCTCGCTCTCGGATTTGCTCGAGTAGCCCTGCCTTTAGCGATCAGGAGCTGCTCGGCATGGCGTCAATCACATCGGCGAGATGCTCGAACTCTTCGATTTCGTTGTAGACCTGGGCGCTGAGCCGCAGCCAGAGCCGTTGGTGCCACGCGAACACCGAGACCTCGATTCTGTGATTTTCGAGGAGGGAGGTCCGAAGCTGCTGCGCCGAAGCCTCGTCCGCAGCGAACTTCTCGGGCAACTGGACCGCGGTCATGAAGGCGCTCATCTCCGGGCCGGCAGCACTCAGACCGCCCCAACGATCGATCATCATGTCAGTCGCTTGCCAGACCAGCGCGTGGTTGTGCCGGCGGAGGACATCGCGCCCGAGTCGCTCGAGAAACTCGATTCCGGCCGGCGCCGATAACCACGCCGAGGTGTCCCGGGTTCCGATCCAGTCGAACTCGTCGGTGAAGCCCTGGTCGAGTCCCCAGGAGATCACCGGCGGATGGATACCGGCCTGAAGTTCGGCTGTCACCCAGAGAATGCCGCAGCTGCGCGGCGCGCACGCCCATTTGTGGAGGTTCGCGGTGTAATAGTCGGCTCCGAGCGAGGCAAGATCGAGATCGATTTGACCCGGTGCGTGGGCGCCGTCGATGAGGACTCGAACGCCTTGTGCATGACAGAGATCGACGAGTTCGCGCACCGGCAGCACGATTCCGGTCTCGGAGATGATGTGGTCGAGCACCGCGAGCCGAGTGTTTGTGGTGAGCGCGCGCGCAACCTCGTCCACGAACTGCGCCGGATCCTCGATCGGGCACGGTACGGTGGCCACGACAACGTCCGCACCGGCTTGCCGGCACGCATGACGAACCGCCCGGTCGACGCCGCCGTAGGTTTTTTCAGTTGTGAGTACCGCCTCGCCGGGGCGGAGCCCGAAGGAGCGCAGGACCGCGTTAGCGCCCTCGGTGGCGTTGCCGACGAAGACCAGATCGTCGGGCCGCGATCCGACGAAGTTGGCGACCTCGCCGGCTACCCTTCGCAGGCGTCCCGGGCGCGGCGCTCCGAGCATGCCGGAGATGTCGCGCAGCAACTTGGCCGACGGGTTCGACTCGATCTCCCGGCGGATGGACTCCTGGATCTCCAGAACTTCGATCGGCGTGACGCCAACGGTGCCGTGGTTGAGGTAGGCGATCTCGGGATCCAGCGGCCACTGGTCGCGGCTCGCCCGGCCGAAGGCTACGGGAGAGGTGGAGTCCGTCACGAGTCGAGAAAGAAATCGATGAAGAGGTCCTGGTTCGGATCGACTGCGTACTGGTTCATGTCCTCGACGCCTTCCTCGCGCAGGACCTCGTCGTCGATGAAGAAGTTGCCGGTGCACTCACGGCTGTTTCGGGTCAGGATGGCGTGAGCGGAGTCGGCGACGATCTCGGGTTTCACGGCGCGCAAGGAGCTGGCGATCAGCTCCAACGGCTTCTTGATCTTGGCTCGATAGGCTTCAGGCGAACGGAACTGAGCCGAGGTGAAGATTGTGCGCAGGACCTCCCGGA
>JADFQD010000059.1 GCA_022561975.1 Acidobacteriota bacterium
ACTTCTCCCGACGTCCCATCGCCATCGCTCATGCACCTCCGAGTTGACCGTTCTCGACCTTCCTACACGCATTTCTCAATGCAAGACCCTTACCGACTTTTACCACGGGCTGCTAGCAGCCCGCGGGCTGCCAGAGCCGGCAGATCCGCCAGTGGGCTTGTCCTTCGAAAACTGTTGCGCTGTTGGCCCCGTAGTTGCGTATGAAAGTGGCGAGAGGCTCAGCCGAGGCTAAGCGATTCAGAGCGGTAGATTTGTAATGTTCGAGAGAAGTTCAAGCTGGCAGCGTTACGGTGGCGAGAGCACCAAGGTGCTGAAGATTCACCTCGGGTACGTGCCCGAGCTCGATAGCGACACCACCGACGAGAAGCGCGGACTCCGGCTGGCGATCGGCGCCGCGGTGGCGGCACATCTGGTGTTTTTCCTGCTGCAGTTCCCGGCCGCCCAGGCCGTGCTTCCTCCGGCGGGGCCGGCCAAGCCGGTCTATATCGTGCAGCAGATTCGCTTCGCGCCGCCGCCACCGAAGGCCGAGCAGCTCCAGCCGAAGAACAAGGAAAAGAAGCGCGTCATTCCGATCCCGGATCCGACGCCCGACGATCCCGAGCCCATTCTTCGTGCGGCGGTGGAAGCCCCGCAACTCGACGTGGCCCTGGACGGCGTCGTATTTGGCATTCCGAACGCGCCGCCCTCGGACGGGCCCTTCGGGCCGGTGTTTCAACTCACCGGCGACATTACCCCGCCGCAGAAAATCTTCTTCCCCTCGCCCAGGTATACCGAGGAGGGGCGCCAGGCGCGCACCCAAGGGGTCGTGATCCTCGAAGCCGTGGTGGATGCCAACGGCGATGTCGGCCGGGTGAAGCTTCTCAAGGGGCTCCCCTTCGGTCTGAGCGAAGAGGCGATCGCCGCCGCGGAACGGTGGAAGTTCCGGCCGGCCACAAGGGGGGGCAAGCCGGTGTCGGTGTATCTGAACCTGACGATCCGGTTTAGTCTGCAGTAGGACTGGCCGGTCGCCCCAAGACGGATTTCATCCGAGCCGCAACGTTTTCGGCCGTGAACCCGAACGGTTCTCTGAGATCGGTATACGGCGCCGACGCCCCGAATCGGTCTACGGCAACGATCGCGCCGCGGTCCCCGACCCAGCGGTGCCAGCCCAAGGAGCGGCCGGCCTCGACCGAGACCCGCGCGGTGAGCGATGACGGCAACACGCGCTCTCTGTACTCCGGCGACTGCGCCTCGAACAGGTCCCACGAAGGCAGACTCACGACCCGGGTCTCGATGCCCTGCTCGAGAAGCAGCGCTTGCGCCTCGATCGCGGTCGCGACTTCGGAGCCGGTGGCGATGAGAATTCCCTGAGGCGAACCGCTCGGGGCTTCCGAGAGCACATAACCCCCTCGGGCGAGACCGTTGCGGGCCAGCTCGGCCGTCTGTTCGAAGATCGGCAGCTTCTGGCGGGTCAAGATGATCGCGGTCGGCCGGTGTCTGCTTTCGATCGCAACCGCCCAGGCGGCGGCGACCTCATTGGCATCCGCCGGTCGCAGTACCGTCAAGTGCGGAATCGCGCGTAGCGACGCCAGATGCCCCTCCGGTTGATGAGTGGGACCGTCTTCGCCGAGAAAAATCGAGTCGTGGGTGAAGACGAAGATCGACCCGATTTCCATCAGAGCGGCGAGCCGCACCGAGGCCCGCATATAGTCCGAAAAAACCAGGAACGTGCCGGCGTAGGGGATGAACGTCTTCGACAGCGTCAGCCCGTTGAGAATCGCGCCCATCGCGTGCTCGCGAACGCCGAAGCGGAAGTTTCGCGCGAGCCGGTCGGAAGCCGAGAAGTCGCCGCCACCGGCTAGATACGTGTTGACCGAGCCGGTCAGGTCCGCCGAGCCGGTGATGAACTCCGGAAACACCGCCGCGAGGGCGTTGAGCACCACGCCCGAGGCGTTGCGGGTGGCGATCGGGCCGTCCTTTGGAGAAAAGGCCGGCACCGAGTTCTCCCAACCCTCCGGAAGCCGGCTCTCGAGCCGCCGATCGAGCTCGGAGGCCTGCTCGGGGGCGCGCTCGCGGTGCGTTTGCCGCAGCGCCTTCCACTCGGCCTCCAGGCGCTTGCCGCGGGCTACAACCTTAGAAAACGCCTCGCGAGCCTCTTCTGGGATATGAAAGGTCGGCTCGAGCGGCCAGCCGAGGGCTTTCTTGGTCAGCTCGACCTCTTCTTCTCCGAGGGGTGAGCCGTGCGCCGAGGAGGAGTCCTGCTTGTTGGGGCTGCCGTAGGCGATGTGGGTGCGAACGACGACCAGGGTCGGGCGCTCGGTCTCCTGCGCAGCTTTCGCCGCTGCTTCGTCCAGAGCCGGAAGGTCATTGCCGTCTTCGACTCGCAGAACATTCCAACCGTAGGCCTCGAAGCGCTTGCCAACGTCTTCCGAGAAAGAAAGATCGGTGCTGCCGTCGATCGATATCCGGTTGTCGTCCCAGAACACCTTCAGTGAGCCAAGTTTCAAATGACCGGCAAGCGAGCAGGCTTCGGACGCGAGGCCCTCCATCAAGTCGCCGTCGCTGACAAACACCCAGGTGCGGTAGTCGAAAAGGGACAAGCCATCCTGGTTGAACTCGGCGGCGAGCTTCTCGCGCGCGATGGCCATGCCGACCGCGTTCGAGAGGCCCTGGCCGAGAGGGCCGGTGGTGGTTTCGACGCCCGGCGTCAATCCGTACTCGGGGTGGCCGGGGGTCTTGGAACCGTACTGGCGAAAGTTCTTGATCTCGTCGAGAGAGAGGTCGTAGCCCGACAGATGCAGCAGCGCATAGATCAGGGCCGAGGCGTGACCGCAGGAGAGCACGAACCGGTCCCGATTCGGCCACGCGGGGTTGGTCGGGCTGTGCCTCAGATGCCGAGCGAAGAGGGTATAGCCGAGGGGTGCCAGTCCCATCGGCGCTCCCGGATGTCCCGAGTTGGCGCGTTCGACCATGTCGACGGCCAGGAATCGAATCGTGTTGACGGCCACCCGATCGACGTCGGTTGGGGACCAGGAACTCACCTTCGGATTTCCTGGTGGATCCTTGGCCGCCTCCGGGGGTGGGATCTCGGGTGTTCAGCGCGAGGAAATGCCATGGGCGCTCCTTGGGGTCGTAGGTCGATCTTGGGTCGAAAGAATGGCGGAGAGGGGGGGATTCGAACCCCCGGACCAGGTTACCCCGGTCGCCTGCTTAGCAAGCAGGTCCGTTCGACCACTCCGGCACCTCTCCCGGGTCGAAGGCGCATTCTATATCGGGGACACGATTTCTTGGTGTTCCCTCCCGACTCATGATTCCTTCGTGTCCCCTTCCCCGATATGCTGTGGCGCCACGGCATTCCGCCACCCCTTTATTCCCAGACAGTTTCATGATCCGCACGCGATTCGCTCCTTCCCCGACCGGCTATCTCCACATCGGTGGCGTGCGAACGGCTCTGTTCAACTGGCTGTTCGCGCGGGGCCGGGGCGGCCGTTTTATCCTGCGCGTCGACGATACCGATCGCGAGCGCAATCTGGATGAGACGCTCGCGCCGATTCTCCACGGGTTTCGCTGGCTGGGCATCGACTGGGACGAGGGGCCCGAAGTCGGCGGGGATTACGGTCCCTACTTTCAGTCGCAGCGCGGCGAGTTGTATCGGGCCGCGGTTGACCGGTTGCTGGCTTCGGGCCACGCTTACTACGACTACGCCGGCACCGAGGACCTCGCCCAAGAGCGCGAACAGGCCGAAGCCGAGAAGCGGAAGTTCATATACAGTCGCCGTTTCCGGGCCGCATCGAAGGCCGATCGTGAGCGCTTCGAGGCCGACGGGCGCCAGGCGGTGGTGCGGTTGGAAATGCCGCGCGAGGGGGAGTGTCGCTTCACGGATCTCATCCGCGGCGACATGGCCTTCGAGTGGGGGCGCGAACAGGACCACGTGATCCAGCGGGCCGACGGTTCCTGCCTCTATCACCTGGCTTCGGTGGTGGACGACCACGAGATGGCGATCAGTCACGTGATCCGGGCCGAGGAGCATCTTTCGAACACACCGCGGCAAATCTTTATCGCGCAGAGCCTGGGCTATGAACTGCCCGAGTACGCGCACCTGCCCTTGGTCGCGGAACCCGGTTCGAAAAACAAGCTTTCCAAGCGCAAACTCGCCAAGTACCTCAAACACCCGGAGTTTGCGCGTCTGACCAAGCACGGCGAGGAGATTGCCCGAGCCATCGGGCTGTCACCGGACGCCGAGACCTTCAACCCGGTGCTGGTCGATTTCTACGAAACCGTCGGATTCCTGCCCGGCGCGCTGCTCAACTATCTCCTGCTCCTGGGCTGGTCGCTGGACGACAAAACCGAGGATTTCGATCGCCAGGCGATGATCGAGAATTTCTCGTTGGAGCGGGTGCAGAGGTCGCCGGCGAGCTTCGACCCGACCAAGCTCATGACCTTCGAAGAGCGCCACATGGCGGCGCTCTCGATCGACGAACGCACCGCGCTGTGCCGGCCGTTCGCCGAGAAAGCCGGCCTGGTTTCAGAGACAGGGGAGACAGCGGGGACCACAGACACTCCGGACCTGCGAGCGATCGTGGCGGCGGCCGGTGATCGGATCAAGCTCGCCGGAGACATCATTCAGTTCGAGGACTTCTTCGTTCCGGACGACCAACTCCTCTACGACCCGCCGGCTTGGGAGAAGCGTCTGGTCCAGCCCGAAAGGGCGGCTAGCTTGCTCGCGGAGTATCGACAGACACTCTCTTCGATCGAGCCGTTCGACACAGAGCATCTCGAGCAGGCCATGCGCGATTTCATGGCAGCCAAAGGCATCAAGTTGGGCGAGATCATTCATGCCGTGCGCGTCGCGACGACCGGCAAGTCAGTCGGATTTGGCATGTTTGAGACCTTGGCGATTCTCGGCCGAGATCGTACTCTCGCGAGAATCGACCGGGCCCTGGCCCGGATAGACCGGCTGGCCCGGCGAGCCCTTCTCGATCAACCGGTTTCAGCAGGCGAGGAGTGAGTCTTGAGCGATCATGCAGAGCCTTCGGGCAGTCATTTCATCAAGTCGATCATCGCGGAAGAGCTGGCTGCAGGGAAGCGCAAGGTCGTTCACACGCGTTTTCCGCCAGAGCCCAACGGCTATCTCCATATCGGGCACGCCAAGGCGATCTGTCTGAATTTCGGTCTCGCCGAGGAATTCGGCGGCCGGTGCAACCTGCGCTTCGACGACTCCAACCCACTGACCGAGCGCCAGGAGTATGTGGACTCGATTCGCGAGGACGTGCGCTGGCTCGGATTCGATTGGGAAGATCGCGAGTTCTACGCCTCGGATTACTTCGAGCAGCTCCATGAGTGGGCGCTCGACCTGATCCGGAAAGGCAAGGCCTACGTCGACGATCTCACGGCGGACGAGATTCGTGAGTACCGAGGCACCCTCACCCGACCGGGCCGCGACAGCCCTCACCGGGATCGCTCGATCGAGGAGAACCTCGAACTCTTCGAAGCCATGAAGCGCGGGGACTTCCCCGAAGGTTCCAAGGTTCTGCGCGCGAAGATCGACATGGCCTCCGGGAACTTCAACATGCGCGACCCGGTGATGTACCGGATTCTTCACGCCGAGCATTACCGCCGCGGCAAGGAGTGGGCGATCTACCCGACCTATGACTTCGCCCACGGCCAGTCGGATTCGCTCGAAGGCGTTACCTACTCTCTGTGTACGTTGGAGTTCGAGGATCATCGGCCGCTCTACGATTGGTTCATCGAGAACCTCGAGATCTTCCCCTCCCGGCAGATCGAGTTCGCGCGCCTGAACCTCTCGCACACCGTGCTTTCGAAGCGCAAGCTCAAAAAACTGGTCGAGGAGGGGCACGTCTCGGGATGGGACGACCCGCGGATGCCGACCCTCTCAGGGATCCGTCGGCGGGGCTATCCGCCCGCTGCGGTGCGCGACTTCTGCAACCGAATCGGCGTTGCCAAGGCTGACAGCAGGGTTGACTTGGCGCTACTCGAGCACTGTGTGCGCCAGGAGCTGAACCGCTCGGCGCCGCGCCGGATGGCGGTTCTCGACCCGATCAAGGTGGTGATCGAGAACTACCCCGAGGGCCAATCGGAAGAACTCGAAGCGATCAATAACCCGGAGGACGAATCCGCGGGCAAGCGCAAGGTGCCGTTCTCTCGGGAGCTTTGGATCGAGCGCGACGATTTCATGGAAGATCCGCCGAAGAAGTTCTTCCGCCTGGGGCCCGGCCGCGAAGTGCGCTTGCGCTGGGCCTATTTCATCACCTGCAACGAGGTGGTCAAGGACGAGGTCGGCAAGATCGTCGAATTGCACTGCAGCTACGATCCCGAGACCAGAGGCGGGCAGGCACCGGACGGCCGCAAGGTGCGTGGCACGATTCACTGGGTATCGGCGGAGCATTCGATCCCGCTCGAGGTTCGCCTCTATGACCACCTGTTCACCAAGGATGATCCTGACCAGAGCGATCGGGCCGATAAGGGCGAGGCCGGCAAGGGCGAGGCCGATCAGGGCCAGGGCGGGGGGGGCTTTCTCGACAACCTGAACCATGACTCGGTAACGATCAATACCAATGCGCAGGGCGAGCCTAGCCTCGCCGAAGCGGCGCCTGGACAGCGCTTTCAGTTCGAGCGCAGGGGCTACTTCTGCGCCGACTCAAAGGACCATTCGGCCGGGCACGCGGTCTTCAACCGCACGGTGACCCTGCGTGACACCTGGGCCAAGATCCAGAAGCGCAGCTAGCGCGCGGCCTGTACGGTCGAGCACCGTCTCGACCTTTAGTGCCGTTGACGCTTACCGCGCCTTCTTGCTAGCGTCGGCGGCTCCTGGGACGTCGTTCAACGGTAGGACACACGGCTCTGGCCCGTGGAATCGGGGTTCGAATCCCTGCGTCCCAGCCACATCTGTTTCGGACTCTTCTAAGTAGTTTATTTCCAGTAACTTGGTTTCTTTGCCGGCGGCTGCTATTGGCTGAGTGACATTTTCGAGTGATATTTCTCCAGGCACAAGTGCGATCAAACGGCCTATGGCTTCGCGCAGGTGCTCGATCTGCACCTTCGCGTAAATCTGCGTCGTCGCGAGATCCTTGTGACCCATGAGGTCGGCGATGTTGGCGAGAGGCACACCGGACATCCGCAAGTGGGCTCCGAAGGAATGCCGTAGCGCATGGAGCGTCGCCGATGCTGGCTGGAGGCCCGCCTTGCGGCATACCTTCTTCAGTTTCTCCAGAAGATGCGTCTCCTGGTTTCCGTGCTTGTTGGTGACCACCCACCCCCTGCCCCTTCCATGAAGGGGAGAGCCCGCGGCCGTTCCACGTCTCGACGTCCAAGAACGCGTGGTACTGCCACGGCTGCGAAGAGGGTGGCAACGTCCTCGACTTCACCGCCCGGATGGAGGGCGTCTCAATCCGCAAGGCGGCCGGGATTCTCGCCGAGGCTTTCAGCCATCACAGACACTCAGAAGCCCCGCAAACGGGCCCGTGGCGGCCGCAAGGCTGACCGCCGAGCCAGGAGGCCGTATCGGCGCCCGGGAATGAGGCTCTCAGCGGCCCTCAGACGCCCGATCTCGAGGAGGGCCAGGGCCTAGATACCCCCTCAGAGGAGGCTCCTGCGGAGAGCGCGGCGGGCAACACGCCGCTGGGGTTTACCTTGAAGCTTGACCCTGGCCACGAGCTCCTACAGCCGCTCGGTTTCGACCGAGCGACCATCGAACGCTTCGAGGCCGGGTACTGCAGCCGGGGAATGATGGCCGGGCGCTTGGCGGTCCCCATACACTCCACCACCGGCGAGCTCCTCGCCTACGCCGGGTGGGGTCTCGACGGGGAGCCAGGCTGGAAGTTCCCGCCGAAGTTCGACCGGCAGCTTGAGCTCTACAATCTCCACCGGGCTCTTCTCGACCCCTTGGTCGGCGAGGCTGGCATCTGATGGTCGGGGGTTCGATTCCCTCACGGCCCACCATTCGAGGACTCAAGACAATCTACCTAGGCCCGCCCTTTGGGGACACTGCCACCTGGGTTAGTTAGGTGTCTGTCCCCTGTAGGTAATTAGGTGCCTGGACCCTTTTTCTTTTACCCATCTGGCGCAAGAGGGTGGCACCTCTCGGGGGGGCTCAGGACCTTGGGCACGGCCTCGGGGGCGACGTCAAGCCTGCTCCGGTAGCCGCGGGTTCGCGTGCGCCGGTTCGCTGGCGGCGAGCTCGAAGTCGTCGGCCTCGGACCCGGAGACCGTGTCCTCAGAGGCCGGCACGTGGAGAAACTGGTCCGAAGTCCCGCGGGCCCCGCGGCCTCCGAGCAGCCTCTGTGCCAGACCGGCGAAGCGCCCCCTGAGCTTCGATGGGGCCGGCGCGTTCTCCGCCTCCGGCAACTCGTCCGAGTCCGCCTGTGGAGGCGGAGGAGTGAAGACCTCGGGCCGCACCTCCTCGAGCTCGTCTGCGAGGCGCCGCTCGGGATCTGCGACCTCGCCGAGAGCGGTCTGTGCTTCTACCAGGTCGTCCTGCAGGGAAGCGTGCTCGGCGCGCACGCGCTCGACGAGCTTCCCGGCCCGGGCAGCCGCCTCCTGCTGCGTGGCCGCTTGCGCCTTCATCTCGTCGTGGTGGCTCTTCAGCTGCTCCAACTCGGTGCGAATCGACGCCATCTCGGCCTGGAAGGCCTCGGATTGCCCTTGGATCTCGCCAAGCTCCGAGCGCAGGCTTTCGACCTCCTTCTCGAACTCGCCAGCCTTGGCGGCGGACTCTTCGAGGTCCGCGCGAGCCTGCTCGAGACTCTCGCGAAGCGCGGTCTCGGTCGCGTCCGCCTCTGTCTCGAGCTTCTCGAGCGCCGCTTTGGCCTCGTGCAGGTTCTTCTCCAGCGACTCTTTGGCGGTTTTCTCCGCGGACAGGGTCGCCTGGGCGTCTTCGACTTCCGAAGCGAACTTCTCGGCTTTTCCGCGTTCGACCTCGATCTCCTCTTCGAGGGACCTCTTCTGGAACTCCAGGGCCTCGTGTCCGGTGTTCGCCGCCACGGCTTCCTCGGTCCAGCGGGCGACCTCAGACTTCTGTTCTTCGACCGCCTGCTCGAGCTTGGCCCGCTCCTCCTCAAGCTCTTCCAGCCGATGCCGATCCCGCCGGTGAGAATCTTCCGCAAAGCGAAACTGGTCCGCCAACGCGTTGCGCGACTCGCTGATCGTCACCACGCGGGAGAGGCTGTCGCTGAGCCGGGAGTTGAGATCGGCCTCTGCTTCCCGAGCCGCCTCGAGTTCCGCCTGCCAACGCCTCTGCTCCTCGGCTTGCTCACGCTTCAGTTTCTCGATCTTGGCGCGCAGGCTTTCGATCTCACCCGCGTCGCTTTCGCCGCCGGCGGCCGCCTGCGTCCCCGGTCCGGCGGGATCTCCCTCGGAGACCCGATCCCGGCCGGCCGAGGGCTCTTGGTCGAGGTCGAAAAGCCCCAGACCGGCCTTGGTGCGCTCTTCGACGATTCGACGCACGAGGCGCTCGCTCCTGGGATCGAGATCGAGAAAGCGGATCCCTTGGGAAGCGGTCTCCGCCTTCCCGGTGGCGGCGCGAGACCAAGCAACGACGCCACGTCCCTCTACCAGGGGATGACCGTCCCTCAGGCTGAGCTCGAACGCAACCTCGGTGCCGGGGGGCTGAGGCTCGGCAGCCTCGACGAACATCCCCTTGAGCGCGAGGTTCGCCGAGAAGTCCTTCAAAAAGGTCCGAAAATCATCGAACACGATGTTGATCGCGTACTCCGCGGCGTCTGGCAGGTCGAGATCTGCGGCCTGCGTCCCAACCATTTCGCCCTTCATTTCAACCAAACGCTATAGCTCATCGATCGATTTCAATATGGCAAATTCCGCAGTCACGTTGGGTAGATAGAGGCGACGGGACGCGATTCGCTCACGCCCCACCATCCTAAAGCTTTTGTAACCATAGGCTTATGAGGTCTCCGAAGAAAAGGAAGAAAAGGGGACAGGCACCTAATTACGCTCGAAGCTGCGTGTGGCGACAGGCGCTCATAGGGAGGGTTTTCGTGGTGCACTGGTGGTGCAGTAGAAGCCAACTTCTGACCACTCCGGTCAATAACGCTCAACAAAGCCACACCCCTTAACGAACTGCATTATCTGTGGTTACGCGTCGCCGACAGTTGTAGCCAGTTGAATCGAAGAAAACTTTTAATCCGTTGAAGCTCGCAGTTGGAGTCTCTTGTCCGAGGTCAGTCCGTGCAGCGGGTTGGAGTCCGTCGTGCTCTTGAGCTGAATACGCTCAAGTGGCCAAGCTCTCCGTTGGGAGTGACATTCCTGAGTGACATCGCGTAAGAAGAAACCGGCAAACAGCCGGAATCACGCGAACAGGGACGAAAAGCACGGAAGAAGCTAAACTACGCTCGCTGAATGAATTGTGCCCTAACTCTCGTCTTTGCTGTTGTTTGGAGAACGTGGCTTAGAGAATCCCTGCGTCCCAGCCAGGTTTCAGCATCCTCTCTCCAACTCCCTGAGGCTCAAGCAGTTGGCTTGATGGCGGCCGGTGGATTTGGCCCGTGTGACGCGTTTGTGTGGCGCATCGTCTCGCGAGTTGGGGGCTGGCGGGGCGGAAAGGACGGCTCAAGGACAGAAGAAGTGGTCTCCTGACTGAAAATCAGGGTGTCGGTGGTTCGATTCCGCCCCTGGGCACCATTTAACTCTATATTTGTCAGACAGTTACTGGTGTTTCTGGCGCTCGACGTTGGCTCGGGTTTTGGGGCCGAGCAAACATTGAGCAAACACTTGGGGTCGTAGTTCGTCGTCCTCCGTCGTAGACGACTGCGGGGCGGGCCGGCCGCGTGCCATGGGGAATCGCCCAAGACTATGACGCTCGAACACAGCCAGGACCGGGCCTTGCCTCGACGATTCGCCTGCATCGGCCGTTTTTTTGCAGCCTACGGGTCCGGCCGCTACATCGCGTAGCGGGATCAGCCGCCAGCGGCGGCGAGCGCCTGCTCCAGATCCTCGAGAAGATCGTCGCCGTCTTCGACGCCGACGCTGAGCCGAATGAGCTGATCGCTGATGCCGAGCTCGGCTCGGGTCTCCGAGGGCACCGAAGCGTGAGTCATGATCGCCGGGTGGTTGACCAGCGACTCGACCGCTCCGAGGGACTCGGCGAGCTGGAAGATCCGGAGGCTCTCCAGGAACTCCCGGGCCTCCTCGAGCGAGCCGTCGATGAGGAAGGTCACAATGCCGCCGCCGCCGGCGCACTGGCGCCGGCACAGCTCGTGATGCGGGTGTGAGGGGAGCCCCGGATAGAAGACCCGCTCGGCCTTCGGGTGCCCCTCGAGCATCTCGGCGACGCGCTGGGCGTTGGCGTGGTGGCGCTCCATTCGAAGCGCCAGGGTCTTGATCCCGCGCAGGGTCTGGTACGAGTCGAACGGGCTCATCACCGCGCCGATCGCGTTTTGGAGAAAGCGCATGCGCTCCGCAAGGGCCGCATCGTTGACCACCGCCAGCCCGCCGACCACGTCGGAGTGGCCGTTGAGGTATTTGGTGGAGGAGTGCATCACAATGTCGAACCCGAACTCGAAGGGCCGCTGGCTCACCGGGGTGGCGAACGTGTTGTCGCAGACCAGCAGCACTTCCGGATTCCGCGCTTTCGCGATGTCGGCGATCGCCTGCAGGTCGACCAACTTGAGGAGGGGATTGGTCGGTGTCTCCACCCAGACCATCCGCGTCTCCGGTGTCATGGCCCGCTCGAAGAGCTCGGAGTTCGACAGGTCGGCGTAGGTGACGTCGAGCCCCTGGGTGCGCCGGCGTACCTGCGTCATGAGCCGCCGGGTGCCGCCGTACAGGTCGTCCATCGCGACGATGTGCTCGCCCCGGTCGAGCAACTCGAGGATGGTGGCGGTCGCCGCCAGGCCTGAAGCGAAGGCAAAGCCGCCGCAGCTCGGGTCCTGTTCCTCGGTGACCCGCGAGCCTTCGAGCGCCGCCATCATCCGCTCGAGGGCGTAACGGGTGGGGTTGTGCGAGCGGGTGTACTCGAATCCCTTGTGGCGGCCGGGCGACTCCTGGACATAGGTCGACGCGGTCACGATGGGCGGCACCACGGCACCGGTCTGCGGGTCCGGGCGCTGGCCGCCGTGGATGACAAGGGTCGATCGCCGCATGCGGGTGGGGTCTACCATAAACCGTTTCCTGATAACTAAGGTGACGATAATTAAGGTGACAGGATACTTGATTATCCAGGATACTGAATTTGCTAGGCTTTGTGGCCAGTCGACTCTTCATCGAACCAGAGTGTCAGACTTCCGCGCGCGACCAACGCGCGATTGTATTCGGGCCAATTGCGGACACGATACCTAAGAACTCCGATCCGGCCGCTGCCGGTGAGAAGGCGCCGTGGCTACCATCCAGAAACGTCTCACGAAGGACGGAGAGCCCCGCTTGTCCCTCGTCAAAACCCCGTCTGGCTGGAAGTTGGTAGCCGCGGAGCCAAGAGTCCGGGTCGGTCGAGTCGCAAACCCGCCCGACAGCGGGAAACGAGGTACTGTCAACTTAGCGTCTCTCCGGCGAACCTTGGGCCGAATCGACGGCCGATTTCTGAATCATTCAGACACACGTCACCTCACGCCAAGCAAGGAAAGAGCGCTCTCGCAGGATCCGGTGGTTGGCTGACCGAAGCAGATGCCGTCCGACCCTGAAGAGATTCAGGATGACGCCGTGGGCCGACAAGAAGCGCTGTGCTTGAGCCGCGGACTTGAACCTTCGCATCTGTTGCTCTCGCTGTCGCGTCGGTGCCGCCTGGCACCTACACGATCTCCATGTGGCACGAGATCCTCGGCTCGAACGAGAAGACCGTTACCGTCTCCGGCGGCACCGAGAGCCAGGTCGAGTTCGTGATCGGCGGCTGACAGGGATCCACTAAGAGCGCTCGCCGGCGCTCTCTACCAACGAGAACCGCCACCGTATTCCCGCCCGGTGTAGAGAGAATCCATGTTCTCTGGTTTCACTGCTGAGCGACCTTGGATCCAGAGCTTTCCGCGCTACCTGCCGATCGAGTAACAGGAGCGAGTCGAGTTCGAGCCTAACGAGGGCCGCGACATCGCCACCCGGGCTCTTTGCCCCATCCACCCTCTCGAGCGCCGCTTTCAGATTCAGGCCGAAACGAGCTTCCCCTGACGGCCGGGCGTCAAGGGTGACGCCCCAGGCGGGCGATCCGACCATGAGGATGCCGGCGGTGACCAGGGCGGATATCGGAAGATACGCGACACACGCGAGTAGGGATCGCTGGGCACGTGCCGCGGATTCCTGTCTGTTGTGAGTGGAACGGAGGGCTTTCATTTGGTGGTGACTCCTTTCGTGTAGATGGGTGGCGTTTCGTTCGACAAGTGGGTGCGAACGAAACGCCAAAAATTACGCTTCGACCGATGCCGATCTGCACTAGTGGACCGGAACGGGTGTAAAAACCAACCCGTATCGAACACTCACCCATCAGCAAGGATAGCCGCGAACGCCGAATGGAAAAATCGCCGCCACCCGAAAGCAATAGGAAAGGAAAGCAAATGCTCACACCAACCCGAATAGCCCCTCATCTGACGGCCTTAGTGGCCTTGATCGCACTCACTTCCATGGTGGCTTCGCCCGCGGAAGCCAAGAAACCCAAGAAGGGCGACACCTTCTCGGCAAGAGTGGTCCGGGTCATCGACGGAGATTCGATGGTTGTTCAAAGGACGCCGTCGGGTAACACAACGAGGATCAACCTCGCCGGGATTGACGCAAAAGGCTCCGCAGATGCTCAGCAATACCTTCACTCACTCCTGTTCGACACCACGGTAACGGTCAGGGTCGTAAGTACGAAAGGAGTGGATTCGAGTGCAGACGTTTCGCTCAACGGCTCTGACGTAGCCGAATCTGTGGTGAACGCTGGCCTGGCCAGTAGCACCGGGAACTCGATCCAGCTCGTCCGCAGACTGCTGGGCGTAGGCCGAATCGCTCGAGGAATTCTAAGTAGAGGCAGCGACGCCGGCTGACCCTCGACTTTGCTTCACGGGCCCAGAAAAGGGCACACCTAAGTAAGGAATCGCTGCCTCGACGCACTCATAGACAGCGCCGGGGAGACACGATCCGCCTAAGACACACGACTACCAGGAGAACCACACATGAGCTCACACCCGATCCACAACCCCAGCGAACAGGAGTCGATGCGTCTTGCCGAAGCCTCGCGCGAGACGGAGTGGAAACGGCCGAGCTTGATGCGGGAGCTCTTTCTCGGCAACTTCCAGCTGGACCTGCTCCATCCCTTTCCCTTTCCTCTCTCGGGCGAGGAACGGCCCGAGTTCACTGCTTTCTACGGTCACTTTCTCGATTTTCTTCGCAACGAGGTCGACCCGGCCGCGATCGACGCAAGCGGCGAATACCCGGAGAGAGTCATTGCCGGGCTGCGCGACCTGGGCGCCTTCGGCATGAAAATCCCTCGAGAATACGGCGGCCTGGGTCTCAACCAACTCGAATACCAGAAGGTCATGGAACTACTCGGTGCCTACGATGCCAACTTGATCGCGCTTCTATCCGCCCACCAGTCGATCGGAGTGCCCCAGCCGCTCAAGTACTTCGGCTCCGAAGCTCTCAAGCGGGAGTACTTGCCGCGATGTGCGGCGGGCGAGATCTCTGCCTTCGCCCTGACCGAGCCGGACGTCGGCTCCGACCCCGCCCGCCTGGCCACGACCGCCGAGCTGACTCCGGAGGGAGATGCCTACATTATCAACGGCACCAAGCTCTGGACCACCAACGGCACACTGGCCGACCTTCTGGTGGTGATGGCAAAGCACCCCGGCACCCAGAAAATCAGCGCTTTCGTCGTCGAAACGGGCTGGGAAGGCGTAAAGATCGAGCACCGATGCCATTTCATGGGCCTCAAGGCCCTGTCGAACGCGGTCATCAGCTTCACCAACGTGCGCGTACCGCGCGGAAACCTGATCGCCAAGGAGGGCATGGGACTCAAGATCGCATTGACGACACTCAACGACGGCCGGCTGTCCATCCCGAATGCGTCGGTCGGCGCCGCCAAGCGGTGTCTCGCGATCTGTCGCGAGTGGGCCTCGCAAAGGACCCAGTGGGGCAAACCGGTGGGCCGGCACGAGGCCGTGGCCCACAAGATCGCCGACATCGCGGCAAACACATTCGCCATGGAATCGATCGCCAACCTCACGACCTGGATGTCCAACCAGGGCGACTTCGACATACGGCTCGAGGCCGCCGCCTGCAAACTCTGGAACTCCACTCGTGGCTGGGAGATCATCGACGACACGGTCCAGATCCGCGGCGGGCGAGGCTATGAGACCGAAGCGTCTCTAGCGGCCCGGGGCGAAGAACCCATCGGTGTCGAGAGGATGATGCGAGACTTTCGCATCAATCGCATCTTCGAGGGCTCCGACGAGATCATGCATCTGTTCATGGCGCGCGAGGCCGTCGACAAGCATCTCCAGATCGCCGGAACGCTGGTCGATCCGGAAGCGGGGTTAGGCAAGAAGATCGCCGCTCTGCCCAAGATCGCGCTCTTCTACGCTTGGTGGTACCCGACGCGCTGGTTGGGCTGGGGTCGCTGGCCCCGCTACGCCTCGTTCGGCAAGTCTGCGCGCCACCTGCGCTTCGTCGAGCGCAGCTCGCGACGGCTCGCGCGGCAGATCTTCCACGGCATGCTGATCCACCGAGCCGGACTCCAAAACAAACAAGGATTCCTATTTGCCCTGGTCGACATTGCCAACGAGCTCTTCGCGATGGCCGCTACCGTCGCCCGTGCTCGGGCCATGAGTGCCGCCGCAAGCGCCGCCGAAGACTCCGGTACCTCCGATTGGACCGCGACCGAGGCGGAGGAGGCGTCTCGGGTGGTGGATCTCTTCTGCCGCAATTCCGAGCGCAAGATCCGCAGACTCTTCAAGCAGTTGTGGTCCAACGATGACGCCGCAAAGTACCGAGTTGGCGTCGGCGTCCTCGACGGCAATCAGCTCTGGATGGAGAGGTTGCTCGAAGACCTACCTGGAAGCTCGCCGGTCGCTTCGGCAATGCCGCTGCGGGACGTCCACACCGAGAATCGCTCTGCGACTCGGACACAGCGCACCGCCGCAGCCTAGAGAAGAACCTACTTCAACGGAGGGAATCCGAGACCATGAGAACCGTGACGACAGCATTGAACCACTCGTCCCTGCCGCTGAGCCGGCCGATCGCAATCACGGACCGCAACTCCGTGGCTCGAACGGTTCCCCGCGTCGACGGAGCCAGGGGAGCCAGCAGCGCAAGCCGAACACTGCATGTCCACAGCGGCGCGCAAGCAGCGATGCTGGCGGCGCTCGGCTCGCTTAGCCTACTGCTCACACTTGTTTACATGCTGGCGAACCGACCCCCTCTCGTGCTGCTTTTGACAGCGCCTCTTTGGAGCCTGTGGCTGCTGTCTTTCATCGATTGGCCGACTCACGAGCTCCCGGCCCGGGACCTCGCCGTGCTGTTGGCCGGCGACCAGAGCGGGCCGAGCAAACATTGAGCAAACACTCTGGATCGTAGTCTGTCGAGCTCTGTCGCAGATCAGCCCTGCCCCTCCCTGAACTTCGCAGTGATTTCCAGGGCGGATGGAGTTTTGGCGAAGGACAGGTAATGCACGCAGACAAATGGGGACTTCCTGATCGGCAGTCGATCGAGGTGTAACTTTCGGCGTCGTGTGCGCACTCACTTGTCGAGCGAAACAATCGCTTGGTTGCAAGAAAGGAGTGACGACGAGATGAAACAAGTTTTCCGTTCGACTGACGGCGGACAAGGATCATGTTCGCGCGTACACCAGCAGGTACTTGCGCGCTTCGCGCGCCGCGCGCATCTTCCGACAGCCGCCTTTGTGGCCTTCGCGGGCATTCTGATGATCGTTCCGCCCGCCAGCGGAGCCGTCCTCGGAGCCCGCCCGTCCGAGCGCGAAGCTGGTTTTGACCTATCTCTAGATGAGGCGACCCAGGGGGCGGATTGGGCAATCAACAGCTACGGCAACAGCACCGCTGTCGCCATTGATCTGGCGGGGCGGACACTCGAAGTCGTCGCGTCCGAGGTCACTACTTGGAGCGCGTGGAAACAGCGTCATCCCGACACCCTTGTTCTTCGAAAACCGGCCCGGGAGGCTCTTGAGGACAACCGTCGGCGGGGAACGAGCTACAGCTCGTATCACGCGGATCCAAACGCGATCGGAGTTCGGGGAACCCGCAACCCGGACGAGCGTCTGCCCGGGAAGATGTTGGTCTACGGGATCACCCTGAATGAAAGCTTCGCCGCGGTGCCATTCGCGCTTCTCGAAAAGAGTCCTGTACTCAACACCGACGCTCTTGGCACGCCAATAGTCGTCTTCTCGCCACGTGGAGAGGCCGCGGCTCTCGCGTACGAGAGAGTCGTCGACGGCCAAGAGCTGACCTTTGAGCTCCTCGAGAGTGAAGGTAGCAGGCTGACAGTGCGTGATCTTGACACCGGCTCCACCTGGTCATGGGAGTCGGGCGAGTGTTTGCAGGGGGCCTTCGAGGGCCGGTCGCTGCGGCGAGTTACAGGATCCACAGTGTATTGGGGGATTTGGGCTCAGTTTCATCCCGACACAGAGGTCGTCCTCTCGGGACAGTAGACCCCGTGGGATGCCGGGTGGCCTGCGCATCCGTCGCCCTTAGCGCCACTCTTCCGCTGCTAGAGTGGCGGCTCAGGAAACGAATTCCCGTCGCGTCGAAGGATGAACAAGAACTCATGAAAGAGCTGGCAGGATTGAGCAGCTGGTTCCTCGGTTTCTTGCCACATCTTCTTGCGGCCTTTGTCGCCGGGGCGATTCTCGGCATCGAGCGGAAGCAACATGGCGGCCCGATCGGCATCAGGACCTGTATCCTGGTGTGCGCCGGCGCGACGACCTATATGGCCACCGGCCACCTGATCCTCGAGCTGACAGACTTCCCCGGCGATCCCACCCGGATCGCCAGCCAGATCATCACCGGCATCGGCTTCTTGGGAGCGGGCGCCATCATCCGCGGCGCCGGCCAGGTCAGCGGCCTCACCTCGGCGGCGACGATCTGGTTCCTGGGCGCGCTGGGGATCCTCATTGGTTGCAACTATCCGATCACCGCCGTCCTTCTGGCCCTCGTGGTGGTGATCCTCCTGCTGATCTCGAGCAAGATCGAGGGCTGGTTCAGCTGAGCCTGTCCCTTGTCAAAACCCCGTCTGCCTGGAAGTGGGTGGCTACGGAGGTTAGGAGTCCGGTTCCGTCGAGTCGTAAATCCGCCTGACAGCGGAAGACGAGCCTACTTGGCAGGTTCCGGGGCAGGGTAGAAGACAGGCTCGGGTCCGAGCGCAATGCGCTCGGCGTTGCAGCGCCGGGCCCTGCAATCTGCTGCTGAGAGCACGCCGAGTCAGGCGGCGCGCCGCTCGTAGCGGTGATGCAGTCCGCCGACTTCGGGCAGCTCGACGATCTCGCCGGCGGCGCGCGGCTGAATCGGCCGCGACCGTCAATGATACGGCTCCGAGCAAGGCGGTCGCGATTGCGAAGGCGAGTCCAGACATGGCCCGGGAGTCTCACCAGGAACGGCTGAACGTCAATGCTCTTCAGGCCGGATGGGGTTTTGACGAAGGACAGGGCTTGGTTCTTGGAGGTCTCGCGCCGCGCCGTCAGAGTCTACAGCTTGTCCTGACCATCTGGTCAATCTGGTCTCGAGTCATGCCAAGAGGGTCGCCGGGCTGTTCCGTCAGACCTGCGTGATGAAGCGCCTCGTGAACCAGAGCGATCGCCGCGTCATTCACCGAAAGCGAGGCGAAGGCCGGGCACAGGCAGGTCAGGTCCTCACCCACCCAAGTGAAAGCGGCCGCATGTTTCTGCTGGCATGCGGTTTCCTCGGCGCTCAGCGCCACCCAGTGATAGCGGCTTTCGTCCATTACCTCCTTCGCGTCTTTGCCAAAGGCCTCGAATAGTTGCCGGCACGTCGAGTTGTCTCGAAGGCGGCTTTTCGCGAGCCGAACCCCCCGCCTCATAACCATTAGCGATCTGCCGCGGACGTACGGTTGAACCTTGCCACGAACGAAAGACGGCCCCGCAGCCTCGGTGGCGTCGCGGCCGGCAGGCCTCGCCTCGGCCACCCCAAAGGCAAGAACGGCCACTGCAATCGCCAGCGGATGAACAAGAGCGCGAAAGCGAGAGTTGCGGCTGGTTCGGTGATTCATCTCGGATGTCCCAGCGGGTTCTCTTTTCGCTAACTCACTCTCTCCGGTGAGTGCGTGTGCCTATCTTTTTCTTACAGTGGTTCTATCGTCCCCAACTGGGTCGGCGACCGCCTTGCCTGCCGTTACACTCGGCCATGCACCGACACCTCGCCGACCCCGGCTTCCTCCGAGTGTTTGCTCAATGTTTGCTCTGCGTCCGTCGGGAGCGTTTCCGCCGAAGGCCATCATTGACGACACTAGGGAGATCTGTAAGATTCTCGACGTATCGGCCATTAAGGTCCTCTTCCGATCCAGACGGGGTTGTGAGTTTGAGGCTTGACTGGTGTACCCATGAGGCGGGAGTTCTGCCAGGGCACTTGCATGGTCCTCCCGCGCGTCGATCCATTGCGTTCCGATCAGTTCGATGGAAACAGCAGTTCGGGCGTCGCCCTCGACCAGCCAGGGAACAAGCGTCCGGTCGAGCGCCCTCGCGTAGCTGACCTCGAGAGACACCCACTCCGACGCTTTCGCGTTGGGCGTCAGGAGTACCAGCACATGACTGGCCTGCTCGATCGCCGCTTCGATCGCCTTCTTCCACCGACGCGTCCCCGGCTGCAACTCCTGTCGGTCACTCCAGACGCTGAACCCAAGCTGTCTGATGTCTTCGGAGAGACGCTCCATCAGGCTCGCATCCTTGCGGCTGTAGCTGATGAAGATGTCGCTCACCGCCCAGGTCACTTCAGTCCGTGTCTTTAACGCCGCCGCGCTTGAGCCGGTTGGTTATCCTGCGTCCCGCGATGCAATCCTGACGAGGTGCTTCGCGAAGGACGACGTTAGCTCAATAAGGAACTCGACCTCCTCCTCCGGTACCGCATCGTCATGCTTGACGAAGATCACGATTCATCTCGACGACTTCGACTCGAACGCGCTTGCCCGCGGGGTCTTTATCTACTGAATAGCACTTGCCCGTCACTCCGGGTTTCGCCGGGAACAACAGGACGTTGTCAGGACACTCGTACCGTTGGGCGTAAGCGTAGAGCTGATAAAGATCGCTTTGGCGTACCCCGTTCCTTGCATCCAACGCGTCGGGCACCAGGCGTTTCCACTTAGTGTCGAACCTCTTCTGGTCGAATACCATTTATGACAGCGATACGCGCGTCCTGATCGCCACCGACCAGAACCGGGAGGCACTGCGCTCGCACCTGGATGAGCTAGAGGTAAACGAGGACGGCTCCTACACGTTCTACTTCGGCCCGAAAGCCCCCGAGGGTAAGGAAAGCATGTGGCTCCAGACCATCCCGGGCAAAGGGTGGTGGTCCGTCTTGCGCATGTACGGCCCGGAAGCGGGCAGCTTCGACGGCACCTGGAAACCCGGCGACTTCGTCGAGATGAAGTAGGCGAACGAGGGCATTGTTCGAGCAGGGACACCGATTATGAAATACACGAATAAGGGTAAGGGGAGAACAATGAAATCGATCAGATATATTACTTCCTGCTGCGTGACGCTCGCATTAGTAACGACAGCCCTTGCACAAGAGACGCGAACCATTGACACGCGCATCGGCACGCTTGAGTTGAAGGGCGATTACTTCACCAAAGAGTCAAGCGCGCTGTTGCACGACCAGTTGGACTGGTCGTTCGCCTTGACGTCTGTTGTCTGGACGGAACCGTTTTTTGAGTCCGCCCTGTTCAGCGAAGTCATCAAGAAAGACTTTGGCGTCGAGAACAACACGCTCTTCATCGGCGGCTGGTTGAAGGCGAGCGGCCGCGGGGCACCCAACGGGGAACCCCCATAGCCGTCTTGCCCGCGGCTCAGTCCAAGTGCCCTATCTGACGTCCGCACGCGGACTCCGCCAACACCACTCTCCGCGAGGACATCAGATAGGGCACTCTTCCTTCTCGGACATTGCCTGAGGAGTTGCAGATCAATCTTCGCGTGAACCCTCGCGAGTTGCCACAGCGCATCGTCGAGCGCCAGCAGCAGTACTGCTGAGGTCAACCGTCAAGGCTCATTTTCACGAGAAAGGGCTCCCAGCGGGGATCGTCGTGGAGGCTTTCGAGTAAAGGGTAGACCTTCATCTTGGAGAGTCCGCCGTCGCGCAGGGTGTAGGCGCGCTCGAGCCACTCGAAGGCCTGGTCGGGCTGGCCCCAATAGGCGTACACCGAGGCGATCTGGAACATCATGGAGTTCGGGTGGTCTTCTCGAAGTTGCGCGAGCGCCGATTCCGCCTCATGCTGTCGGCCCAAGGCAGAATAGGTTAGCGCCAGCCCGAAGAGGCGTGCCTTGGGGCGCCCGAGCTTCTCGAAGTACTCGAATGCCGCCTCGGGCTTGGACTGCGCGAGGTAGACCTCACCCAAGAGACCTTGCGTGCTCGGCCGCGCCGGGTTGAGCTCGAGGGCCTTCGTCAAAGCCACCTCTGCCTCCTCCAGGCGACCAGCGTAGTAGAAGTGAGTCCCGAGGCGGCGGTGCTCGTTGTCGTTTAGAGGGTCGAGCCCCACGACTCGGCGGCCGAGGTTGATCCCCTTGTCTAAGCGGCCCAGCCTGACCGCTAGGCTTGCCGCGCCCTGGAGCGCGTCGGTGCTTCCCGGGTTCAGGGCCAGTGCTCGCAGGAAAGCCGCCTCGGCTCCAAGCCAGTCCCAGTCGTAGCTCATTTTCGAGAAGCCCAGGGCCGCCCAGGCCTCAGGAAGTGTGTCGTCCAGAGCAAGCGCCCGCTCTGCCGCGTCCCGTGCCTTCACCTTCGCGACCTTCACTGGAACGTAGCCGTAGCCAGCCATAACGAGGTGGGCACTGGACAGTCCGGTCCAGGCGAGAGCGTAACCGGGATCCAAAGTCAGGGCGTCCCTGAAGTAGTCAAGCGCCTTCCTCACGTCCTCCTCGCTCCGCCGTTCGAGGAAGTACCGACCTTGAAGGTATGCGTTGTAGGCCGCAGCGTTCTGGCCCCGCACTTGGGTCAGACGCTCGTTCTCGCCCAGGAACGATCCTTTAAGCGCTCCCACCAGTGAGCGGGCGATCTCCTCCTGAACCGCGAAGATGTCCTCGAGTTCCCGGTCATAGGTCTTGGACCACAGCTGCAAGCCATCCGCTGAATTAACTAGCCGCGCCGTGATCCGCACGCGGTTGCCCGCCTTGCGGACGCTGCCCTCTAGCAAGCTTGCCACGTTCAGCTTCTCGCCGATGACCCGCAGATCCTCGCTCTTGCCCTTGAACTGGAAGGAAGAGGTCCGCCCCGCGACACGCAGCCCCGGGACCTGCCCGAGCACGTTTAGCAGCTCTTCACTCAGCCCATCGGTGAAGTACTCCTGGTCCTTCTTCAGGCTCATATCCGCGAAAGGCAAGACCGCGATCGAGGCAGAGCTGGGCTCGAGAACGGGTGGTGCCTCGATTACCTCCAGGCGACGCACGATGTTCAAGCCGATAGTCCCGACAGCCAGCCCCACAAGAGCTGCGCCGAGCTGCGCTCGCAGAGTGCCTCGGGGGCGGCTAGGGCGGGTTGCGGCACCAGCTTGTGCCGGGGCCCGCGCCAGGCCCATATCCCTTAGAAGTCGCTTGAGATCGGTCTGGAGATCCGAGGCGCTCTGATAGCGGAGGCGCCGGTCCTTTTCCAACAGCTTCTTCAGCCTGAATAAAAATGTAAATCCTGTCATCAACATTGTAACCCGCATCCTTTCTTAAATCCTGGATAGACCTCACAATATCGCGTGCATACCCCTCATGTTTTAAATCTTCAGTAATTGTTGTGTCCAAAACCACAGAAACTCCATCCTTACTTGCAACATCATATCCTTCCTTACCTTCAAATCCCACTTCAACCTCATCTCCAGACAAAACATAATCCCCAATCTTCACAGTTCCATCTTCAGAAACCTCAAAATTCCCGGATTTCGCCAGCTTTATAATTTCCTGCACCTCTTTTCCATATTTAGGACCAAGAACCCGAGCATTTGGCTTAACAATCTGAACAATCAATTCCTGCGCATCCTTCAAAATCTCCAAATCCTTTACATTCAACTCCTCACAAATCACATCCTTCTGATCAAGAATAACTTTTTTATTCAAATTCGTAGGCAATGCAACCTGCACTAAAGACAGTGGCTGTCTAACTTTAATATTAGCTTTATCACGCACAGAGTGCCCCATGGTAACAATCATCCTTACTAATTTATGCTCTTCGTTCAACTCTTCTTGAATATACTTATCATCTTCCTT
>JADFQD010000060.1 GCA_022561975.1 Acidobacteriota bacterium
CGCCACAGGCAATCTTCTAACCCAGCCTCTACTAAACACATAACTCCATAGGCTGAGGAGTTGGGAATTGCCTGTGGTGGGTGTGGCGACTGGTCAAACAGCCAATAATTCAAGGGCTTTTCGGCGGTGGGCTTGCCTGTGGTTTGCGTGTGGCTCTCCTGTGGCGCGTGTGGCACGGTTACCTCGGGAGTATCGCTATCTGTGGCCCACGGTCCAGCAGTCGCAAGCCCTTGTAAACTCGCTTGCGGTGGCCTCGGTAGCCGTTCTTGAGATTGGGGAGCGCCGCTCGCAGGTCCCGGCCGAATAGGGCCGCGTTTCCCTTCTTGTGGCCGGTTGATTCACACCACTCATCCCAGCGGTCGAATAAACTGGATCGTTCCACCTCGAAGTCTTCACAGATCTCGCACTGTTCCTCGAGGAATGCACCGATGGGTGAGCCCAGCTCCGTCAACTGCTCCACCAGCTCACGTGCAGACTCGGGTTGCACGAAATGGCCGCGCTTAAGCAGACGGTCGAGGCCGTCGAGTCCCCAGTTGAGGATGCCGGGTAGCTCGGGAACGAGGCGCGGTTCAAGTTCTAAGTCTTCCTTGTCGAGGTGGGATTCGGTGAGCCGCAGCACGATGAATCGGCTCGTAAGCGCTCCAGACGCGTCCGTGATCTGTGGTAGTTCGTTGGTCAATAGAGTGAACCGCGACGACAAGGTCCCCTCCCAATCGGGCAAGCACTTGCGCTGCACGGCGGGGCTGTCCTCGCCGCTAATCGCCAGCAGCCGCTCCGCGACGGCGATACCGTCGACCCGACTGCTGAGGCGTGCGTCCGTCGCCACCACGACCGACTTTCCGATCAACGCCTGAGCACCGAAGCTATCGGCCAGCGAGCGCAGCGTCAGCGCGTGGTAGTTGCGGGGGCCAACTAGCTGTCGCACCACTCGCGACCAGACACCCTTACCGGATCGCGGCGGCCCGACCAGGAGGAGAATTTTCTGGAACCGTGTGATGGTCGTAAGCAACAGCCCTGTCCACTCTTGCAACGTCTCCCGCGGCGCGGGGTCATTCGGCCACAGCCCCTCGACAAACTCCAGCCAGTGGTCCGGCCGTGGTGCGTCGGCGTCATACTCGAAGGGCAGGGCCGTGAAGGTGAAAAAGTCCGGTGTAGGATCGAGCAGCGCCCGGCCCGGCACCCAGAGCAGACCGTTGCTCAAGCTGATGAAGTCGAACGGGTCCAGGCCCGGGTGATCGTCGCTGAGCCAGGCGGGCGCAGAGACCGTTCCCGCTAGGTTGACCAGCGCCCTTAGTGCGTCCTCTACATCGCTCACCTTGTGACGGTTTGGAGCGAAGGGATAGGTTCCCCCCTTATTGTTCCGCACTCTGCACTGCTCCAGAAAGCCATAGAGCCGGGTGCGCACCTCGGCGAGTGGCAGCTCGCGGTAGGCGGCACCATCCCACTCGAAGAACACATCGGCCTGGCGCAGCAGTGGCGCCTTAGCGCGCTTGAGAAATGAGCGCGCGGTCGGTATCGGGTCGCGGGGCTTGACGACGGCGGGCCGCCGCTTGCGCGCCCGCGTGATGTTGACGACTGCAGCCCCAGCGCGGGTCACGCTGCCTCCGGCACCGCACCGTCGCCTACACGCTGGTGGAGCAGGGCCAGCTCGTAGGCGGTAGAGCCAGCCGGGCCGAGCTGCGGTGTCGGTTCCATTTAGGCCGCCTCCGGGCTCCGCCCGTTTTGCTCGGCTACGATCTCGAAGAACCTGCCCTCGTCGATAAGGACGCGGCGCCCCACCATGACGAAAGCAGTCTGAAAGCCGTTGGACGCCTCCTGGAAGCGGAGCCAGCGGAGCGAGGCCTCGGTGAAAGCCGGGTGGCGCTGTGCGAATTGTCTGAGTGTACGTAGGGTTGGTGGCTTGCTGTCCATGACATCTCCTCGCTGTGGCGAGATCAACCTACCCGCCGAGGGTTGCCACGTCACGGCCATTTGGCCCAGACCTATTTGTCCAGTGGGAGTTCGAAAGCCTCCTTGCATTCTCGCCAAGCTCGCCTGACAGTCTTCTCGCTGATTCCTTGCTCCTCGGCCACTTGTTCGTAGAGCTGAGTCATGCGCCCACCTTCCCCCCGCAAGCCACTTGGCTTCCAATCTCGCGCTTTCTCGCTGACCCGGTAGGCCAAGAAGAAGGACGTAAATAACTCATCGTAGGCAAGTTTCCTTCGACTGCGTCGTTTCAGGTTAAGAGCCGACCTAGCGTCACCCAGCTCTCGACGCCTCTCCAAGAATTCCTTGAGATCCCCCTGTGAGCCGATGCTTCCTGTGGTGATTCGTGGCGGCCCACCGCTTGCGGGATTTCCCGTGATCTCTCTAATCGCCGCAGCGAAGTACGAGGCAAGAGGCCTGGGGATTGGCCAATCCTCCTCTAGGCAATCAGCCAACTGATCGAGTAGGGATACGGCGGCCTCTACGTCGCCGCGCCGAGCAGCATCGACAACACTCTTCAGCTCCCCAAGCTGTTCTGGGGACCACCTAGTCTCATTCATACAGAGAGCCAGCGGTTGAAGCCCTAATGTTGGCTGCCAAAGATCTTCTCGTTCATCCGTGCCACCACCTTACTGGTGTGCAGGTCGGTCAGGTGGCTGTAGCGCTTTACCATCGCCAGAGTCTTGTGCCCGAGGACCTCGGCGATCTCGGCGAGCGTAGCTCCGCTCATGGCGAGGTAGGAAGCCGCCGAGTGCCGCAGGTCGTGGAATCGGAAATCTTCGATCTGAGCGGCTCTCAGAGCGTCCTCCCAGGCTTTTCTGGGGAAGATCGGCTGGCCCTCGGAATTAGCGAACACCAGATCGGTGTCGAGGCGGCGGACTTTCGAGCGTTCGGTAAGGACTGCCAACGCCAGCCCAGTCAGAGGCAGTGCCCGGCGTTCATCGTTCTTGGTCTGGTGAAGGACCGCCACTCCCCGACGCAAGTCAATGTCGGGCCACCGGAGACGGAGCAACTCTCCCTGCCTAGCACCGGTCGAGACCGCCAAGACCACCAGCACATAGAGGCGGGAATCGTCAGCCACCTGACACGCAGCCAGCAAACGGCTTCGCTCTTCGTCGGACAGAAAGCGGACCCGTCCGCGAGGTTCTCGCAGTTTCTTGACGTTGCGGACGGGGCTTTGTCCAAGCCACTCCCACTCTCGCGCTGCCACGGCGAAAGCGTGACTCAGAGACGTGAGGTAGCGGTTGACCGTAGCGGGGCTCCTTTTCTTTCCGCCAACCGTAGTCTCAGACACGAGCACGGATCGGTACTCCGAGACCAGGGCAGACGTTACGTCGGATAAGGTTCGAGTCCCGATGCGGTCCTTCCACCAGCGAAGGTGGCGTTCTTGGTCCCTGCGCTTGCTTTCGGACTTTTGCGACAAGACCTCGCGTTCGTATCGCTCGATCAGTTCGGCCAGGGTGTGCTTCTTCGCCTCCGCTGTTGCAAAGTACCGACCCTCGCGGATCGCCTCCTCGGTCTGTTGGCCCCAGTGTTTGGCATCCGTCTTTCTCTTGAAGGTTGCGTACTGAGTCGGCCTACTCTGAAGCCGGACCATCACCCGGTAACTAGCACGCTGGTTGATCTCTGCCTTCAGGTCGTCTCGCGGCGTGCCCGCTTCGAGCGCCTCTCTTTCTCGCTCTGCGAGCCACCGTCTCGCCTCCGCCTCTCGGGAGAAGCTCTTGGCCTCGACTGTGGACCCGTTGCCACCAAACGTCGCCCTAAATCGGAGTCGCTTCTGGATTGTTGCCATGGTTGTCTCCTGCTGCCGTTCGTGGACGTTTCTTGCCCCTCACTGTGCCACAAGTGTGCCACGGACGCAACCCCGCCCCAGCCTCGGCAGAGGCACGTGCAACTTCGATTCATTGTAAGTCATTGATTCTATTGGCGGAAGCGCATGGGAATCGAACCCACCCTCGACGGGTGTTCACCCGCCGAACAACGGTTTTGAAGACCGCAGGAGGCACCAGCCCCCGAGCGCTTCCGTGGCGAATTGTAGCTGGGAAAAGGGGTCCAGTATCGAGTTCTTATGGATTGAGCGGCACCCGGCCGCCGAAGCCTCTCGGCTAGGCCGCTCATGTGAAACCTGAACCGCCGCCGCAAGAACCGGCCGGCGCCGACTTGCCGTCCGAAGTACTTGCGAAGGTCGAGAACTGCTTCTCGAGTCGCGCAGCCCCACATTGGGAGCACTCGAGGCCGTCGCCGTCCTCGCCGAGCCTCTGCAGGATCTCGAAGCGGTGGCCGCATTCGGTGCAGGCGTATTCGTAGAGCGGCATGTGGTTCTCCGAGTCGGGAGGGGACACCAAAGAATGGTGTCCCCGAAACCTGGTCCGAAGCTAGTTGTCCTCAGCGCCGTCGTTGATCCAGGAGATCACTCTGGCGATTTGAGCGTCGGTCAGAAACGCGGCGCCGCCCTCGGGCATGCGATCGCCGGTGATGTCCGCATCACCCCGCAGTTTCTTGACCAGATAGCTGCTTTCGGGATCTCCCGGTTCGACACGATCGAATTCAGGACGCTGGCTCGAAGGCTCGTTGACCAGCTCCGCGAAGCTCATGCCCGCTGCCAGAACCAGGCCGGCACGGGCGCTGTCGGCGTTGTGGCAACCGAACCGATCGCAGGTCGGTGTGAAGATATCCGTCTGAAGCTCGGTCAATGTCGCCGGCCCGCTGTTGCCGCCGCCGGCGACACATGCGGGGAGTTTCTTGAGGTCGCCCTTGCTCGCCGCCAGATCGACACACAAGGTCAACTCGGTACCGATTTCGAGATCGCTGCCCGCGGGCTTGACGGTCACGATCATCAGGGAGTCAGCGGCCACATCTTTCTTGATCTTCTTCTTGGCCGAAAAAGCGCCGTCGCCTCCGATCTTGAGCTTGAGAATCACCGTCTGCAGCTTCTTCTCGGAGGCCAGGTCCTCGAAACGAACCACCACGATGACATTGGCCGGAAGCGCTCCTCCCTCCGGCGCTGTCGCCCGGCCCGAGACTTCGACCCAGCGCTTCTTGACCCCAACCTTGGCCGGGAAAAACCAGGTATGCACCAGGGTCGCCTCGCCCTGGGCCAACGCCTCGGTGAGCTTGAAAAAGATCTTCAACCGCTGAAAATCGTCTCCGCTGAAGAGCAGGGCACAGCCCTGGGAGAGCACGGCCACGGCGAGCAAAGCGACGACTACGAATGGGAAAATTCCTGGGCGCATACCTGAATAATTATTGGATCCCATGGGTACGACTTTCAGCGGGCTGCAGGTTGATTCGGCGCAGCGAATGCGGATTGTCGCAAATTCGGCGCCTGAGCGAAACCCTACCCCGGGAGAACCTAGACCATGGTCACGAGTTCGGCGCTCGGTAGATGGGAGGCGCTATTGAAGGATTTCAGCCGCAGGCCCCGCGAACCCGGCAGAAGCTCGGTGACCGCCGAGTTCTGGACTCTCCAGGAGAGTTCGATCGCCCGGCCGTGATCGAGTCCGAGGGCCGCGGCCGCGGCAACGCCGGAAGGCCCGGCCGAGGTGAAAACCGCAACGTTTTGGCCGCGGGGCGTCTCACTTGCCAATTCATCAAGAGCTCCCTCGACTCGGGACCGGAAAGCCTGCCAGGTTTCATGGCTGTTGCCGGCGAGCGGCAGCTCGCCGCGAGCCCAGAGATAGGTGACGTAGCGAAACGCTTTCCAGAAGGTTTCGAGGTCCGGCTCCGAGCTGCTCTCGAGGGCTTCGACCCAAGCTCGGATCTTGGGGTCGCTTGCCTGGAGCTCCTCGAGAGCCTCCAAAACAACTTCGTACCCGGCATGCTCGTTGAACGCTGCGACGGACTCGGGCTCGGGCCAGCTGCCCCCGGCATCGGCGAAGGCCCGGCCGGCCGCCTCGGCGGTCTCGACTTGGCGGCGCAAGGTGCCAACCACGACACGGTCGAGCTCGAGACCGCGACCGGCCCAATGCTCTCCCAAGATTCGCGCCTGGTATCTGCCGAGATCGGACAGCCGATCATAGTCTTCCGCTCCGGCCGAAGCCTGGCCGTGGCGAACCAGGAGAAGGCAGCTCATGGCAGCGGCTCGTTCCCGAAGCTCATGTTCTGGTCGCTGAAGAACTTGGCACGCAGCCGGCGCATGCCGACCAGCCAGCGATCGTAGTCGGCCGCTTTGCGTTCGAAGTAGGTCTGCACCGGCGGATGCGGCAGGATTAGAAACTTCTCCTCGGCCAGACCCTGGACGACACACTCCGCGACATCCTCGGGTGTGAGAACGCCGTCCATCGAGGCCGCCGCGGCAGGCGCCGCGTGCTCTTCACCCTGAAACATGCGGGTCAGCACGGCTTCGGGGCAGAGCGCGGACACTCGGATGCCCTGCTCGCCGTGGGTGATCGCCAGAGCTTCGGCAAAGGCCAGGCTCGCGTGCTTCGAGACCGAGTAGGCGGCGTCCCCGACCTGATTGAGCAAGCCCGCGGCCGACACCGTTTGCAACAGGTAGCCGCCGCCGCGGCGAATCATCCGGGGCAAAACCGCCCGGGCGCCCCAGACGTGCGACATCAGGTTGATCTTCCAGATGCGCTCCCACTGCTCGTTGGTCTGCGAGGTCGCGGTCCAGCCGGGGGCATCGGAGAACGCCACGCCGGCGTTCGAGCAGAAGAGATCGATCGGACCCAATTCGGTCTCGGTGCGCTCGACGGCCGCGCGCAGTTCTTCCTCGTTCGAGACATCGACCTCGAGCGCGAGGCCGCCGACCGATTCGGCCACGGTCCGGGCGCCGACGAGATCCAGATCGGCAACCGCGACCGCCTTGGCGCCTTCTTCGCGAAAGCGCTCGGCCATCGCTCGGCCGATGCCGTGGGCACCGCCGGTGATGAGAACGATCTTGTCTTTGAGCTTCATCGGTGCCCACCTTTCATTGGGTCACGAAGAGCACGAGCGACTCAGCGATCAGTGCCGGCTTGTCGTGACCGGCGATCGCGATCGTCACCTTCGAGGTGACCAGGATGCGGCCGCGGTCCTTCTCCACCACGTCCAGGATCTCGAGGTGCGCGCGCACCCTGCCGCCGCTTGGAACCGGCTCAATGAAACGAACCTTGTCGAGGCCGTAATTGACCACCATGACCGTACCCTCGGGGATCACGTAAATGTCTCGCACGAGGCGTGAGAGCAGCGAGAGGGTCAGAAAGCCGTGCGCGATGGTGCCTCCGAAAGGAGTCTGCGCGGCACGCTCGGGATCGCTGTGGATGAACTGGCGATCCTCGGTCACTTCGGCGAAGCGGTCGATCCGTTCCTGGTCGATCTCGAAATAGTCCGACGGGGACGACCTCCAACCCTTCATCTTCAGCAGTTCATCTTTGGGCACGATCTTCGGCATGGAATCTCCTTCGAGTTAGAACGCGGCACCGGCAAGTCAAACGCATTATCCGCAATCAGGCGCGTTATCCGCATCGGGCGCATCATCCGAACAACCGGTCGATGCGGCCCTTGGCTATCGCCTGGCTGGCAAGCAGAGCGCACAGCCGAACCCCGTCGATCAGCGACGCGAAGCGGGGGTCCTGGGTGTCGCCTCGCTGGAAGCGGGCGTAGATCTGCTGGACGATGACCGCGATCTTGAAAAGACCGAAGACATAGTAGAAGACCAGGTGATCGAGGGATCGCCCGGTCGCACCCGCATAGCGCTCTGCGACCTCGAGCCGCGACGGGTTTCCGGGAATCGTCGTCGGACTGAGCTTCAGCTCGAGCATCTCCGGCGGATCGTCCGGATCGACCCAGTATCCGAGCGACGTCCCGAGATCCATCAGGGGATCGCCGAGGGTCGCCATCTCCCAATCGAGAACCGCCACGATGCGGCTCAAGTCGTCGGGGTCGAGCACCAGATTGTCGTACTTGAAATCATTGTGGATCAGGGCGACTCCCGACTCCACCGGCATGTTGGCGAGAAGCCAGGCAGCGGTTGCTTCCATTGCCGCGATTTCATCGGTCTTGGCGGCGGCATAGCGCTTGGCCCAGCCCTCGACCTGACGCCATACGTAGCCTTCGGGGCGGCCGAGGTCGGCCAGGCCGGCCCGCTCGTAGTCCACGGCGTGCAATTCGGCCAGGGTGTCGACCATTGAATCCGCAACCGCCGCCATCGTCCCGGCGTCGGGCTCCTCGGCAGCGGCCATCCGCGGTCGGAGCACAACCCCCTCGACTCGCTCCATCAGGTAGAACGGTGCGCCCAGCACCTCGGGATCCGCGCAATAGATCATGGTCTTGGGAACTTTTCGATAGCTGCCGGCGAGCGCCGAGAGAATCCGAAACTCGCGTCCCATGTCGTGGGCGGACTTGATCTTGGCGCCGAACGGCGATCGCCGCAGCACAAATTCGAGGTCGGCGATCGCAACCAGATAGGTGAGGTTCGAGAAGCCGCTGGGGAACTGGCTGACTTGGATCTCCTCGCCCGAGCGAGCCGAGTCTCGGCAGCCGGACGCACCGGGCAACTTGGCCAGCACGGGCAACTCTCGGTGGAGATAAGCACTCAGTCGCTCGAGGTCGAGTTCCTCTCCACGGCGCACCGCGGCGGGTCGATCGACATGTGAAGAGGTCATTCAGCCGGAAATCCACGTAAACTTCGGGACAGGCACGAGCGGCCACCGATTTTATCAGTAGCCGAGCAGCAGCCAGGCGGCAGTCCGGTAGCAGCCCGGCTACAGCCCGGCTACAGATAACAACAGGCAGCGGGAAGGCGAAACAATGGACTTCACAATCTCCGAGCGTATGGAAACGGTCTTGGGCATGATCCGCGAGTTCGTGGAAAAAGAACTCCAGCCGCTCGAGTTTCTGTTCCTGGCCGAACCCTTTCGAGATCTACTGCCCAAGCTCGAAGAGAAACGCGCCCTGGTCAAGCAAATGGGGCTTTGGGCACCCAATCACCCAGAGGCACTCGGAGGCATGGGACTCGACCTGGTCGACCACGGACTGGTTTCAGAAGCGCTGGGAGGCAGCCCGATCGGCCACTTCGTCTTTGGTTGCCAGGCGCCGGACGCCGGCAACATCGAGATTCTCCATCGGCACGGCACCGAAGACCAGAAGAGCCGATGGCTGCGGCCGCTGGTCGACGGCGACATCCGCAGCTGCTTCTCGATGACCGAAATCGACATGCCGGGCTCGAACCCTGTGCTGATGGAGACCACTGCCGTTCACGACGGCGGTGACTACGTGATCAACGGTCGCAAGTGGTTCACCACCGCCGCCGACGGCGCGGCGTTCGCGATCGTGATGGCGGTGACTAATCCGGACGAGCCACCGCACGCTCGAGCGTCGATGATTCTCGTGCCCACCGACACGCCGGGCTTCGAGATCGTGCGCAACATCGCAGTCATGGGCGAGCCCGGCGACGACTGGCTGAGCCATTCGGAGATCGCCTACCGGGACTGCCGGGTACCGAGATCGAACCTGCTGGGCACGGAGGGCCGAGGTTTCGTCATCGCCCAGGAGCGCCTCGGCCCCGGTCGCATCCACCACTGCATGCGCTGGCTCGGCATCTGCCGGCGCTCCTTCGATCTGCTCTGCCGGCGAGCCGTGTCACGGCCGATCGCTCCGGGGAAGGTTCTCGCCGACAAGGAGATCATCCAGGGCTGGATCGCGGAGAGCGCGGCCGAGATCGAGGCCGCCCGCGCGCTTACGCTGCAGACCGCCTGGAAAATCGAGCGCCACGGCTGGAAAGAAGCTCGCGAAGAGATCTCGATGATCAAGTTCCTGGTCGCCGGCACGATGCTGCGGGTGGTCGATCGCGCGCTACAGGCTCACGGCGGCCTGGGCATGACCGACGACACGCCGCTCGCCTTCTGGTACCGGCACGAGCGCGCCGCGCGCATCTACGACGGACCCGACGAAGCCCACAAGCAGTCTCTGGCCAAGCGCATCTTGAAGCGGTATCGGGCGTGACAGGTTTCGAAAACCTGTCGGGAGGGGACACCTAGGAAAGGTGTCCCCGATTCTACTCGTCGGCCAGACGGACGATCTGCTTGCCGAAGTTTTTGCCTTCGAGCATGCCGATGAAGGCCGCCGGAGCGCTCTCGAGGCCCTCGGCCACCGTCTCTCGATACTTGATCTTGCCTTCCTCGAGCCAGCGGGCGCCCAACGCGACCCACTCGGCGCAGAGCTTGGGATAGTTGAAGACGATGAACCCTTGCATGCGAATGCTCCGGCCGATCAAGACAAACAGCCCACGCGGCCCGGGCGGAAGCGCCCAAACCTCGGCGTTGTAGTCGGCGATCATGCCGCAGAGCGCGATCCGGCCGCGCTCGCGCATGTTGAATATGGCCGCCTCGAACATCGGTCCGCCGACGTTCTCGAAATGGACGTCGATGCCCTTGGGACAGGCGCCTCGCACCGCAGCGACATGGTCTTCGACGGTCTTGTAATTGAGAGCCGCGTCGAAGCCGAGCTCTGCGGTCAGAAACGCGACCTTCTCGTCGCTGCCGGCCGAGCCCGCCACGTGGCAGTCCATGTTCTTGGCGATCTGCCCGACCACCGAGCCGACCGCGCCCGAGGCCGCGGTGACGAAGACGTTCTCGCCCTTCTGAAGCTCGCCGACGCCGATCAATCCCACGTAGGCGGTCATGCCCGGCATGCCCAGAATGCCGAGGTGGTAGGAAAGAGGCGCCGGACCGGCCTGGACCTTCTGCAGGCCCTCGCCATCCGAAAGCGAAAAATTCTCCCAGCCCAGCATGCCCGAGACCCACTCGCCCTCGGCGAAGGCGTCGTTGCGGCTGGCCACGACCTGTCCAACGACCCCGCCCTGAAGCGGCTTGCCCAACTCGAACGGCGGCACGTACGACTTGACGTCGTTCATGCGCCCGCGCATGTACGGATCGACCGAGAGATAGACGTTGCGAACCAGGAGCTGACCGTCTTCGGGCTCGGCGACCGGAGTGGTATCGAGGTCGAAGTTGTCGGGAGTCACCCAGCCTTCGGGCCGGCTCTTCAGGATTACGCGTTGATTGAGTTCTTGCATGATGTTCGGGAATCCTTCAGGCGGGTTGCAATACGGCGGCGAGAGCCATTTCGGTCACCTGATGGGCCACGTCCTCGGGGGATACACGACCGGCCTTCTCGTACCACTTGCTCAGCCACAGCACCATGCCGACCAGCGTGAAGGCCGCGACCGTGGTGTCGAGCCGGCGAAGCTGGCCCTCGGCGCGCAGGGCCTCGAGGGCAACGCGTATGGTTTCGACGTAGGCGCGCTTGCGTGCGGTGATGATCTTTCGGTCCTCTCCCTCGAGCGCGTTGGTCTCGTCGATCACGAGAATGACGAAGGCGCCGTCCTCTTGCTGCGTAGTCTGAGTTGCCAGCGTGTGGATCAGGTTGCGAAGACGCTCTTCGCTGTTCCTGGCCGCCTCGGAGGCCGCCTGGGTCGCGCGCTCGAGCACGTCCATGGCGTAGCTCATGATCGAGAACAGCAGCTCTTGCTTGCTGTCGAAGTGGTAGTAGAGCCCCATCTTGGTGACATCGGCGCGCTCCGCCACGACGTTCATCGAGGTCGCGTCGTAGCCCAGTTCCAGGAACACCTGGGCGGCCTTCCTGAGAATGTCGCTCTTGCGACCACCGGCCTTGAGTACCGGCTCTTTGAGTGTGGTGGTAGGCATGAGATATCTTTACCGAAGAGTATAGTGCAGAGGCTCCTGTACACTGAGCGGGCTGTGGATCGCCTGGGCGTTTGGACTCACTACCGCACCTGCAACCTCTGCGAGGCCATGTGCGGGCTCGAAATTCGGCTCGACGGCGAGACCATTCAGTCGATTCGAGGCGACCGGGAAGATCCCTTCAGCCGCGGTCATATCTGCCCCAAGGCTCTGGCGCTCGAGGATCTGCACAACGACTCGGATCGGCTAAAGCACCCCATGCGCAAGACCGGCTCGGGCTGGGAACGGATTTCGTGGGACCAGGCTTTTTCCGAGGTCGCCGAGCGTTTGCGCTCGATTCAGAACCAGTACGGCCGCTCGGCGGTCGGCATGTATCTCGGCAACCCCAACGTCCACAACCTCGGCAGCATGCTCGTGCTCTCGAGCCTGGTCAAGGCGATCCGAACGGAGAATCTGTTCACCGCGACCTCGGTAGACCAGTTGCCGCACCACTTCGCCGCTCGGCACATGTTCGGCCACTACTTCCTGCTGCCGATTCCGGATATCGACCGCACCGACTTCTTCCTCATTCTGGGCGCGAATCCGGTGGCCTCGAACGGCAGCTTGATGACCGCACCCGGCGTGACCCAAAGACTGAGAGACATCCGCGCGCGTGGCGGCAAAATCGTTCTGATCGACCCGCGCCGCACCGAAACCGCGGCCGAGGCCGACGCCCACCATTTCATCCGGCCCGGCCATGACGTGCTGCTGTTGCTGGCATTGCTCGAGACGATACTGCGCGAGGGTCTGGCCCGTCCGGGCCGCTTGGCCGAGTTCTGTACCGACTTCTCGGAACTGGACTCCCTGGTCGAGGGCTATGCTCCCGAGCGCGTAGCGCCGCGAGTCGGAATCGACGCCGTCGAAATCACCGCGATGGCCCGTGAGTTCGCGGGCGCGAAACGCGCCGTCTGTTACGGGCGCATGGGCCTTTCGACGCAGGCCTTCGGCGGGATCTGCCAGTGGCTGATCAACGTCTTGAACATCGTCACCGGCAACCTGGATCGCGCCGGAGGGGCGATGTTCACCCGCCCGGCGCTCGACATCGTGACCAAGGAACGCGTGCGGGAGTTCGGGCGCTGGCACAGCCGGGTGCGCGGGCTGCCCGAGTTCGGCGGCGAGTTGCCTTCGGCCGCTCTGGCCGAAGAGATCCTGACCCCGGGCGATGGACGGATTCGAGCCATGATCACGGTCGCCGGCAACCCGGTGCTCTCGACGCCCAACGGCGGCCGCCTCGATCGGGCGTTCTCGGAACTCGATTTCGCGGTCGCGGTGGACATCTATATCAATGAGACCACCCGTCACGCCGACATCATTCTGCCGCCCACGACCGGCCTCGAGTGCGATCACTACGATGTGATCTTTCACACGCTCGCCATCCGCAACACCGCCAAGTTCTCGCCGGCGCTATTCGAAGGCGCAGAAGACAGCCGGCACGACTGGCAGATCTACCGGGAACTCGCTCGCCGGCTGGCGTCCGACGAACATCCCTTCGACGAGCACCACCCACTAAACCAGGCCACGCCGGCCCAGATGATCGACTTCGGACTGCGCGCCGGCCCCTACGGCAAAGACGGGCTCTCTCTCGACAAGCTTCGAGAAACTCCGCACGGTATCGACCTGGGGGCACTCGAGCCGTGTCTGCCCGATCGGCTGTTCACCGGAGACGGGTTGATTCGAATTGCCCCAGTGGAACTGACCCGTGATCTCGAGCGCGTTCGGGGTTTGCTGGAGGGGACCGGCGGCAACGGCTCTCTCTCACTCGGCGATCTCACACTAGTAGGGCGCCGCCACTTGCGTAGCAACAACTCGTGGATGCACAACAGCGAACGGCTGGTCAAAGGACGGGAGCTTTGCACGCTCATGATTCACACCCGGGATGCGCGAGCGCGCGGCATCGCCGACGGCCAAAAAGTCACGGTCGCATCCCGGGTCGGCCGGATCGAACTCGAAGCCGCGGTATCGGAGAACATCATGCCCGGCGTGGTGAGCATCCCCCACGGCTGGGGGCACGATCGCGAAGGAGTCGGTCTCTCGGTGGCCACGACGCACGCCGGCGCCAGCATCAACGACCTGACCGACGAAGCGCTCTTGGACCGGCTGACCGGAAACGCGGCATTCAACGGTGTCCCGGTGAGCGTCGAGGCTATTGCCGCCGGCGCCGCCATCGACGCCACCGAATAGCCCGGTCTTGACCAGCGATTTCATGGCTACGCCTCGCGTCGCGGCCATCGTGCTGAACTACAACGGCCGCGACATCACGCTTCAGTCCCTGGACAGTTTGGAGGCCATGACCTACCCGTCATTCGACCTCGTTCACGTCGACAACGGATCCACCGACGGGTCCAGCGAGGCCGTCGCCGCCAAGCACCCCCGCGTCATCCAGATTCGTGTCGAGGAAAACACCGGTGCGGCCAACGGAATGAACGCGGGGCTTGCCTATGCTTGCCGCGAGCAGTACGACTACATCCTCGCCCTCAACAACGACATCGAGGTCGACCCCGACATGTTGACCGAGATGATGAAAGTCGCCCAAAGCACCGAGAACCTGGGCTGTGTTGGACCGAAGGCCTACTACTACTGGGCACGGGAGAAGATCTGGTCGGCCGGCGGCATCATCCGATTCAAGGAATCGGTAACCCGGGAGCGGGGTATGCTCGAAGAGGACCACGGCCAGTACGACCACGACCAGGAGGTCGCCTATATCAACGGCTGCGCCCTCTTGACGCCGCGCCGGGTGGTCGAAGAAATCGGTGGCTGGGATCCTCTCTTTCACCTTTCCGCCGAAGACGCCGACTGGTGCATGCGCATGAAGGAGCGCGGCTATTGCTGTATGTATGCCCACCGCGCCCGGCTTTGGCACATGGTCGCTCATACCGCCGGCGGCTACGTGCCCCGCCGAACCTTCAACACCGGGCGCAGCGCGGCTCTCTTCGTCCGCCGCTACGCCAACCTCTGGCAGTGGATTACTTTCCTGGGCTTCACCACGGGAGCCCTTGTTTGGGCCTTTTTTCGAGAGCTTCCGAAGGGTAATCAGATGGCTGCGATCAAGAAGGCCCACGGCGTGCTCGTCGGCCTGAAAACCAAAATGGCCCAGCCTCCCGGCCTGGCCTCCTGACCAGCAGCCCACGCCCGGCCTCCGACACTACGGCAGTCTTGGCATTTTCTTCTTAATGAATCCTTGACTCACTCGTACGCATCCCGCTATAAATGTGCTTCCTAGTTGGAAAAACACATTGTTTCTCTCGAAGCTCATTGCCCGCCCGACCCGAGACTCGCTCGCTGAACGCAGCCTGCACGATCGACGTTGGTGCTCGGACCGCCGGGTCACCGAACGTCGGCTGCGCGAGCTGCCCGTAGCGACCGAGCGCCGCAACGCGGCCGATCGCCGCTCCGCCAGCACTCGGCGGCGAGGTCTCGACCGCCGTGGCAACGAGACCCTCAGGTTCCACCAGTGTTCGAAGGTGATCGGAGAGCACCGCAAGTGCGGTCAAGCCGCCATCTTGCGCTCCCGGTTCGGATGGCGCTGCTTCTGGCATCTCGATCCGCAGCCCGAGCGTAAGAACTGCTAGCGGCCTGTTCTCGATCTTCTCCCCCCGAGGGAGATAGACTGCGCCACCATGGGTGATTCGCGGCGCAGGCGCTACAAGAAGCGCCTTCAGGTTCGATTCTGGCGGGAGGGCGACGACGATCCCCATTCCGGCTACACCACCAACATTTCGATGACCGGGATGTTCGTGGCGACCGACACGCCGATGACTCCCAACGAGAGGGTCAGAATAGAAATCATCGACGAGAACGGCAACCGTTTCATGCATGGACAGGTGGTTCATGCCGCGCGGGTTTCTCCTCTCCTCGCCGAGCTTCGGAAGGCTGGAATAGGCATCCGGCTACTCGGTGTCGACGAGTTGATCGGCGGACTGCTCGGCCGGGGCCGGGAACGGTTGCGCGAGGACATCGAGTTTCGCGTCAACGCGCCGATGCGCACCGGATATGACCAACCCGCCGCGCCGGGTACCGATTGGCCCCAAGAGCAGCCCGAGCCCTCCCGTTCAGACGAAGCTTCCGGCTGGACGGAAACCGTAAGCCCACTGGACCCGACGCTGTTTTCGATTCGCTTCGAAAGCGGCGAGGAGTTTCTGTCCGCCTTTCGCCGCGAGTTGCAGCACGGCGGCATGTTCATCAAGACCCGGTATCCGCCAAACGTCAACGAGGAAGTGACGGTGGAGATCACGAAGTCGGCCGAAGAGCCGGTCCGATTGCCGGCCCGCGTCGTCAGCCGGCGCAGACCGACGGCCGATCCCGATCCCCGGAGCCCGCCCGGAATCAACGTCGACTTCACAGATCTCAAGGGCGCCCTGGAGGAGCTGAGGCGCCTGCGCGAGATCGTGGAAAAGAGCTGATATTCCAAGGAGTCCCCATGAAACGAACTACGCTTTACTTGGTCTTGGTGGTTGTGCCATTGGCTGCCCCGCCCCTGAGAGTCGCCGCTCGAGAGTCGGCCACGATAGCAAACGCCAAACAGCAAATCGCCTCCGCCGTGAGCGCCGCTCCCGAAGACCGGCGCGAACAGGCCACCGTGCTCGGCTACGACGGCGATGGCGCCTTGGTCGAATTGCGACACGGGTCCAACGAAATCATCTGCATTGCCGACAATCCAAAGGACGAACGCTTCCAGGTCGCCTGCTACCACGAGTCTCTCGAGCCCTTCATGGTCCGGGGGCGCGAGCTTCGCGCCCAGGGATTGGGATCCACCGAGAATATGAGCGCCCGGCACGCCGAGGCCGACGAAGGTAGGTTGGAGCTACCCAAGTCACCGGCGGCGCTCTACAACCTCGGCGGCCCCCTCGACATCTACGACCCAGAGACCGGCGCAGTCAACGGCGGCTACTGGGTATGGTCGATCTACACGCCCTACGCAACTGAGATTTCGAGCGGCCTGCCGACCACCCCCCAGGCACCGGGCGCGCCGTGGATCATGCGGCCGGGTACGGCCTCGTCCCACATCATGATCGTCCAGCCGCGAGAGCCCAAGCCGGGCTCGGACTGACGAGTCGGTGCGACGAGTACGTGGGGTCCTCGGCGCTGCTCTCGTCGCGGCACTTGCCACCAGTCCGGCCGCAAGCCGGAACGAACTCGCCGTGCTCGAGGTAAACCCGCCTCGGCACTCACTCGCCACGCCTGTAGACGCCGCGATCGTCGTGGAGTTCGATCGCGCTCTCGCGGTGTCCTCGGTAACTCCACACAGCTTCTGGGCTTTCGGACGCTGGAGCGGCGTGGTGAAGGGTGACCTGAGCCTCAGCAACGGTGACCGCACCGTGACTCTTACCCCCGACCACCGCTTCTCGGCGGGCGAAACCGTGATGGTCATCCTGTCGCACGACCTCCAAGCCATGGACGGATCGTTTCTCCGGGATTCCGGCTACTCCTTCCAATTCTGGACCCGCTCCCGAGGCGCCGGTTTCGACTTCATCGAGATCGACCGATTCTCGACGCGATCCTCGCCTGACGTCACGACCCGGTCCTACGGCGGTTTCGGCTCGGATCTCGACGGCGACGGGTTTCTCGATTTGATCATTGTCAACGAGGACACCAACGACCTCCGGACCTTCCTCAACCGCGGCGACCGGTCAGGGAAGTTCCACAACTTCCTGCGACCCACGACCGCAACCGAAAACGTACCGAGCCCGAGCGAACCGACCGACTTCGACCACGACGGGTACGTCGATGTCGTGGTGGCCAACACCCAGGACGACTCGGTCTCCGTGTTCCTCGGCAACGGAGACGGCACCTTCGGCCGCGCTTCGATTTTCACGGTAGGCCGGGAGCCCAGGGGAGTCACGGTGCTCGATGCCGATGGTGACGGCGACATCGACATCGCTGCAACCTCGTTCTTGGACGGCACGGTCACGGTTCTAACCAACAACGGTACGGGCGGCTTCGTGAGCACGAGCGTTTTCGGAACCCAGCGCGGCGAACGCGCGATAGCAGCCGGTGACATGAATGACGACGGCATCCTCGACCTCGTGATCGGAGCGCTCAATGCCAACGAAATCGACGTCTACACCGGCAATGGAGACGGCTCCTTCGACCTGGCGGCGACCCGGTCGAGCGGCGGCGAAGTCTGGATGCTGGTCCTGGGGGACGTTGACGGCAATGGCACCGAAGACGTCGCGGTGGTCAACGGCGACTCGAACAATGCCGCGATCCTCGCCGGGGACGGCGCTGGAGGTCTTTCTGCGGCGCAAATCATCGCAACCGATCCGTTCCCCCTGGCCACCGATCTGGCCGATCTCGACGGCGACGGCGACCTCGACTGGGTGACCTCGAGCTTCTTCGGCAACTGGATGATCTGGGAAAACGATGGCAACGGCGGCTTCTCTCTCGACCGCTCTTTCCCGGCACCGCAGGCCGCCTCATGCTCGTTGTCCATGGATCTCGACAATGACGGAGTGCTGGACCTGGTTCTGATCGACGAGCTCGAAGACCAGCTCGTCCTGATCAAAAACCGAGCCGTCCTGTTTGCCGACGATTTCGAGTCGGGTAGCACCAACGCCTGGTCACGGTCTCGGGGCTCGGTCCTGGTCGTCACCCCGGGCCTGCGCGGCAGTGACCGGGCTCTCGAGGTCGTGGTAGACGGCTCAGGGCGGTCCTATTTGCAATCCAAGCGCCCCGCCAAGGAATCGAGCATCGTGGTCGGCTTTGACCTCGACCTGACCGGTCTCGAACTCGGGAACCAACCGATCGAGATCCTGCGTTTGGGCGCCGGCAGCGGCCAGGCCCGGCTTCTACTCGAGCGATCGGGAGCCCGTTTCCGCGCTCGCCTTTTCGCGCGCCAAAAGGGCGGCTTCCGAGAGGTCGGGAGCACGCGGCTGCGTGCCTCCGGCGCGGTTCGTCTCCAGCTCGAGTGGTCGAGAGCAACCGGGCAGCAGATCGCCGATGGCCGCGCCGCCCTGGCGAAGAAAGGCAAGATCCGCGCGGTCGCCACGGACCTGTCCAACCACGGACGAGTGGTGAACAGAATACGGTTGGGACTTCCCGCCGGTGCTTCGGGCGCTGCCGGGAGTTTTGCCATCGACAACTATCTGTCTACGCGCTGAGACCGCTCTTCGGCCTCCTGGCAAGCTCGAAAAAAAGGCGGCTCCCATTCGGGAGCCGCCTCGGCTATTGCCTCAGTAGGGACTAAAAGAGCCGGTTGCCGCTCCTAGCTACCCCAGGACGTGTCGAAGTCGTACTTGACACGAGCGTAGTAGAACGCACCGTTGAACCCGAACGGAGTGTACTGGCTGTAGCGATTGCCGACGCCCGAGCGCGCACCAACGTTTTCGCTTGGGAAAGTATCGAACGCGTTCTGGGCGCCCAAAACGAAGGTCGTGCTGTCGTTGAGCGTGTACGCTGCTTCGAGATCGACAACATGCTCACCGCCGTAGACGGCGCCATCCTCGGAATCAAACCAGTCGTCGTAGTAGCTCACCCGAGCCAGGAACCTGAAGCCGTTATCCATCTTGTGGTTGACCGTGAGGTTGTAACGGGTCTCAGGCAGGGCCTCCTGGAGCTCGCGAACTCGCGTGGCGTCCAGAGTGGCCGGGTTGAACTTGGTTACATCGGTCTGAGTGTTATTGAACAGGAAGCTGTAGCTGGTGTTCCCTCCGACGCCCCGAGGAGTGTAGGTGGCAACGACATCGACGCCCTGTGTCTCGGTCTCGAAATCGTTGGTGAAGAAGCGGAAGTTCGCCAGGTTGCCGGCACTGGTGATGCCCTCGGCTACGAGAGAGTCCACCTCGTCCTGATTGAGGGAGAAGTTCTGGGTCAGCGCCAGCCGGTCATCGAGGTCGATCTGGAAGAAGTCGACCGTCAAGGTGAACGGGCCGCTGTCGTAGACCCCGCCGAACGCCAGGTTGACCGATTCCTCAGCCGTCAGAGGCTTGCCACCTCGGAGCTGGGCGACACGGGAGGATGACGGAATCGTGCCGTTGTTGACCAGATCCATGATCTCGAAGTCGAACTCGGTCGACACGTTGAAGGCGTTGGACTGCCCCGGCGTCGGTGCGCGAAAGCCTGTGCTGGCGCTGGCCCGAAGCTGGAAGGTGTCGTTGACCTGGTAGCGGCCCGAGAGCTTGCCGTTGGTGGTGGTACCGAAATCATCGAAGTCCTCGAAGCGGACTGCAACGCCGTAGGCCCACTTGCGATCGACACTGGTTCGTTCGACGTCGACGTAGACGGCGTAGTTGCTGCGGCTCCAGCTTCCGGCCGCGATGTCGCTAAAGCCCGGAAAACCATTGGAGGCGGAGCTGAAGCCCTGCTCGGCCAGCGGGCCGATCAGGAAGGACTCGAGCTGGCCGATGCCGATCGTGAACTTTTCGTCACGCCACTCGAGGCCTCCCGCCAGGTTGGTCGTGTCGTTGATCTGCTTCGAGACATCGAAGTTGAAGTTCAATTCCTCCTGCCTATAGAGACCTGGATCGAACTCCGTCGGCGTGTCGGGACCGAGCGAGGCGTTGACGGTGTTGACGATGAAGAAATCGACTTCGTTCTCGCCCTGACTCACGCTCGCATCCCAAGCCAGACCGCCGTTGGTCGAACCCCGGAGCCCGAGGACGATTGAGTTATCGGTGACATCGCCACCAAAGTTCGGCGTGAAGCCACCCGGGAACAGCTCCTGGAACGAGAAACAATCCGGATTGGCGAAGACCTCGGCCAGTGCGGCCGGGTCGGGAACGTTATTCGTGACGGTAACTACGGGACAGCCCGCCGGGGGCCCGCCTCTGGCTACCGACAAATCGCCGATCAGAAGCGTCGCGCCGCCGTCGCCGCTGAAAACCGCGCCGCGGGTGTTGGGGTTACGGAAGAAGAACCCGCCGGTGACCGTCTTGCTGACGTAGTTGGCCTGGCCGTAGAACTGCTTGCCGCTGTTCATCACGGTCCCGAAGTTGGCCCACACCTTGATGTCGTCTTCGAACTCGGGTGATCCCCAGATCTGCGCGGGGTTCCTGACTGCAGTGTTCCCCGCGGCTACGAGCGCGGCGGCGTCGTCACGCTGGACGCTGCGATCGGTCGGATCGGCAGAACCGAATTCGCCGCTCAGGTTCAAGAAACCGTTCTCGCCCAGCGGCAAGCCGACGTTGCCGGCCACCGTGAACGTGTCTCCGTCGCCGGCGGCGTAGGTACCGCTCTTGATCTCGATGCTGCCGCCGGAACTCGCGTCCTTGAGCAGGAAGTTCATGACCCCGGCGATAGCGTCAGAGCCGTACTGGGCGGAGGCGCCATCGCGAAGCACCTCGACCTGCCGGAGAGCGATCGCCGGAATCACCGAGAGGTCAGCACCCTGGGCACCGTCGGCGACGCCGTTACCCAGCCAGGCAATGACCGCCGCCCGATGGCGACGCTTGCCGTTGACCAGGACCAAGGTGTGGTCCGGAGCCAGATTTCGCAGGTTGGCCGGGCGAACGACCGTGGCCGCGTCGGCAATTGGCTGCATGTTGACGTTGAAAGAAGGTGCCAGCGTCCTCAGAAGTGTGGTGATGTCGGTCTCTCCCTGGTTGCTGAAGTCATCGGAAGAGATCACGTCGATCGGCACCATCGATTCGATGACCGAGCGCGGTTGCGCGCGGGTGCCGGTGACGACAATGACGTCGGCAAATTCTGCTTCTTCTGCTTCTTCCACTTCTTGTGCTGCGGCGTCGTCGGTCATCTCCGCGTCGGCCGCCTCTTCATCCTGTGCAAGCGCCTGCGGCGCGGCACCGATGATGAGAACGACTGCGAGTCCGAGAACCGGCAGTATTTCTCTCAATTTTCTTCCAATCATCTAATCCTCCTTCGTTAAATCCAGTCCGAACCCAGCTCCGATACATCCCGGCTCCTGTTCCCAAGGCACGGAATCCGGCAATAGTCGCACGCACGCCCTTGGACAGTCAACCCTTGTTAACAGATAAATTTCCGGGTCTCGGACGGATGCGACCACGCACTCATCGGGCGCCTACCGATAACCGAGTCGACGGGGCTCTCCTCTTGATAGCGTCGTACCGATCAGCGAATGAGAAGCATCCTACGGTCGCTTTTCGGTCGTGGTTCCTGACCCGCCGCCCTGGTAGATCAAGTCGCTTCGAGCCGTTGGTCCGCCTTCGCCGCCCATACGAAGTCGGCTTCGTTCAAACCGCCGATCTTGTGCGTCCAGAGCGTAACCGCGACCTTGCCCCAACTGATGCTGAGTTCCGGATGGTGATTGACTTCTTCGGCCAGCTCGCCCAGCTGAACCGTGAAATCGAGAGCCCGACGGAAGTTCTCGAATTTGTAGGTCTTCTCGAGATGATGGCCGTCGATGACCTGCCAGTCGTTACCTAGTTCTTCTTCGAAGCGCGCCAGCTCCTCCCCTTCGAGCGGAGGGACGCCACCACGGCAGGGAATGCAATCACGGGAGGCGAGATCACTCATGACAAGAGTTTCACCCGTGCCCGCGAAGAAAGCAAGCGCATCGCAATCCCGGACGACAACCTCAGGCAAACGCACAATGCCCGCAGCCGCTAGTGATCAGCGGCTCGCGATCGTCCACCCCGGCGGTTATACAGTTCACCGATGAATTTCAGGCGGCTGCTCGACGCGGCGGCGGATCGAATTGCCGCATTTCGCGACGGAATTCGCGAGGCTCGCGTTACGCCCACGGTTGCGGTCGCCGAAGTTCGCGCGCATCTGGAAGAACACTACGGTGACTTCACCGAGCCCTGGCCCGAGGAAGCACTGGTCGAGAACGTGAGCTCGATGCTCGAGAACTGGAACGTCCAGGTCGCTCACCCTCGATACTTCGGCCTGTTCAACCCGCCGACGCACCCCGCCGCCGTCGCCGCGGACCTGTTGGTCGCGGGTTTCAATCCACAGCTAGCGGCCTGGTCTCATGCGCCGGCGGCCAACGAGATCGAACGTCACACCCTGCGCTACCTCGCCGCTCGCCTCGGCTTCGATCCGGAACACGTCGCCGCGACCTTCACGACCGGCGGCGCGGAGGCCAACCAGTCCGCGGTGCTGGTGGCCTTGAACGACGCTTTTCCAGAGTACATCGAGACCGGGTTGACCGGAGTCGCGGGAGCCGGCGGGACGCCGGTCATCTACGTCTCTTCCGAGAGTCACCACTCGATCGAAAAGGCCGCCATGACCAGCGGCCTCGGCCGGCGCGCCGTGCGCACCGTAGCCATCGACGAATCGTTCCGGATGAGCCTTCCGGCTCTGCGCGAAGCGATTCGAGGGGATCGCCGCCGCGGCCTGCGGCCGCGGATGGGGGGGGGGACGGCCGGCCCGACCGGGGGCGGGAACATAGACCCCCACGAAGAC
>JADFQD010000173.1 GCA_022561975.1 Acidobacteriota bacterium
ACGGCGATTTCGGCGGATGGGGTGATCGAGTCGACGTCGAGCGGGTTCAAGTTCCCGGACGGGACGGTGCAGGCGACGGCGGCGGTGGCAGGGTCGGCGCCGGTGGCGGACACGGGGCAGCAGAGCTGCTGGGATGCCGGGGGGTCGCCCATTACGTGCTCGGGTACGGGTCAGGACGGGGAGCTTCAGCGTGGTGTGGATTGGCCGGCGCCGCGGTTCACGGACAACGGCGACGGCATGGTGACGGATAACCTGACGGTCGTAGCGGGTATCTCCAGAAGCTGTCTGGAAGCCGGCGGCGTATCGCCACGAAGCTGGTGAGAAGGTCAGGCTAGCGGATCGGGCGCAGACTGCGGCGCCAGCGTGTCCGCGAAGGAAACTTGACGACGACTTCCAGGAGTTGGCGCAGGCGCGGCCAGTAGCCCGGCCACCCGGTGCTGGCGTAACCGGCATCGAAAGACCAGTAGACCAGGAGCGCTCGCCCCTTGACGAATTCTCGCGGCACGGTTCCCCAGAAGCGTGAGTCGTGCGAGTCGTCACGATTGTCGCCAAGGAAGAAGAGCTCGCCGTCGGGAACCGTGATCGGACCGAAGTTGTCTCTCTTGCGGTATTCCTCGGAGAGAAAAATCGATCTTGGATAGATTCGCGAGTCCCGATGAACGACGTATCCGGACTCGTCGAGAGGCTCGTCGTTGACAAAGACCACCTTGTCGCGAATCTCGACGCGGTCGCCGCCTACGCCCATGCAACGCTTGATGAAATCGCGATCGGGTTCGTCGGGGAAGCGGAATACCGTGATGTCGCCGAGCCGAACGTTTCGAGCCGGCAGCAGGGCGCGACCGAAAGAGCCGGGTCCGAAAACGAACTTGTTGACCAGGATGTGGTCTCCGACCAAGAGATTCTCTTCCATCGAAGAGCTCGGAATCTTGAAGGCCTGGAGCACGTAGGTGCGGGCGAAGGTGGCGAAAACGACTGCGATGAGGAGAGCCTCGAGGTAGTCCCGCCAGGCAGACCTGCCGGAACGCAGAACTACCGGCGACGCGGCGGCCGCCATCAGCGGAGCACGTGGAAAGTTCGGCGCCACCGGGTCTTGGTGAAGAAGCTGACCGCGGTCTGCCCCAACTGTCGCAAGCGCGCGCCCCAGCCGGGCCAAGACCCGTCGGGCGTTTCCCCACCGAAAGACCAGTAGACCAGGAAAGCTCGGCCCTTGACGTAGTGGGCCGGCACCGGCCCCCAGAAACGCGAATCGTAGGAGTGGTCCCGATTGTCGCCCATGCAGAAGTAGTGATCCGGTGGCACCACGTACGGACCGAAGTTGTCTCTCGAGCGTCGTCTCGAACGGTCTCGCCGGGGCTCGTAGACGGCAAAGGCCGATTCCTTCATCGGTTCACCGTTGACGAAAAGAGTCTTTCCGGCCACCCGGATCGTGTCGCCCGGAATCCCGATACAGCGTTTGACCATGTCTACAGCCGGCCGTTCGGGCGATCTAAAGATCACGATGTCGCCGCGCTGCACTCTACGCAACGGCAACAAGGTCTTCTCGAGGCGAGTCGCTTCCGGACCGAAGATGAAGCGGTTGACGAAAAGGTGGTCGCCGACGAGAAGGGTCTCTTCCATCGAGGCGCTTGGAATATAGAAGGTCTTGAAGACAAAGGCGTTGGTGAAACCCAGGAAAACCCCGGCGATCAACAGCGCCTCGAAATATTCACGAAAGGTCGAGCGTCGCTTCTGCACGTCCCTAATCTATAGCAGGCACTAGCGCGAAGTCGATGACAAGTGATTTGGCGCCGGTCCAGTTCGCTTGACAGCGCCGCCGGTAAGGGCGGCGGCGCTGCTGGCCCGGACGGCTGTCGCCGCCCGTCCAAATCGTTTGACGGGCCGATCCGGACAAAAGTCGGCTCCGCTCTCCCTAAGTCGCTCCAAACAAGCGACTTGAGTGCTCTTGGCACGACTTGGCCGGGATCGTGATCTAGGCAGCGGCGAACGAGCAAACCGGAGAAAGGAGGCGCGATCGAAAGAAAAAACCCCAGCAGTTGGCCACGGCAGGCACTCCCTGGCCGACCACAGACCAGAAGTGAATAGAGACGCCGAGCATAACGCTCGAACAACACCCAACAACACAAAAAGGAGAAATCAAATGGGTGAAATCAAAAACAGACTTTTTATCGTATTCGTGATGCTCGCGGCGCTGGCGCTGGCGACCGGAACCCCTGCGGCGGCCGCCGAGGGCAAGGTCAACATCAACACGGCGGGAATCGAAGAGCTTTCTCTTCTGCCTCGGGTTGGTGACGTGATCGCCGCCCGCATCGTCGAGTTTCGCGAAGCCAACGGCGCCTTCGAGGCGACCGAAGACCTGATGCTGGTCAAAGGCATCGGCGAACGCACGTTCGAGCTCATGGAGCCCCACGTGGGTCTGTCGGGCGAGACGACCTTGGCCGAAAAGGTCCGCCTTCCGCGCAAGACCGAGTCCGAAGACAAGAACTAGTCGGCAATGCGGGGGCGCGGAAGCGCCCCCGCATCGATTTCGACGTGCCCCACACCTCATACCCCATGCGACAAATACAAGGTTTTCATCTCATCGAACTCGTTCTCGTGCTCGCGCTCATGATGCTGGTAGGCGGAATCACACTGCCCTGGCTCGCCAAGGGTACGACTGGGATCGAGATTGATCTGGCGGCAGCCGAGGTTCTCGGCGCCCTACGACTGGCGCGGATGACCGCAATTCGGTTGGGAGTGAAGGTGGGAGTCAAGTTTCGCGAACAGGAAGATGGAGTCTTCACTTTTACTATGTATCGCGACGGTGACGGCGACGGTGTCCTGTCCAGAGACATCCAATCCGGGGTCGACCCGCCGGTCGGACTACCCCGCAATCTTCACCATTTCGGCCGGCGGGTGCGGCTCGGCTTCCCGCCCGGTCCGGCACCGAGGGATCCGGGCAATCCGAGCCGCCGACTACCGCCCGACCCCGTTCGCTTCAACCGCTCGGATCTCGCCTCCTTCGGTCCGCTCGGCGGGTCGACTCCGGGCTCGATCTATCTCACCGACGGCCGCGCGCGATTGACCGTGGTGCGACTCTTTGGTCGCACGGGCAAGGCCAAGACCATGCGCTACGACATGCAAAGCGAAACCTGGCACTGAGAGACGATTTCCGGTCCTTGACCGAAAAAGCAAGGGTGGAGTAGATTCTCTCTCGCTTTGGGCGCTATCGTCGTCATCACAACCGTCGGAACCGAAGAGGAAGCCAACAGCCTGGCTGGAGAGTTGGTGGGCCGCCGGCACGCCGCCTGCGTCAACGTTCTCCCGATTGCCCGCTCGGTTTACCGCTGGCAGGGCAAGATCCGTGAGGACAGCGAGTTTCTCCTTCTGATCAAGAGCGTATCGGACAGATACCCCGCCATCGAGGCGGCGATTCAGGAGCTCCACAGCTACGAGTTGCCCGAGATCCTGTGCCTCAACGTCGGCGACGGCGAACAGAAGTATCTGCGCTGGCTTTCGGAGTCGGTGGACAGGGACTCGCCAACCGTCCGCGGCGCGGATGAATAGCGGCCCGGGGGTAGAAGGCGAGATGGCCGCGCGGCAGGCCTCCGTGATCCGCCGGGGCCGATAGGAGGCCGACCGGGCCCGCACCCCGTCGAGTTCTCAGAGGGCCGAAAGTGCCCGTTCGAGGTCGGCGAGAAGGTCTTTCTCGTCTTCGAGGCCGACCGATACTCGAATCAGCCCGTCGCTGATGCCGAGCTTGGCTCGACGCTCGGCTGGGACCGAGGCGTGGGTCATCGAGGCCGGGTGAGAGATCAGCGTCTCCACTCCGCCCAGACTTTCGGCGAGGCTCAACACTTCCAACCGGTCGAGCATCCTCTTGGCTCTCGCCTGGTTGCCCACGTCGAAGGCGATCACCGCACCGAATCCCGAGGCTTGCCGCTTCTGGGTCTCATGACCCGGGTGGGCTGGCAGACCGGGGTACAGAACCGCTTCGACCTTGGGGTGGCGGTCGAGAAACTCCGCCACCGCGCGACCGTTGGCTTCGTGCCTTTCCATGCGCACAACCAGGGTCTTCAAGCCGCGCAGTACCAGGAAGCTGTCGAACGGGCTGAGGATCGCCCCTTCCGATTTCTGGACGAAGCCGAACCATTCGGCATCCTCTTCACTCTTGCTCACCAAGGCTCCACCGATCGAATCACTGTGGCCATTCAGGAACTTGGTGGTGGAATGGATCACGAAATCGGCACCGTGTTCGAAGGGCTGCTGAAAGTACGGGGACATGAAGGTGTTGTCGACCGCGAGCTTTGCACCGTGGCGGTGCGCGATCTCCGCGGCGCCGGCGATGTCGGTCACTTCTATCATCGGGTTGGTGGGCGTCTCGACGTAGACCAGACGGGTCTGTTCGGTCATGGCGCCCTCGATCTCATCGAGGATGGTCGAATCCACCCACGAGAAGCTCAGGTTGTAACGCTCGAGAATCTGGTGAAAAAAGCGGTAGGTACCGCCGTAGACGTTGCGCGAACAGACCACATGCTCGCCGGCCTTGACCCGGGTCAGGAGAGTCGCAATGGCCGACATACCCGAGGCGAAGGCGTGACAGGCGAGCCCCCCCTCGAGCGATGCGATGTTCGCTTCCAAGGCCTGCCGGGTCGGGTTTTGAACCCGCGCGTACTCGTATCCCCTGTGGACTCCGAGTTCGTCGTGAACGTAGGTAGAGGTCTGGTAGATCGGGACGGTGACCGAACCGGTCGTCGGGTCGGGCGGCTGCCCGGCGTGAATTGCGCGGGTCGAAAAGCCGAGATCTTTGGAATCGCCTTTCACTTCGGGGATCTCCTCGACAAGAAACGCCGGCCAGAGCGAGCGGCCAGAGCGAGCGGCCGGTGCGGGCCGGCGAGAGTCTAGCAGCCCGTGGTAGAAGTCCTGTGGGTCGCGCGACCCCTGGTCGCCCTTCGGGTTGGGGCGGTTTCGGGCCCGCTGCGGCGTTGGCGCTCCTCAACGATGACACCGCATCGCCTGCGTCGCGTCGCCTTGCAGCGCACCCGAAAGCGCTCCCAACGCGACCCGCAGGACTTCTACCACGGGCTGCTAGCAGCGCTGCGCGGGGGGCCGGCAACTCGGCGCTCCGCGGGCCGGAGGCCGAACGCGGGCAAAATGTC
>JADFQD010000174.1 GCA_022561975.1 Acidobacteriota bacterium
TCTGTGGCGGCCAGCTTTCCACCCGGAGGAGCCTGGGACCCCTGCGACCCCTGCCGCCTTCAGGCGGTCGACCCCTGACCTCGAGACCTCCCGAAGCTGCGTCTACCTGAATTCAGGCGGCTGCTCCGGCCAGACGACCTCTTCCCAACTGTAGGAGGTGCGGGAGTGGACCATCTGCGGGAAGGTCTCGTCGGTTCCCGTGAGGAGCACCAGGAACTCGGCGTAGCTCTCGGCCAGTTCCTCGGGCCGGACCTTCCAGAGCGGACTGTTCTCGTCGATCGGGTGGACGATGGTCCAGGCGAGTGGAAAGAAGGTGACCCGCCGGCGCTCTAGGTCGAGTTCGTAGAAGCGGCGTTGCGTGCCGCCACCGGAGACGGGCTCCCTTCGGCTCAACAGGACCTTGGCCTCGAGATCGATGATCTCGCTCTTTCTGCGGTTCGCGATTCTGAACTCGAAGGCGCTCATGTCGCGGTAGGGAGCGATGATCGCCTGACGGCTGAAGACGATTCGTGCCACCCGCCTGGAAAACCGAGCGAAGATGAGTCCGGTACCCAGCGCCGTGGCGTTCCACATTGAAGCTGCCATCGCGATTGAGGAGCCGCAGCGTGCTCTGGCTCGCAACCACGGCGCCGAACCCGAGATCCCTGTCTTCGCGCTTCTCGATTATTTCATTCTCGTCAGTGCTTCTCCCGTTCTCAATGTCCATGGCAGTCCTCCTTCGCCGCGGATTCTAATCGTCCAGTCGCTCCACCAGGATGTGCGAGCCGGCTTCGTCACGCCAGACCCGCAGCCGCCCAAGGATTGCAGCAGACTTCGCAATCGTGGACCATTTCGCCGCGAACGTCGGATTCGACAAAGATCTCCACGGTCTCGCCACAGTAGGGACAGACCACGGTTGCTGCTTCCGATAGGGGCGACTCGTTACCCTCTTGGGGCGTCGTCACTTCTCCCCGCCCTGGAACATGTCCTGGACCGAGACGATTTCTATCGAGTTCGGCCCGACCTTGATCTTGTCGATGATCTTGTCGGCCTTGGCGACTTCCGCCTCGGGAGGCGTGTTGTACTTCATCGGACTGGGCTCGTCCGCTTCCAGGTAGGCCTTCACTTCTTCGGCATCGGCGGTGACGAAAACACCATGGAAGCTGTCCGAACGCAGAGACTTGGCAATCGCTTCGTTCACCTCTTCGACGGTCATTTCCTTGAGCCGGCGATCGACCTCGTCGATGTAGGAGTCCATTCCGTAGTAGCGGCTGTCCATGAGGAAGCCCAGCCGGTTCGCCGGGCTCTGCGCCCAAAGTTTCGAGTAGTTGATGACGAAGTCGCGGGTCAGCTCGAACTCCTCCGAGGTCATGCCCTTTGCGATCAGCCGGTCGAGTTCATAGAGCGCGTTGCGCAACGCAAAGTGAGCGGTGTTGGGCACGACCGGGCGAACCCAGATGGAGAAGTACTGCTGGCGACGCGGAACGTTGGGGCCGGGGTTGCTGGTGAACGGCGGCAGATGCCAGTACTCGATGTACGAGTAGTCACCATAGTTGAGACCGCGCTTGCCGCGCAGCTGCTTCATCAGGCGACCGTGGAAGGTGCGGTGCTCACCCAGAAAACTGTTGGCCACCATCAGCGGGTAGTAGTCGGGATGCGACCGGTTGATCGGCAGCGCGTAGCCGAAGTGAATGCCCACGGAGCTCGTGGGCTTGTCGATCAGCACGAAGTTTCTGCCTTCGACTTTCGCGGGACTCGGTAGGTCATGATCCACGCGGCCCAGGTGCTGGCCTCCCTCGGGCAGGCCGGCAAGCTTCTCGGATAACTCATCGGGCAGGCCGTCCGGATACCCGCCGGCCAGGCCGAGCATCAGATTCGAGGGAAAGTAGAACGTCTGGTAGAAGATCTTGACGTCGTCTAGCGTGATGTTGGCAAGGCCTTCGACCGTGCCCTGCGGCGCGTGGCCGTAGGGATGCCCGGCGAAGATGGCCTGCTGCAGGGCTTCGAGTCCCAATAGCTCGTCGTTCGACGCGCGCAACGTATCGGTCAGATAGGCGTCGAGTTGGGCCTTGTGTCGATTGAAGTCTTCTTCGGCGAATCCGGGTTCCAGGAGACCCTCGAGCAGGAGACCCAGGTAGTCCGAGAGCGTCTCTCGATGAACTTCGCCGCTGATCACCGTGACCTCCCGATCCGTGGTGACGTCGATCGACGCCGCCATCGGATAGAGTTTCTCGACCACCTCGGTGTAGGAGCGTTTGGCGGTGCCGGCTTGCGCCAGCAACAGCCCGGTCAGCGACGCGAGTCCCTCCTTGCCCTTCGGGTCGTGCATCGAGCCCGCCTTGAAGAGCAGCCGAATGGCGATCAGCGGAGAATCCGCGCTCTGGAGGGCCACAACCTCCGGGCGGCCCCGGTCGGGCTCCACCGCCGGCGGCTCTTCGGGCATTTCGGTGCCCGCCTGGGCGTCGGTGTCCGAGCGTTCAGCCTTTGATGTGCGTCCGCGCTTCCGGGCCTCGACCGGTATGGAGACGACCGTGAGGAGAAAAACCAGGAGGGCGAGGGCGGTAATTGGTCTTCGTCGCATTTTCGTGTTTCTCCTAGCGTTCTTCCGAGGCGTCCGCGCCTGCGTTGCCGGAATGAGACAGCTTGATCTTGGTGCGATTGGTTTCTTGGAAGACACTGCGCGCGACTTGGCGAATGTCCTCCGGAGTCACCTTGGCGTACTGCTCGTAGACTCTGTTGACGGTGTTGGTGTCGGTGCTCAAGGTCAGGAAGCTGGTCATCATGAACCCGATCGAGCCGGGGGTGTCAAGGCCGAGAGCGAACTGATACCTGAGATGCGACTTGATCCGCTCCAGCTTGTCGGCGTCTGCGATCTCGGCTTGAGCGCCCTCAATGGCCTCGTCGATGGCCGCCAGCACCTTCGGCACCAGGTCCTCGGACTTGACCCGGGTGTAGATCATGAAGAGATACGGATCACGATGGTCCGAGTAGCTTCCGGAGATGAAATCGACCCACTGTTCGTCCACGACAAGCTTCTGGTAGAGGGGAGCGGATTCGCCGAACAGAACCTGGGAGAACAGGTCGAGCGCTGCGGTCGCTGGCGTCGAGTCAGAAAACGCGGGTGCCCGATAGCCGATCATGAGGTGGGGACTGATCGGCGCGGGCCAGTCGATCACGGCTTCCTTGGGCTCGGTCTGGGGGGGTTCCGGCGAAACCTCGGGGGCCATGTATCCGGGTTTCCAGTCTCCCCAGTACTTTTCGGCGAGCCGGAACGTGGTTTCGGGATCGGCGTCTCCAGTGACCACCAGGGCGCAGTTCTCCGGGCGGTAGAAGCGGTTGAAGAACCCCATGCTGTAGTCGTAGTAGCCCGGCATCGCCTTGATGTCCTCGAGGTAGCCCATGGTCGTGTGACTGTAGGTGTGCTTGTCGAACGCCAGCTCGCGCATCTTTTCGTACATCGGCAGGAACGGGTTCGAGATGTTTTTGTTGTACTCACCCAGGACCGCCAGGGCCTCACGCCGGAAATCCTCTTCGCTGTACTTGAGGTTCTTGAAACGGTCGGATTCGATGTCCATCATCGTCTCGAGCTCCGCCGAGGGGCCGATGATGTAGTAGCGAGTGCGGTCATCCGAGGTCGACGCATTGGAGTCCGCGCCCATGCGCTTGAGGACGTCGTTGTACTCGTCCTGGTCGTATTTGTCGGTGCCCCGGAACATCATGTGCTCGAAGAAGTGGGCAAAGCCGGTGTGTCCCGGCTCCACCTCGTCTCGCGAGCCCGTGCGTACGACCGTCATGTAGGCGACGGTACCCGGGCTCTCATAGGGGACCACGACGACCTGAAGGCCGTTGGAGAGGGTCTTTTCGTGGACCTTGTAAGGGAAGATCTTTTCGGCTCGGACGGCGCTCGCGATGACCAGCAGCCCGACCAGGACCGGGAGTACCTTGCTCATTGTCGACTTCACATCGTCCTCCTTGCTCGTGTGCTGTCGGAGCCCACCGGTAAACGGCGCGTCTAGCGTGGACTCCTGAGGCTATTATCTAATCGTCGCAGCCACTTATCAACGCCTTGGTTGAGGCTCGCTGGCGCCTGCCCGGGGACGGCTATCCCTACGGCAGACCGTGCACGGCCAGCCAGAACGTGTCTTGCTCGGGATCGGTCCACGCCACGCGGTGGCGGCATCGTGCCGGCAGGTGGAGCCAGTCTCCGCGCTCGAGGTCCAGGGTCCGTCGCGGCTTCTCGAGCTCGATTCGCGCGCGGCCCTCGTCCGATGCAGCGAATGGTTAAACGGCGTGCCCTCATCCAGCCAACAGCGAATGGGCAAGCGCCCCGGCGAAACACGCGGTAGCGAGCCCAATGCCGACGACCGGAATGTAAAACCAGAAACGCAGAGCCAGGGCCAGGTAGATGAACGAAACGCCAACGATCGCGGCTAAGGCTAGCGGTGTCGCGAGCCGCCCACCGTCGAGCAGCCCGGCGAGAACAGCGAGGGCACCGAGTTCCTCATCGCCTTCTCCTGCAAGCTCCGGGGGTTGTGCCCGAGCTGCCACCAGAAGCGCGAGCTTCTGTGGGTGGATTGGGCCGAGCGGGAACTGCTCGAAGACGTCCCGCACCGCCAGGTGGTGTTCACGATCCCCAAGCGGCTCAGAGTCTTTTTCCGCTACGACCGTAAGCTCCTGGGAGAACTGGCCGGCTGTGCCTGGCGAGCGCTGAAGCTCACCTTCGACGGCACCTTTGACGGCGCCGACGTGACTCCTGGCGCGGCTGGGTTCCTACAGACCTCGGGGGAGCTGCTCAATTTTCATCCTCATGTACACGTTCTGCTGACGGACGGCGGCTTCACGCCGGACGGCACCTTCCGGCCGCTCGCTTGGTTCCACTCCCGGCATGTCGAGCGGCTCTTTCGCGCCGAGCTGCTGCGGATGCTCCTCGGCAAGGAGCTGATCACTGAGGCCGTCGTTGAGAACCTGCTGTCCTGGCGCCACAGCGGCTTCTCAGTGCATGGTGCGGTGCGGGTCGAGGACCGGCAAAGGCGCCGTGCGGGCCGCTACATGATCCGCTGCCCGGTCGTCCTGAAGCGTCTGAGCTGGCACGCGGATACCGGAGAAGTCCTCTACCGGGGCCGGTCCTCCCGCCG
>JADFQD010000175.1 GCA_022561975.1 Acidobacteriota bacterium
TCTACCTCGAAGCGCCAGACACACCCTCGCGGCCGTCGCGCCGCGACCGGGCTCTTGCCGGCGATCTCTACCGGCAAGGCGTCCGGCTCGATCACCTGGCCCACGCCATCCGGCTCGCCACGCTGAGAAGGTGACTCGGGCACCTGCCCCGACTCGAGCCCATCCACTCCCTCGCCTACTACCGCACCGTCCTCGAGCGGCTCTCAGCTCAAGATCTCGAGCCCGGATACGTCGACTACGTCCAGCAGCACTATCGACGCCTCGGCCTCAACCCGCAGTCCGACACGCAAACCGCGGGCTCGAAACCGGAATCCCGCGCTTTTTGACCGCCGTTAACAGACGTGGAAACAGTGGAGCGACAAGAGCCAGAAGCCGCCCTACGGCTTCCGCAACCCGCGCGTTCTCTTTGTTGTCTCAGACAAGAACGCAGCGAAGCGCATCACTGCCATCCAGGCTCTCGGTCTAAAACACAACATGGCCAAGGGTCTGTTTCTCTTCGCTCGCCATGATGATCTCCTGGAGGGCGATTTCATGACCTACGAGTGGCAGAATCTTCGCGGTCAGCCAGTCCGACTTCTGGCTTGACTCTTTGTCATGCTCGCGTAGGCTGGAGAGCAGGCACGCACCGTGTCACCCACCCCAGGAGACGCTCGCACCGCTTTGTGTTCAGCCTAGCGCGACACCCTCAGCCCTCAACCCGTTTCAGGGTTGACCGCTGAGCCTCCTCACGCGCTTTCCGGCAGACAAAGCGGCAGCGAGCCGCAGGTCGCATTTAGCAGCCAGTAACAGTTCGCTTATGTCCAAGGACATCACGCTTGAAGATCTCGCGCAGATGGTCGCTGAGGGCTTCAAGGACGTCGCCAAACGCCTTGAGGATCTCGACCGGAAGCAGCACGAGCGCTTCACGGACATCGAGTCTCGCCTCGGGCGCCTCGAGAATCGCTTCGGTCGCATCGAGGACAAGCTCACCGAGCTCGTTGAGAAACTCGACGCCGAGCAGGCGTTCACGTCTGATCTGCGCGACAATCTCGAACCCCGCGTCGCGGCGCTCGAGGCCAAGCTGCCCTAGCGGGCAGCTTTGGTTTTTCCCCGCCCACACAGTGCTCTCTCCCTACTGCGGAGGGAAGCTAATCAACCTCTTTCGACTCGACCTCACCGAGGTCGACGACGGCCGCCTCTTTGGGTAGCTGCCGCTCGACCGGTACGCGCTCGCGCTGTAGCCCGAAGTAGGTAGCCAGGAGGCCGAGGAGGATCTCGTCGAGGAAGGGAACGAAGTCAGGCACTACCAAGTCGATCGCAAATATTCCCAGTACTATCCAGAAGAGAATCTGGTGTTTCATGCGGCTCTCGGTTAGCACCTCGCTATCGGGCATACGGGCCTTTCTGCGAGCGAGATAGTGCTGCAGCTCGCGGTAGAGGTTTCGGATGTTGAGTACGATCAGCACCAGGATGGCGAACACGAACAACGCGACGATTGCGAATGTCCCGAGGAGGAAGCTGAGGATGGCCTCGAGGAAGTGAAAGAAGGACTCCATTTGTGAGCGCGCCTGGTAGCTACCCTACTCTACCCCGCCGTCGTGCTTGACAGCGTTTCTCTGAAGCGTACTGTGAACGGCAGACCCCGGCTCTTCTAGCTGGGGATTTTTGTTCCCTTACAACCTGATCCCGAAAGGAGGCTGGCAATGTCCATCCCGCAGGAGACGTGTGTCTCCAGTGGCGATCCGACGATCGCTACACGCTACCGGCTCGAGCTTGTCCGAGAGCACGAGGTGCCCTACGAAGAGCTCGAACCATGCAACCGTCCGGAGCGCGCCGCCAAGTTTTTGGCGGAGCTCGTCCGTCCCTTCGCCTACGAGGTGATGGGAGCCGTGCTACTCGATACGCGCAACCGCGCTATCGGCCACGTCATTGCCTACATGGGTACCTTGAATCGCGCGGCCGTCGAGCCGCGAGGGCTTTTGATTCCGGCGCTTCTGGCGAACGCCGCCGGCATCATCCTTTTCCACAACCACCCGAGCGGCGACCCGTCGCCGAGTGTAGAAGACTTGGCGTTCACCCGTCGTGTTGCCGCTGCCGGCGAGACTCTCGGTATTCGCCTCGTCGATCACCTCGTTCTCGGAGAGGAACCCAGGTGGGTGTCTCTTCGGCAACGAGGCGGGTGGTAAGCACCGTAGCCTTCCCCACTTTCCCAAACACAGAAAGAAGGAGGTTTGCCATGAGCAGACCACAGGAGACGTCCGTTTCCAAGGCACCCCTATTCCCGCTCGGCCGCGTCGTAGCGACGCCGGGAGCACTCGCGGCCCTTGAGGCCGCCGGCGAGCTCCCCCACCGCTACCTCGCGCAGCACGTCCGTGGCGACTGGGGCGAGATCCCCGACGAAGACAGAAAGGAGAACGAGCTCTCCCTCAAGGAGGGCTTCCGGATCCTCTCTGCCTATCGCACAAGCCTCGACGATCGCCTGTGGGTGATCACCGAGGCCGACCGCTCATCCACCTGTGTGCTCCTCCCCGAGGAGTACTGAATCGAAAGGAGGTTTCCTATGACAAAGACACGCCGTAAGCGGAGGTCTGGCTGGATTGACTTCGCCGCCGTCAAACAGCAGGTTTCGATCGAGCAGGTGCTTGAGCACTATGGCTTGCTCGATGACCTCGAGGAGAAAGACGACGGCTACAAGGGCGCGTGCCCGATGTACGAGCACCGCTCCAAGAGCCCTTTCCACGTCACGACGAGCAAGAACCTCTGGTTCTGTCATGCGTGCGAGGAGGGCGGCAACGTTGTCGACCTGGTCGTTGAGATGGAAGAGTGCGGTGCCAAAGTAGCCGCTCTCAAGCTTGCCGAGTGGTTCGGTATCGAAACCACCAGCAAGCCGCAGAGAGATGGGAGACGTCGCCGGCGGCGCCGAGAACGTCTGGAGGCCTCGGATTCGGCAGGAACGCCGGAAAACGAGGCCGTAGGAGGCTCTCTGCGCGACGATCTCGCGGAGGGCAAGAGGATAGCATTCCCTGAATCGACCGATTTGCAGGAAGAGCCGTCCGCCGGCCAGGCCGAGGCCTCGGCCAACCCGCCGCTGACCTTCGAGCTCAAGAATCTTGAACCTGGCCACGAGCTCCTCAGGCCGCTCGGTTTCGACCAAGCGACTGTCGAACGCTTCGAGGCCGGGGTCTGCAGCCGCGGGATGATGAAGGATCGCCTGGCGGTTCCCATCCATTCACCCGCGGGCGAGCTCCTGGCCTACGCCGGGTGGTGCCTCAACGGAGAACCAGGCTGGAAGTTTCCGCCCAAGTTCGACCGGCAGCTCGAGCTCTACAACGCGCACCGCGCCCGCGACGGTGTGTCGTCCGCGACCTTTGGCCTCATAGTGGTGCCGGAGATCTTGGACGTCTGGCGCTGCTTTGAGGCTGGCTACTCCAACGCGGTGGCCATCATGGACACGACTATGAGCGATCACCAGCTCGCCGCGGTGCCGTCGCTAACCACCGAGTCGCAGCGGATTGTGCTCGTGCTTCCTCCGGGACAGGAGCGAGACCGGATCCTCTCCCGTCTCGCCGACGAACTTTTCGTGCGGGTGGCCTGGGAAGTGCCACCCCACACCATGCAGGCGTCGGAGCTCGCGCGAGCAATCGCGTAGAGTTCCTTGGCCCCACGCCCCCGACCGGGGGCGTTTTTCTTCCTTGCGGTACCGAGTGTCCCCCTCTAATCGTCCTCGCCATACTCCAACTTTGGGCGCATACTGGGTGCGAAATGGTAAGAGACTGGGAATCGACATTCAGCCACTGGGCGAAGCCGCCGAGCAAGAGCGAGCAGGAGCGGGAGGTACGAGATGGCATGTTGTGAGCGCGGTACAGGTGTCCGATTTTCGGCGGGCTTGGTTCTGTGTGTACTGTTGACGGGTGTTCCATCGGCGTCGGAAGCCGAAGTGAACCGCTATCTGATCGACACCGGACCCCTGAGGATCAGGGATCAGTTTCTTCTTGGGATGGGATTCCTGGGGCTGGATCCGGTCTCGGCCGACATCGTAGAGCCGGGCAAGTGGCAGGTCGACCTCATCGAGACGGTCACCAACACCTGGGCCCTCTCGGAGGTCGTTGAGTCCGCCCTAGAAGACAGAGCCGAGCGTGGGCCCGTGACGCTTGCCCAGTTCAGGACGCTCGAATCCGATCAACCGGATGGCGGCGTCTTTCTGGTCGATGGCGAGCTGTACCGCACGGCAGTTGCGGTTCGGCGTGGCGTGGGCAAGGGGGTCCAACTCGAGCTGGTTCTCCCCATCCTCAGCTTCCAGGGCGGAGTGTTCGATTCTCTGGTCGAAGACTTCCACAAGGCCTTTGGCTTCAGCCAAGTCGGTCGCAAGGGGGCTCCAAAGGATTCCTTGCTGCTCTTCTCCGGGAGCCAGAAGGGAGAGTTCTTCCTCGACGAGGATCCGGGCGTCGGCCTCGGAGACGTGGTTCTGGGGGCCAAGTTCGCTCTTTTGAACCCTTCCGAAGCCTCGCGGATCCGGTTGGCTCTCGAGGCGCTCCTCAAGCTCCCCACAGGTGGAGACGAACCGCTGTTGAGCTCAGGTGGCACCGATCTCGGGGTACAGCTCCTGCTCACCAAGTACTACACCAAATCGTGCCTGCATGCGTCCGTGGGACTGTTGTACCTGGACGAGTCGAAGCAGTTGAGAACCGACACCCAGCTCCTCCCCACCGGCATGGTGGCTTGGGAGCGCTCTCTGGGGCCCAAGATGAGTGGCCTGGCCCAGCTGACGGTCTCGCAGAGTCCCTTTCGGGACCTCGACCTGGACGAGTTAGCCCGGGCAACCTCGCAGGTAACACTCGGGCTCAAGAAGGTGGTCTGGTCCAAGCGCGTTCTGTTCGTTGGCCTGACCGAGAACATCTCTACTTTCAACAGCAGCCCCGACATCGGGTTCCATGTCGGCCTGACCACTATTTTTTGAGCAGCGAAAAGGAGGAAACCACCAAACCGTCGGACCAGCGGTTTTCCCGCCTCTGGAGGCGCTTTGGGAGACTCGCTGGGGGCGGGCTCGTCCAAGACACGGCGGGGAGTGCGGTAGTATGGCCTCCAATCCTGGGTCTGGAACTGGA
>JADFQD010000176.1 GCA_022561975.1 Acidobacteriota bacterium
GCCACCAGGCTGCGACTGCGCTCGTCGGAGAAGTTCAGGGCTTGGCCCAGACTGGATCCGATAGCCGATCCGACCTGGACGATGGGACCCTCGCGGCCCACCGAGCCACCCGAGCCGCCGATGCACACGCCCGAGGCCAGTGCCTTGACCAGGGCCACCCGCGGCCGGATGCGCCCGCCACGCAGAGCCACGGCCTCCATCACCTCGGGCACGCCGTGCCCCCGGGCCTCGCGGGCCCAGAAGTAGACCAGGGGTCCGACTATCAGGCCGCCGACGGCGGGGACCAGGAGCAGCCGGGCCCAGCCGAGCTGGTCCGAGACCGCCGACTCGTAGCCGATCGAGCGGACCATCCCGATGAACCACCGGAATGCCACCGCCCCCAGGCCCGCTCCGATTCCGACGAGGATGGCGCGGTCGCAAACGTTATCGCCGAATTGGACACCTCTCGCTGGTCGAGCCAGCGCGAGAGGGCCGTTCGGAGCTTGCGCTGGGTAGAAACCATGTTGCAGCGCCGGTTCGATTCAGTCTCGAGACAGGAAACTCACCTCAGACTTCAGATGATGAGCCGGACGCCGCCGAGCTCGGCCAGACCGTACAGGAAGTGGTGGCCGGGCGATCCGATGAACATGAAATTCACCGGGATGTTCCACTGCTCGGAGAGATCCTGAATCAACTCGGGCGAGAAGCGCCCCTTGACGAAGACGAATTCGAGGTCGATCTTCGGGTAGGCCTCGTCGAGGTAGCGAATGTCCGAAGCGAGTCGCACCGGGACCTTGCTCTCGTCCTCACCGATCGTCACGATCTTGATTCTGTTGGTGTGCTCGTTGCGGCGAACGTAGAGCACCGCCTGGTTGAGGGCCGCGAGATTGTCGCCGCGGGTGAAGAAGACCATTTGCTGCGAGTTGATGACTCGGATGTTGGCCATGATTTTCGCCGAGATTCGCGAGGAAGCTCCGGAGACCGCGTCGCTGATCGCGTGGACGAAAAACATCCCGGCCTTGAGAAGACCGATCCGGCCCAGCATGATCAGAACGATCGCCACGGTCGGCACGAAGTAGTAGAGAAACATCCGAAAGTAGTCGGGGTTCATCACGATGTTGCCGATCAACGCAACGATGACAGCGGTGATGGCTACGAACAGCGCCGGCCAGCTGGCGGTCTCCGGTCGCTTCAGACGGCTGCGGCGCACCTTGAGCAGGATATTGCCGATGCCGAACAGGGCCATTACGGCGAGAAACGAGATCGTATAAACCCCCGCCAGAGCCGGGAGCTCGCCCTTGGTGAAGTAGAGGACCGAAACCGACAGCAGGAAGAACCCGATGATGATGCGGTGTGTGGTTCCGCGAGAGTTGGTTTTCAGCAGGAATTGAGGCAGGCAGCGATCGAGTGTCATCCTGCGGGTCAGACCCGTAACGCCGATGAAGGAGGTCAGGACGGCGCCGCTCAGGACCAGCGAGGCGTCGACCGAGATGAGGGTCGCCAGCCAGCCGCCGCCGGCGATGTCGCCCATGTGAGAGAGCAAGGCCTCTTGATGCGCCGGTACGTCGGGAATTCGCACCAGACCGAGCGCCAGGAGCGCTATCAGCGGATTGAAGACCGATACCGCGATCCACATGTTGCGGAGTGTCTTTGGAAACACGCCTTCGGCTTGTTCCTCGACGAAGTTGGCCGAGCTTTCGAAGCCGGAGATGCCGAGCATCGACGCGGCGAACCCGAAGAAGAGAGCTGTCCAGATGCCGCCTTCGACGGGCATCGCAAAGTTCTCGGTCAGGACGACGGTTCCGTGGGCGAAGATATACCAGCCGCCCAAGAGGAGCAGCAGCGTGAGTGACGCGAGATGAAACAAGAAGATGCCGACGGCAACGACAGACGACTCCCCGATGCCGATGATCGTCAAAGCGGCGAACGCAGCCAGCAAGAGCACGGTTGCGAGCGCGACGGGAAGAGCGTGCCAGAGGGAATGGGCGTAGTGCATGGCCTCGACGGCCGAGATCACGGCGGTGGCCATATAGGAGAGCAAGGTCAGGCAGGCGGCCAGCGAGGCGACCCTCTTGCTCGTTGTGTTCAGCAGAGCGTTGTAGGCGCCGCCGTTGAGCGGCAGAGTTCCGACCACTTCGGTGTAGATCTTTCGGAACAGGAAGAGAACCACCGCGACAATGAGCAACGATAGCCAAGCCAGTTTGCCGGCCTGCATGATGGCCAATGCCGATACGTACAGGCACGAAGAGGTGATGTCGTTGCCGCAGATGGCCGTGGAGGCAAGCTCGCCCAGGCCACCGTGTTTGTGCTCGGAGATACTCTCTGTCGTCGATTCAGCCACGTCGCTCCCCGGGCACCAAAGGATCGGCTGCCGCGTATCGGTTATTGTACAGATGTGGACGCACTACCAAGAGATCGACAGGGCCTCGAGGTCCGGCGTCGCATGGGCATTCCTTGGGTTTGGCTCATCGCGGCCAATCTTGCCATGGTGCTGACTTCGGCCTGCGGACCGTTGCCGGCGCCTGCCAAGGCGGAGAGCCAGATCCCCGAGACACCGCCGGGTAGCGTGCCACTCTCACGAGATCTGGCGGCGGAACTTTGGTCGGCATACGAAGCCAAGGGGCCGGACTACCTTCCGAGAACCGAGCATCTTCGAGCCGACGCAACACCGATCTACGTCAACCGGCTGATCCTCGAGGACTCACCCTATCTGCTGCAGCACGCCCACAATCCGGTGAACTGGTATCCGTGGGGCGCCGAGGCCTTCGAGACCGCCCAGAGGGAGGGCAAGCCGATCTTCCTCTCGATTGGTTACTCCACCTGTCACTGGTGTCATGTGATGGAGAAGGGCAGTTTCGAGGATCAAGAGACCGCGCTCCTGATGAACGAGTCGTTCGTGAATATCAAGGTCGATCGGGAGCAGCGCCCCGATGTCGACGAGGTCTACATGACCGCGGTTCAGCTGATGACCGGACGAGGCGGCTGGCCGATGTCGAGTTTTCTCACCAGCGATGGCAAGCCGTTTTTCGGCGGCACGTACTTTCCGCGGGATTCCTTTCGGGAACTGCTTCGAAAGGCTGCCGGCGCCTGGAGGGATCAGCGTCCGAAGCTGGTCGAGCAGGCCATCGAAATTGCCGCTCGCGTGGCGCTCGTCAGTGCGGCCTCGGGCGAAGCGGTCGAAGTCGGAAGTGACTTGGTCGGCGAAGCGGTCCGGCAGAGCCTCGTTCGCCACGACGATCGCCTGGGAGGCTTCTCGCCGGCACCCAAGTTCCCGCACGAACCGCAGCTGCTGTTGCTTCTGGAGCGGGCGCTGCGCTCGGACGACCGCGACGCGCTACGCGCAGCCACCATCACCCTCGATCGCATGGCTCGGGGTGGAATCTACGATCAGGTCGGCGGTGGCTTTCACCGCTACTCGACCGACGCCAAATGGTTGACTCCACACTTCGAGAAGATGCTCTATAACCAGGCGCATCTGGCGCGGTCGTATTTCGAAGCGTCGCGAATCACCGGCGACGTGCTGTTCGAGCGGGTGGCGCGCCAGACCCTCGACTACGTGCTTCGCGACATGACATCTTCTGCTGGAGCGTTCTACTCGGCCACCGATGCCGATAGCGAAGGTCGGGAAGGGGAGTTCTTCGTTTGGACGCCGGGGCAGATTCGAGGAGCTCTTGCTCCAGCCGACGCCGAGCTGGCGATTCGCGTTTTCGGGATTACCGACCGCGGCAATTTCGAGGGCAAGAACATCCTCAACTTGCCGGCGCCTCTTGCCGAAGTCGCGGTTTCGAACGGACTGCCGCTGCCCGAGCTGCTGGCTCGCCTCGACCGCATTCGAACGAAACTTTTCGAAGTGCGAGAGCAGAGAATTCATCCGCTGCGTGACGACAAGATCGTCACCGCCTGGAACGGCATGATGATCACTACCCTCGCTCGCGCCGGCGAGGTTTTGGGAGAGCCGCGCTACATCGAGGCCGCGGTGCGCGCCGCGGCGTTTCTTTGGGAGCACAACCGGCGGCCGGACGGACGACTCTGGCGCGCTCATCTCGACGGGACGTCCTCGGTCGAGGCGAGCCAGAATGACTATGCCTATCTAGCGGAAGCCCTGCTCACCCTCTACGACGTCACCGGTGAGTCCTTGTTTCTGGAGCGCGCCGCAGCGGTGGCGGATGTGATGATCGCCCGGTTCTGGGATGGCGGGGATGACGGGAATGACGGGGATGGTGGACCTGGAGGAGGTGTCGGACCTGGCCGAGATACCGCGAGCGGGGGCTTTTTCATGAGCGAGGACGATCACGGCGGCCGACTGCCGGTGCGGCCTAAGAGCGCGAGCGATGGCGCGATCCCGTCTGGGAACTCGGTGGCGGTGCGCTCTCTCGCCATGCTCTCTGCGCGTACCGGCCGTCTTTCGTATCGGCAGAGAGCGGAAGCCACGATAGCTGCCTTTTCGAGCTCGATTCGGCGACGGCCGACGGGGTTCGCCTACATGCTGCTAGGTGTCGACGAGCTGCTCGACGGTGCGGCCGGCCCGCTCGAATACGGCGCGCGCGGGGCGGTGCGGGCTACGGCCTCCTGGGATTTCGGCGCCGGTCCGTCTATTGATTCTTTGGGTGAGTCTTCTGGTGACTCTTCGGTTGGCTCTCCCCGCAACCTCACGGTCGAACTCGAGATCGCGGACGGGTGGCATGTCAACTCCAGTCGGCCGCTGCAGGAGAATCTGGTGGCGACCCACCTGGCCGTGGACGGTGATCGGCTGGAGCTAAGAGAGGTCGAGTACCCTCGAGGCGAGGTGGTGTCTCTGGGGTTCCAGGATGAGCCGGTTTCCGTCCTTCAGGGTGCTTTCAGTATCCGGGCCCAAGTCGCGGTGGCCGAAGTCGGAGCCGGAGCCGAGGCCGGAGCCGAAGCCGGAGAGAATGAAGTAATCCACCTGGGACTCACTGTGCAGGCCTGCGATGACGAGAAGTGCCTCAGGCCCGAGACGCTCGCGCTGGAATTGCCTGTGTTTCACCGGCGCTGAGGGGAGACGGCCCGCACCCGCTCTAGCAGCCCGTGGTAGAAGTCCTGTGGGCCGCGCGACCAGGGATTACGGTGCGTATGCAAG
>JADFQD010000061.1 GCA_022561975.1 Acidobacteriota bacterium
TCCACCCGGAACAGGCGATGGAACTGCACACCGGCCTGCGCATCAAGAACGTTCCGACCGAGCTGGTCTTCTATCCGCGCGAGCCCCACGGCCTGCGTGAGCGCGCCCACCGGCTCGACTTCATCGGCCGTACGCTCGGGTGGTTTGAGAAGTACCTCTCAGCGCCCACGGTCGAGGCGATGGAAGACCGCAAGGACTGACCTCGGGGACACGATTTCTTCGTGTCCCCTCTCAACTGGTTTTCGAAGCCGCTGTTCAGGATGTAGCGGACAAAATCCGTCTCGTGTCGACCGAATCGTCGCTGGTCGCGGCGCTCGATCTACTCGGCCGCTTCCTCCTCGGCTTTCGAGTGCTTCCCGAACCAGTCCACCAGATAGAGCACCGTGCGCATGAAGTTCGAGGGCTTGGTGGTCGTGCCGTGGTACTCGTCGTTGAAGCGCAGCATGACGGCCTCGACGCCCCGAACCTTCAACGCCGCGTAGTATTCTTCGGTCTGGGCCATCGGCGTTCGCAGGTCGAGCTCGCCGGTCATCAGCAGCGTCGGCGTGGTCACCTTGCCGACGTGCATCAGCGGCGAATGCTCGAGCCACTTGTCCGGTTGGTCCCAGAAATAGCCGTCAAACCGATGGTAGCCCCATTGGACGATGTCCGCCGTACCGGCGAAGCTGATCCAGTTGGTCACCGGGCAGCGAACGGCCGCCGCCGCGAAACGATCGGTGTGGCCGATCGCCCAACTCGAGAGCACGCCGCCGCCGCTGCAGCCGGTGACGTACAACCGGTTCTTGTCCACATAGCCCCGGTCCAGGAGCGCGTCGACTCCCGCCATCAAATCCTCGTGATCGACACTCGGATAGGACTTGTCGATGGCGTTGCCGAACTCGGTGCCGTAGCCGGTGCTGCCGCGGGGATTCGTGTAGAGCACCACGTACCCGTTGGCCGCCAGGTTCTGGTAGAAGAGACTGAAGGCGACGTTGTACATGGCATGCGGGCCACCGTGCACGTGCAAGATCATCGGGTAGTCCTGGCTCTCGTCGAACTCCGGAGGCTTGACGATCCAACCCTGCACTCGGGTGTCGTCGGTCGAGGTGTACCAGATCTCCTCGACCTCGCCCATCCGTTTTCCAATCAGACTGTCCTCGTTGACCCGAGTGAGCTGTCTGCCGCCACCGTTCCCCGACAGACTCAAAAGAACCACGTCGGCCGGCTCTTGAAAGGACGACCTCGTGGCCGCAGCGAGCTCGCCCCGGCTCATCGAGGCCAGATCGAGCATATGGACACCCTCGGTGACCTGGCGAACCTTTCCTTGCAGCGACGCCAGGTAGATGTTTCGTGTCCCCTGGTCACCGGCTTGAAAGTAGACGCCGCTACTGTCCGGGCGCCAGATCAGCTGGTCGGCGTCCCGATCCAGATCGCCTGAGATCTTGCGCGGCTCTCCGCCGGATACCGGAGCGACGTAGAGCTCCGACGCCTGGTAACTCTGGAGCGTGTACGGGAAGCCCACGAATGCGACGGTCTCTCCGTCCGGAGATACCACCGGGGCCTGCCAGTCACCTTTCGCCGTCACCAGCTGGCGCACCTCTTGGCTCGCGACGTCCACGGCGTAGATGTAGTTCTGGCGGTAGCCGTCCAGTTCCGGCTCTTCGTCCATCAGGCCGTCGAAGAGGATCTCCTGGCCGTCGGACGTCCACGAAATCCCGGCGCCGAACTCCATGCCCGAGAAACGCGCGCCGGCGTTCCAGGAGCCCTCGGTCAGCTGCCGCGCGGTACCACTGTCGGCCGGAACCACGAACACATGGGTGAAGCCCTCCTTCATGAAGCCGCGGTAGTCCTGGCGGTAGTGGGTCTTGGTCACCAGCCGTGGCGGCTTGGTCCATTCCGCGCCTTCCGGAGGCTTGGGTAGTTCGATCTCCCACCCTTCGTGCTCGAGCACGATCTTGAGAAACGCTATCGACTCACCGTCCGGCGACCAGCGCATGCTGCCGGGAGTCTCGTGAACACGGGTGACTTGCGAGGTCGCCCCATCGCTCATCCAGCGTACAAAAATCTGGGTCGCCCCGGCATCGTCGGCGGCCGTATACGCGATCCGTGTCCCATCTGGCGACCACAGGGGGTCCGATCCCTTGGTCAGGAACCGGTGCCTCGAACCATCCACGTTCACAATCCACAGCTCCGACTCCCACTGGTCCTCGAGATCGTCGACGTGCGAACGAGCGTAGATCACCTGGGAACCGTCGGGCGAGATCTGAGGGCTCGATACCCGTTCGAAGTCCAGGATCTGCGCAACGCCGAGATAGTCCTCGGGCATCGATTCCTCTTCGGCCTCATGATTCTCTGCGCTACCGATCGAAACCGATCCCACGATCAGGCAAGCAAATAGAGCGCAAAAGCTACGGTGGAGTGACAGACTCAGCATACTTTCTCCTTTGGGCACCGATCCTAGTCGATTGTCCGGACGGCTAGACTCCGGCCGGCGCGGGTCCCCCAAGCCGTATAACCTCGGCCGGTGATTTCGACCGCCGATTCGACTCCTCCGCGCCGCACCGAAGCCGCCAAGCTCCTACGCCTGGCCGGGCCGCTCATTATCGGGCAGCTCGCGGGGGTGCTGATGACCTTCGTCGATACGGTCATGGCGGGGCGTCTGTCGGCCGAGGCGCTGGCCTCGGTCGCCGCCGGCGCGGCGGTCTGGCACACGATCATGCTGGCGGGTATGGGAGTTCTGCTCGCGGTATCGCCCTCCGTCGCCCACCTGGACGGCGCCGGCAAGCATCACGAGATCGGGCCCATCGTGCGTCAGGCAATCTGGATCGCGGCCGGCCTTTCGGTACTGACTCTCTTCGTCTGCCTCGGAGCCGCACCGCTTCTTCGAGCCCTCGAGGTCGAGCCCTCTTTGCACCCCACCATCCTCGGGTACCTCCGGGCGCTGCTCTGGGGGGCGCCCGCCATGTATGCCTTCCTCGCCCTCAGGTTTCTGTGCGAGGGAATGGGGAACAGCCGTCCGGTCATGTACTTCGGCTTCATCGGCCTCGGGGTCAACGTGATTGCCAACTACGGACTCATTTACGGCCACTGGGGACTCCCGGCACTGGGCGCCGTCGGCTGCGGATATGCGACCTCCGCGGTGTGGTGCACCGAACTTCTCGGGCTCGTCATCTATGTCCATCGCCATCCGAAACTCGGCTCTCTCGGTATTTTCGACGATTTCGAGTGGCCGCGAGCCGAGCCGCTCCGCGAGCTTCTTCGTCTTGGACTTCCGATCGGCTTCAGCTTCTTCGTCGAAGTCAGCATGTTCGCAGGGGTCGCGCTCCTGATGGGCTCGATCAGCACCGTCGCAGTCGCCGGCCACCAGATCGCCATCAACGTGGCCTCGATCACCTTCATGGTCCCGCTCGGCTTCGCGCTCGCGACCACCGTGAGGGTCGGAAACGCTCTGGGTCGTGGAGACCTCGAGGGTGCTCGCCGCTCCGGCTGGATCGGAATCCAGCTTGCGCTGGCGGTCCAGGTGCTCGCCGCTACCGTGCTCGTGACCTTTCCCCGAGCGATCGCGGCAATCTACAGCCTCGACGAGGGGGTCATCGCCGTCGCCGCAAAGCTGCTCCTGCTGGCCGCGATCTTCCAGCTCTCCGACGGTCTTCAGGTCTCGGCCGCGGGCGCATTGCGCGGCATCAAAGACACACGCGGCCCCATGATCGTGACCGTCGTCGCCTACTGGCTGATCGGCCTACCCTTCGGCTACTGGCTCTGCTTTCACCGCGGCCTCGGCCCCCAAGGCCTATGGATCGGCATCATCGGCGGCCTGACCGTGGCGGGGGTATTGCTGGCCGCCCGATTCCGGCATCTCACGCACCTAAAATGCCGATCTACCAGGCCACCTTTCGCAGCTTGACCTGCTACTTGCTGTGTGCGTAGCTCTGTGTGATCATTCACACATGGCTACAAATCTCGCTATCGACCCGGAACTCCTCGAAACGGCGCTGTCGGTGAGCGGGGAGAAAACCAAGAAGGCCGCCGTAACCAAGGCGCTCACTGAGTTCATCGCCCGCCGCAAGCAGAAGCGGCTTATCGAGCTCTTCGGCACACTCGAGTGGGACAACGAATACGACTATAAGAGCGAGCGCTCACGCGGTTGAATCTCCTTGTTGATACGAGCGTGTGGTCGCTGGCTCTCCGGCGCGACGAGGCAAGATCCGAACCCGCAGTGCGGTTTCTCTCCCGCGCTCTTGGAGACGGCGAGTCGATTTTCAGCACCGGCTTGATCCTCCAGGAGCTGCTCCAGGGCTTCCATGGACCAAAGAATCAAGCCCTGCTCATCGAGCGCTTTGGAGCGCTGCCGTTTCTAGTTCCGGACCGCGAGGATCACGTCCAGGCGGCCGAACTCCGCAACCTCTGCCGCCGCCGGGGGATCCAAATCGGGACGATCGACGCACTGATTGCGCGCCTCGCCATCCGCCACGAGCTGACATTGCTGACCACTGATCGGGATTTCGAGCGACTGGCGCGACTCGCCCCGCTAGAACTCTGGCGCCCTGCCGGAAGGTGACCCAAACCGTCTTGCTTATCAAGGAAGCTCTCGACCGGCTCGGGGCCGAGGTCGCGCCCATACATACGTAAGGAGCCTGTCTCCTACGCAAGAAAGTCCACAAGGCGCCCCAGACCCTGCGCCTTCGCCTCCTCGTAGACGATCCGCGCCACGGAGACATCCTGGATTGCCAGCCCGGTCGAATCAAAGACCGTGATTTCGTCGTCGGTCTCTCTTCCCGGCTTCATCCCCGCTACCACTTCGCCGAGACTGCCGTAGAGATCATCGACCCGGAGTTCGCCGCGGCTCAGCGCCACATTGATCTCGCCACCGCCTTTCGCCTGGTGAAGGTCGTCGATCACTACCTTGGCGTCTCGAAGAATCCGCATCTCCAACTCCTGCTTGCCCGGTCCATCGGCCCCGAGGGCATTGATGTGGGTTCCCGGCCGGATCCACTTGCTCTCAACCACGGGTGTTCGCGACGGAGTCAGAGTGCAAACGACATCGCAGCCGGCGGCTTCCACCGCTTCGGCGGCGCGCCCGCCGGCCTGGATCGCGAAGGTCTCGGCGGCGGCTCCGTCGCGGTCATGCGCCACGACTTCCAGATCACCAAACACCACCCGCAAGGCCGCGAGCGCCGCATGAGCCTGCACGCCGCACCCGATGAACCCGACGCTCTTCGAATCGCCCCTCGCGAGGTACTTCGACGCCACCCCGGCGGCCGCGCCGGTTCGGGCAGCGGTCAAGTAGGTCGCGTCCATCACCGCCAGCGGTTCTCCCGTCGCCGGATCGCTCAAGATGTACATGCCGAGTACCGTCGGCAGACCGTGTCGATGCGGGTTCTCGGGGTGCGAGTTGACCCACTTAACCCCCGCCGAGCCGCTCACGTAGGCGGGCATCGCGCGAAAATCGCCGTCGTACTTCGGAAGATCGAGATACACCTTCGCCGGCATCAGCGTTTCGCCGCGACCATGCGCCGCAAAGGCTTCCTCGACCGCTACCACCGCGCGCTCCATCGTCAAGACGGAACGGACCTCGGACTGCGTGAGGACCAGGGTTGCCATCGGGGCTTCAGTCTAGCAACGGCTCCGGCCACTACATCCGGGGCCTATTCGGAGCCTTCCTACTCGCCAAAGATCGAGACAGCCATCGCCTTCTGAGCCGGTGTCGCGCTCTCGCGCTCCGAAAGATAGAACTCGTCCATCATCGTCGTCAGCCGCAAGCCGATCGCGTCGAAGACAGGGACGACATCCAGATACTCGGTGCCATCGACATAGCTCTGAAAAAAGGCCTTCTGGCTCTCACCGCTGACCTCACCGGCCAGGCGAACGACATCTTCGAAGGTGTAGCGTCTTCCTCTGGCTCCGCTGGATTCCACACCCCCGAACTCTGAGTACATTGCCTTCATCAGGTCATCGAGACCGGCCGTGTTGTCCGTCGCCTCACGAATGCGCACGTCGAGTGCGAACGCCACCAGGGATCCTCCGCCGCAGACCAGGAAACGCTTCTTGTGTTTGTCCGCGCCGGCCGCGCGCATCGAGTCCTCTATTCCCATCAGCCGTTTGGCGACAATGTAGCGTCGCGCCATGTTTTCGAGTTTGCGGCTCGTCACCTGCCACGGATCGAGCCCCGAACGGGCGAGATGGACGATCGTCAGATAATCGGTAAACCCCTCCTTGAACCACTCCTCCTCGTGCCCCGACGCAGGTGCAATGGTGTGGCCGTTCCAGAAATGCGCCAGTTCGTGCGCGATCCCGTGGCCCCATACCGCCGCGCTCTCACGCGTCACTTCGCCCTTGATCAGCATGCTGTAGCTGCCCGGAAAGGCCCCGCCATCCGAACGGCTTCCAGGGTTGATCACGACCAGGTACCGGGACGCATTCGGCATTCCCCCGAACATCTCGACATAGGCAGGAAGCAGCGGCGCCATGGCATCGACGAACAACTGCTTCTGGGCCTTGAACTCGCCACCGAGCGCGAGCACGAAGGTGAAGCCCTCGAGAGAAACCGTTTCCTCGAGATGCGTGCCCAGGAAAAGGCAGTTGCGAACGAGATCCATCATGCCTGCGGCACGAAACGTCTGGTCTCCACTGTTTCCACTGTCTCCGTCGCCCCCGACATCTCCGGCATCCACACCCAGCCAGGGCGTCGAAGCGCGCCAGCCCTCCGGAAGATCAAAGCTCACCGTCACCAACTCGGAGGATTCGTACCCGGGCACGACAAAAAGCGAAAAACCCGTGAAGAACAATCCGTCATCCTGCCGGTAGGCCACTTCGTCGATTCCCGGTCCCCAGTCGTAATCGCCGTGCACGAGCGCGATGTCGTACTCGATTTCGACGACCTGTCCAGCCACGGCATTCACCAATCGCCAATCGCCTTTGCCGGCGTACTCGGTGTCGATCAACGCGCCTTCGCTATCGCGAGCTACGAGGTTGCGAACCAGACCGGCCTGTCCATCCTCGAGCTGTGGCGAGGAAGTCACGTACATGCCAATCGTGTCTGACACGAGTGCGAACGTACCGGCGACGTGAATCGTCGTCGGCTTGTCGTTGGCTACCGTCACCGCATAGCTCGTCGATGCGTGGGCCGCGGCACTACCGGCCAAGATCAGCGTAGAAACAATTCTGAGAAAAGATTTCATTGACGATCCTCCTGCCAACCGTACGGATCAAGCAGGCTCAGAGTTCCAAAAGGACCCCCAAAAGGGGGCATTCACTCGTTTCGGGTGCCCCGAAAATGCTCGCACTTCCGCTAAGGAACGGCCGCCAGAAACTTCCGCACCGCGCTTAGGAAAGCGTCACTCTGTTCGATGAAGGGAAAGTGGCCGGCGTCCTCGATCAGCACGAATTCGGAGCCCTGAAGCGCCTCCTGGATCGCCGCGCCACCGAGCGCCGCGCCGGGCTCGGCATCGCCGTAGAGAACTAATGTCGGAACCTCGAGGACCTTCAGCTCTGCGTGCAGGTCGTAGCTTTCGAGCTCGGGGCCGAGCTTGCCGAACCGCCGGCTGCGCTCGGAATAATCTTCAGGCACATACAGTTCGAGGTCACCTAGCTTGGCGGGGTCGTGAAACTGCGCCTTGAACGAGAGCCTGAGGAGTTGTTCGATCGCTTCGGGACGCCGCGCCGCGAAGGCCTCGGTCGCCATGATCTCCTGGCGCTCGAGCTTATCTTCTTCGGTGACCCCCTCCACCACAGTCTCTTGCTCCGCCTGCCAGAGAGCCGAGCTGGCGGCCATCGAATCCAGCAGAATCAGCGACCTCAGGTTGGGCTCGAAGCGAACCGCGTAGCGCATGGCGAGCAACCCACCCCAGGAGTGCGCCATGAGGTGGATTCGCTCCAGCTTCAACGCCACGCGGAGCGCCTCGATGTCCTCCACGAAATCCGTCAGCCGAATGCTGCCCTCCTCGACTTCCGGCGCCGACCGGCCCGACAACCGCTGATCAAAGAAAATCAGCTCGTAGTCTTCGGCCAGCGGCGCCAGATGCGGCAGCAGATAGCCGTGCTCCAGAACCGGTCCGCCATGCACCACGAGGATCGGCTCGCCCGAACCCATTCGCTTCACCCACAGCTCGGTGCCGTTGACGGCTTCGAGCCCTTCGGCCACTGCGAAGCCAACCTGAACCAGCGGCCCGACAAGCAGGGCAGCCCAAACCGCCCACAGACTCGTCGATCGGCGCACGCGGATTCGGCTCATGGGAATTAGGTGGCCTGATGCAATACGACCTGGTCGAACGGGATCTCGATACCGGCCCTGTCGAGGGCATTGTAAATCGCGACGCGCACACCGTGCTGCATGGACCAGAAGTCACCGATCGACGCCCCAGGGCGTACGTCGAAACCGACCGCCAGTCCGGTCGCGCCCAGCAGGGCCACCAGGCTCGTGGTCTGGATCCCCACCTTGCCGAGGGCCGCGATCAAGGCCACCGCGAGCACGGTGTAGCGGCCGATCGCCGACAGGAATCTGGCCGGTGCCTCGTCCACCCCGCCTCGACGGGCCATGCGCAGGCCCATGCGGTAGGTCCACTTCGACAGGATCCAGCCGATGGCGAAAATAGCGACGGCCGTGGCCGCGGCGACGAAGAGGGGCGAATAAGGGCGCAATGGTTCTGGCAAGAGATCAATCATCTCGAAACTCCTTCTCAGAAAGGTTCATTTAGCCGCCGGAGAGTACTTGCCGGGATGCCGGCTACTCCAGACACCGCCCTATCGTACGACGTGCCGCTAGGAACATGCTGAAAAACCCTGGGGATGGAGACCGGCGACCGGCGACCGTCTCCGCTAGCCCTATACTCAAATTCCCATGGTCGACCGGGTGCGCACATTGCTCCGAGAACTCCGTCCCTCACTCGCCGCCGCCGGCGTGCTCGGGCTTCTTTCGACTCTCGGCGATTGGATCTGGGCAAGATTCATCCCCGACGGTGCCGTGCTTCCCGGAGTCATCCATGGCGTTTTGGTCTTCTTGATCTTGGCACTCATCCTGGGGCTCGCGGCGAAATCGAGAACGGCCCTGCGGCGCCTTCTCCTCTCGCTACCGATCGCCGGTCTTCTCCTCGCCGCTGCCTTTTACCCGTTGGCCCACGTCCTCGGCTATCTCGGTGCTCTTCTTGCGACCTGGATCGCCATGTGGTTGACGCTCGCTCTTCTCCAACGCTGGGCTCGCGACCACACAGAAGCCGTCCAGCGGGCCCTTCTCCGCGGGCTCGTTGCCGCCGTCGCCTCGGGCCTGGCGTTCTGGGCGGTTTCGGGCATCTGGACTGATCCGACTATCCAAACGAGCTACCTTTTGCGTGTGGTCTATTGGACCTTCGCGTTCTTCCCCGGTTTCCTGGCCCTGCTCTGGGCCCAACCGCCGGGGGCGTTCCAGCATATGATCGCGTGAGTGACCGGGACCCTCTTCGACGACCAACGTACGGATCGAGCTGATTTCGCTCCGAGGGGCTCCGACCCGGCACAGGATCGCAGCCGCCCAGGACCACTCGCCGACCGAATGAGGCCCCACAGCCTCGACGAGGTCATCGGCCAAGAGAAACTCGTGGGAGAGCATGGCTTCCTGCGCCGAGCCATTCTGGAAGACCGAATCCCGTCGCTGATCCTGTGGGGACCGCCCGGCTCGGGCAAGACCACGCTCGCTGCGGTCATGGCACGGCAGACCTCGAGCCGCTTCGTACCCTTCTCGGCCGTCACCTCGGGTATCAAAGAGGTCAAGAGCGTCATGGCCGACGCCGAGCGTCTGCGTCGAGCGCAGAACCAGAGGACGCTTCTCTTCATCGACGAGATACACCGCTTCAACCGCGCACAGCAGGACGCCTTCCTTCCCTACGTCGAGCGCGGGGACATCATCCTGGTGGGCGCGACCACCGAGAACCCGTCCTTTGAGCTCAACGGCGCGCTGCTCTCGCGCTGCCGCGTGGTGGTTCTCGAACCCCTGACGATCGAGGCACTGGTCACGATCCTGGAACGGGCTCTTGGCGACGGCGAACTCGGACTCGCGCAGCACGGGATCGCGCTCGAGCGCGAAGCGCTCGAGATGATCGCGCAACTCGCGTCCGGTGATGCCCGCAAGGCTCTCAACCTCCTCGAGCTGGTGGTCGAGGACGCGGCGCCCGGCTCCGATCCGCGCCTCCTCCCCGCTGTCACCGCAGACACGGTGCGCGACATCGCCCAGAAGAAGATCCTGCTCTACGACAAGTCCGGCGAAGAACACTTCAATCTGATCTCGGCTCTGCACAAATCCCTTCGTGAAAGCGACCCCGACGCCGCTCTCTACTGGCTCGCCCGCATGCTCGCCTCCGGCGAGGACCCTCTCTTTCTGGCCCGGCGCATGGTGCGCTTTGCCAGCGAAGACGTCGGGCTCGCGGATCCACAGGCCCTGCCCCAGACCCTCGCCGCCTGGGACGCCTATCATCGGCTCGGCTCTCCCGAAGGTGAGCTGGCGCTGGCACAGGCGGCGATCTATCTGGCGCTGGCACCCAAGAGCAACGCCCTCTACGAGGGCTACTCGAAGGCCCGGCGCACGATTCAAGAGCGCCCCGCCGATCCGGTGCCGATGTCGATCCGTAACGCTCCCACCCGCCTCATGAAAGAGACCGGCTACGGCAAAGGCCACGTCTATGCCCATGCCACCGAGGAAGGCATGGGAGGCATGGACTGCCTGCCCGAATCGCTGGCCGGCAGCCGTTTCTACCAACCCCGAAGCAGCGGCTTCGAGATCGAACTCGGCGCGCGGCTGGAGCGGTTCCGCGAACTGAGGGCGCGGCTCCAGACAAAGCGCTAGCCGGAGAGATCGAAACCTACTCCTATTCCTGCGCGGGGAGCCTGAGGACGTTCACAGAGCTGTGCCTCGAGACCGCTCTTGCGAGCCGCCGGTCGTCGGTCAGAAGCTCCGCTTCGAGTCGTTCAGCCAGAGCAACGTAGGCCGCGTCGTAGGCCGAGAAATTCTCGCGCAGAAGCAGAATCCGCTCGAGCAGGAGCTGGTGACCGTGCCGCGCCAGAGGCAGGTCACGGAGATCTTCGATCGCCTGGAGCGCTCGATCTGGGCCTAGGAAGCCGCCGAGGAGCCCCCGCCGCAGCACAGCCATCACCTCAACATCGCACAGCGCAGGTGCGTGAAGATCGAGATCGCCGGCAGCGAACACGGTCTCGAGCGCGAGACCTCGTTCGGTTCGAAGTAGATACTCGGTGAGAGCCGACGCATCGACTACCACTCTCCTCAACGAGATCCTCGCTTGGTGCGCTCGTTTCTCAAAATCGCGGCTGCGGTTTCTCCGAGATCGACCGGCGTTCTGGTCCGCACTCGCTCGAACACCTCCTCGGCCTCCGGCCGTGCGATCTCGCGCTCGAGCACTTCCTCTACGTAGTCGGTCAGCGTCTGGCCACGTTTCTTCGCGCGACGCACAAGTTCGCGATGAAGCCTGGCCGGAACATTACGCACCTGAATCATCTTGGCCATCGCAACAGACTTGCACATGTGAATCGCATGCGCAATGGCAGCGGATTCTTCCCGGTGAGACTCACTCGATCACCCTCACCCGGATAGACGCTTTGTAGGCGCCGCATCTGGCACTCCCTGGAGCACAATCGCCCGCTCACAACTCGCCGCTGAGCGAGATACAATCCGCAGACGGTCATCAGGCCGAACGCGTCTCGAACCCCAGCTCAAACCCCAGCCCAAACCCCAGCCCAAACCCCAGAAGGAGAAGCACATGAGAAAAGCCCTGATTCCGACAATGCTGATAGCGATTGCCCTGTTGGCCGCACCCGCGGCACAAGCAGGCGTCGACGCCGCCGCCACGTTCGATCAACTGAAAGCCCTCGAAGGCACCTGGACGGGAACCCCGGAAGGTATGGGAGAAGCGGCCGAAGAGGCCGAGATGATGCCCACAGTGGTTCACGAATTCAAAACCTCGGCCGCCGGTACGGTGGTCATGGAAACCATGAATCCGGGAACCGACCACGAGATGATCAACATGTACCACCTTGACGGCGACGACCTGGTGCTGACTCACTACTGTGCCGGCGGCAACCAGCCGAAGATGCGCCTCAACCGCGAAGCCAGCTCCGCCGACAACCTGGTCTTCGACTTTGCCGGTGGAACCAATCTGGATCCTGCGGTAGACGAGCACATTCACTCGGCCAACATCCGAATGCTGGACGACGGGAGTCTCGACAGCATCTGGCAGTCATACGCCGACGGCGAGCCGGCCGGCGAGATGGCGTTTCATCTGAGCCGAGCCGACGCTTCGGACTAGCCTGACCTTCTCACCAGGTTCGTGACGAGACGCCGCAAATGCCTGAAGATACAAGGCTTGCGACTGAGGCCAACGCAGACGTACTCGAAGTACGCCGAGGAGGCCGATAGGAGCGTAACGCAGTAGATTCAGGCATTTGGGGTGTCGCAGTAGAAGCTTGGTGAGAAGGTCAGGCGCGCCCTGGTTGCTGATCGCTATGGCCATCGGGATCGTCTTGATCACAGCCCTCGTGACGCGGACACCGGTCGCCAGGCGAGCTGCCTCCTGACTCTCGTTCGTCTACCCCGAACTCGCCGCCCATCGCGGCGATGTCCTCGTGAACTGGGATCGCCGGCAGCTCGAGCGCGGTCGAGCCGTCGCCCGGGTCGAGAAACCGACGCCATAGAGAAGCGGTGACGGCTATGGCCGGTAGCTCGAGCGGCAGGGCCTTATAGGCACGCCTTGACCGAACCGCCGCCGTTCTTCAGTCGTAGTGTTTGAGCTCGGACCACAGCTCGGCCAACGGCTTCCGAATCCCTCGCGCAATCCAAACCGGCTTGTCGTCTTCGTAGGGCATGTAGTAGCGGCAGTCGACGGCCGGAGTTCGTCCAAGGCTTACTCCCACAGGCTGCGTCATACTCCCACCGCAACATGCCTCGCGAAGATCGCGCTCCTCTCCGGCGGGCCATCGGCCTGCCCCGCGCCACGGCCCTGGTCGTCGGGACGATCATCGGCGCTTCGATCTTCGTCCAGCCCTCGGAGGTCACCGGCCGCGTGCCCTCCCTCACCGGCTCGATGGCGGTCTGGCTGGTCTCGGGCATCCTCACTGTCCTCGGCGCTCTGGTCGTCGCCGAGCTCGGCGCCGCCTTTCCCGAGACCGGTGGTGTCTACGTCTTCCTACGTCGGCTGTTCTCGCCGCTGCTCGGCTTCCTCTGGGGCTGGGCGATGTTCTGGACCATGCACACCGGCATCCTGGCGGTGATCGCCATCGTTTTCGCCCGCTACCTGGGCTATTTCGTACCGCTGGGGCCGCTGGGCGCAAAACTCGCGGCGGCCGGCGCGATCCTGGCCCTGACCGCGATCAACCTCCTGGGCGTCAAGCCCGGCAGCCGGCTTCAGACCGCCCTGACCGTGATCAAGGTCGCCGCCATCGTTCTCCTGGTCGCCGCCGGCATCGTCTACGGTCCCCCGCAGGCGGCAGCGTCCGGCGCCAACCTCGAAGCCGTCTCCGATATCTCTGCTGTCTCCCCTGTCTCCGCTGTCTCCGATCCCTCGGACACCACGTCGCTCGGCGACTTCCTGCTCGCCGTCGCCGCCGGCCTCTTCGCCTACGGTGGCTGGCACATGGTGACCTACAGCGCGGGCGAAACTCGCGAGCCGCGTCGTACCGTGCCGCGCGCGCTGATCACCGGTACGCTCATCGTCACCGCCTGCTACATGGCGCTCAACGCGATCTATTTCCGGGTTCTACCGCTCGAGACGGTGATTCACTCCGACCGTGTCGCGGCCGATGCCGCGGACGCCATCCTGGGATCGGGTGGTGGCGCCGTCATGGCGGCGCTGGTCATCGTCTCGACATTCGGCGCCCTCTCCGGCATCGTCCTCGCCGGACCCAGGGTCTACCTCGCGATGGCCCAGGACGGGCTTCTCTTCCCCTGGGCGGGAAAAATCCATCCTCGGTTCCGCACGCCCCACGTCGCCATCGTGCTCCAGGGACTGTGGGCCTCGGTGCTGGCGATGACCGGCACCTATAGAGTGCTCTTCACCCGGGTCATCTACACCGAGTGGATCTTCTTCGGGCTCCTGGCGCTCGGTGTCTATCAGATGCGCCGGCGGATGCGCCGGTCCCCTCGAGACGCGGAGTCCCGTCCGGACACCTTCCGGGCACCAGTCTGGGTACCCGCGGTCTTCGCCTTCGCGGCCTTCTCCGTGGTCGCCAACCAGGTGATCTCCGAGCCGCGTGAGAGTCTCGTGGGGCTCGGCTTCGTCCTGCTCGGAGTGCCGGTCTACTGGATCTGGGGCAGGCGGCTCGCCACGCGACAAGGATCGGAACCATGATCATCGACTTTCACAACCACTTCTTTCCTGCGGAGTACTTGGACGCGATTCGCCGGGGTCCGAGCAGCTTTCGTGTAACCGAAGACGAGGCCGGGAACCCGGTGCTCCATTCGCCGGGCGATTACAACGTTCTCGTGCCCGGCCACCGTGACGCGGTTTTCAGAGCCCAGGTGCTCGACGAAGCCGGCGTAGACCGGCAGGTCCTCTCGTTCACGGCGCCCGGAACCTCAATCGAATCCCCCGAGCGCGCCGCCGAACTGGCGCCGCTCATCAACCGTGGCCTGGCACGCGTGGTAACCGACAACCCCACGCGGTACAGCGGGCTCGGGCACCTGCCACTCAATCATCCCGAGGCGGCCGAAGCCGAGTTGCGCACAGTGATCGACGAACTCGGCTTCCGCGGCATCATGCTCTACTCGAACGCCAGCGGCGTGCCGCTCGCCGACCCGCGCTTCGAGCCGCTGTGGAAGATCGCCGACGCCCACGACTTGGTCGTCTACCTTCACCCCACCTTTCCAGTGGGCGTCGAGGCGATGGAAGACTACATGCTGATGCCGCTGGTCGGCTTTCTGATGGACACGACCCTCGCGGCCGCTCATCTGGTCTACGCCGGAGTGCCCGAGCGGTTCCCCCGCATCCGCTGGGTTCTGGGCCATCTCGGTGGCGCCATTCCCTATCTTGCCGAGCGGCTCGACCGCGGCTACGAGGCCTTCCGCCGTTGCCGCGAGCAGCTCTCGGAGCCGCCCAGCCGCACGCTCGCGCGCTTCTACTACGACACCGTCAACTTCGACCCCAAGGCCCTGCGGCTCGCCCTCGACTTCGCCGGCGCCGACCAACTCCTGGCAGGCAGCGACTACCCGCACATGATCGGCAGCCTCGACAAGATGAAAGAGAGCATCCGCGCCCTGCGCCTGCCACCGGAAGACGAGGCCAAGGTTCTGGGAGGGAATGCGGCACGGCTCTTGGGAATTGCCGGCCTTTAGCGCGGACCGGCCTACATAGCATCTACTCCGCGGCGGCTGGTAGGCTGCCGTTCCGTGAGGTGTCTGGTCGGCTTGATCCCCGCTGCTGGAGTCGGCTCACGGCTCGGCAGTCAGAGCAGCAAGGAGCTTGCGCCGATCGCCGACCTGGGTGGCGAATCGGGCCAGCGGCGGCCGGTCCTCTCGTCGCTGCTCGACGCGATGGGTGCGGCGGGAATCGAGACGGCCTATGTCGTTCTGCGTCGGGGCAAGTGGGATATTCCAGATCAGCTCGCCAAACGAGGTGACACGCCGCCGCGCATCGGCTACGTCGTCACCAATCGAACCAAGTCGATCCCGGAGACGTTGGATCGCGCCCGCCCCTTCGTCCGCGGCTGCGACGTGCTCCTTGGCTTTCCGGACGTCGTGTTCCACCCGACCACGGCGGCTTGCGAGGTGCTCGCTGCGCGAAGGCGCACCGGCGCCGACGTCGTGTTGGCCCTCTTTCCGAGCGAGCGCCCGGACCAGACGGACATGGTCGAAGTGCGCGGCGAGTGGGTCACTGGGTTCCGCGTCAAGCCCGGCCGCTGCGAGCTCGAGTACACATGGCTCCTCGGAGCATGGGGCGAGTCCTTCACCGAGTTTCTCGGCTCCTACCTGGACCGGACCGAAGGTGTGCCGCCGCCGGGCAGCTCGCTCGCCGAGCTCCAGATGAGCCAGGTCCTGGAGGCGGCCTTGGGAGGCGGGTTGACGATCGGCGCGTGCACGTTTCCCGAGGGCCGGTTCATCGACATCGGAACGCCGGAAGATCTTGCGCGGGCGCAGGAGGGAGACGGGTGGCCACGCGCGTAATCGTCCTGGGCTCCGGCACCTGCGTGCCGCGACGGCGCCGGGGACCTTCGGGCTATGTCGTTGAGACGGACGAGCATCTGGTGCTGATTGATAGCGGTAGCGGCACCTTGGGTCGTCTCGCACAAACCGGACTCGACTACCGGCGCCTCACGCACGCCCTCTACACCCACACCCACACCGACCACACGGCCGACCTTGGGCCGCTGCTCTTCGCGCTCAACTACACACCCGGATTCGAGCGCCGGGAGACCCTCCATCTCGTCGGGCCGCCTGGGTTCGACCGATTCCTCGAGCAGCTCTCCCGGCTCTGGCCCTGGATTCGTCCACGGGGGGACTGGCTCGAGCGACGAGAAATCGCCGACGGCTCGCTCGAGTGGCCCGGCCTCGAGCTGCGCTCGAAGCCGGTCGAACATGGCGGCATTCCGGCCAACGCCTACCGCCTCGAGACCGGCGACTGCTCGATCGTCTTCTCCGGCGACACCCGCTACTGTCCGGCGATCGTCGAGATCGCCCGCGGAGCGGATCTCCTGATAATCGAGGCCTCGCTTCCCCAGGGCCCGGAGGGCACCGATGCCCACCTCACTGCAGCTCAGGCCGGACGCGTCGCAGCCGAGGCTGAAGTCTCGAAGGTAATCCTGACGCATCTCTACCCGGCCTGCGACGAGGAGGACATGGTGGCGCTCTGCCGCCGGGAATTCGCGGGCGAGATCGCGATCGCCGAAGACCTGATGGAGCTGCCCGTCGACTCGGCCGGAGGTGGGATCGAGAGCTAGCAACAGCCGATCGGGGACCTTACCCTTCGCCTTTCCGTTCAGCGCTACTGGGGTCTCGCCCGAGATCCGGTCCGCTGGGGCTCGAGCGACCATGAACCAGCAAGACAAACAGACCACTCGCGTCAAGGAAGGCGCGTTTCACCTGCCAGGGTTCCTCTCTCTGCCCGAACAGGAGAGAATCGCCTCGCTCTGCCTCGAGCTGGGGAAGAACGCAGCCGGCTTCTACCAGCCAGTCCTACGGTCCGGCGCGAAGATGCGCCTCCGCATGATGTGCCTCGGACGTCACTGGAACGCCAAGACTTACAATTACGAACTCCATCGAAGCGATGTCGACGGTCTGGCGGTGCAGCCTATTCCGGCCACTCTAGCGAAACTCGCCGAGAGGGCGGCTACCCTTGCCGATTTCATCGTACGGCCGGACATCCTCCTCGTCAACTGGTACGGGAAAGACGGTCGCCTAGGACTTCATCAGGACAAGGACGAGCGCCCGGAGACCCTTCAGGCTGGAATTCCTGTGGTTTCCTTTTCAATCGGCGACACGTGCGAGTTCATCTTCGGTGGTCTTTCCCGAAGCGATCCGAGGAAGAAGATCGCTCTCCACTCCGGGGACGCTTTCGTCTTCGGCGGCCCCGCCCGGCTGTGCTTTCACGGCGTCGGCAGGGTCCTGCCCCAGACTGGTCCGTCGGGCGTCTGGCCCTCTGGCCGCTTGAACCTTACATTCCGACAGTTCTAGCTAGGGGCGGTCCCGCCCGGCAAGATGATCATGCAGAGCACCAGCGATGCGGCGGCGAGCGCCACTCCAGGGCATCGCCTCCCGAGCCACTCTCGTTCAATCGAGCCGCTACACGGCTGGCGCGGCGCGCCGCGCCAGCCGGCTCCTCGCGGCCTCGGTGGGTGCGGCGCCAAGGACGCGAGCGAGCGCCGCGGCGTCGAGCTGCCAGTGCTGGAGTAGGTCCCCCAGACACCAGGTCTGCTGACTAGCGGTCGGCAGGCGCCGAATGAGAGCCAGAGCTTCATCGAGATCGGCAGCGAAGCGCGATCGAATCATCGACGACACCGCGCGCCGCGCGGCCCACCCTGAGCCCAGGCTGCCGACCAGCGCCGCACGGCTGGCTTGACCGCCGTGAGAAATCGCGGTTTCACCTCTCGACAGCCGCCGCAGTGCGCGCAGTGATTCGACTGCCGACAGGGTGCTGGTCTCCCGGCGCCGGCGGTCGCCCGTTGCTTCTTCGAGGTCCGCCGGCTCGACAGCGGACGGCAAGGGCTCGGGTTCGAGTTCAGGGTGGTGGCCGGCCTCAGCGGCAGCCGTGCTCGCGGGCTCGGCCCCAGGCCGGTGCGGTGTTAGGAGTTCCAAGAGTTCCTCCGGCTGCGATTCAGAACGCTCGGCTTCGGAAGCGTTCAGCTTCGGCGGCAGCCAAGAAGGCGGCGGAGGCGGGATTGCGGCCGGCGGCTTCGCACTGATCGAGGGTTCGGCTGTTTCAGGATGTTGCGACTCGTCCTCGGCCGCGATCCTCTCTTCGAGTGCCTCCCCCAACGCGTCCAGCAAGCGGCTCCGGACTCCCGCGACACCACCCTTCTTCATGTCGTTGCCGAGCCTGCGCAACTGGTTGGGATCGGCGTCGCGCAGTCTCTCGAAGATGGCTTTGACCTGAAGCTGACTAGCGGACATCTCCTCCGGTTGCCCGAACATGCCTTCGAGGTTGCGCAAGGCCCAGCGGCTGCCGAGCGCGAGCGCCACGCGCTCACGTTGCTGTGGTGAGAGCTGCCGCAGCAGAGTCCACGAGCCGGCGAGCAGGCGCACCTTGCGCACCATTCCCCGCTCGGCCTCGAGGCGCCTGATGAGCCGCTCGAGCTGTACCTCGGGATCCTCCATCGAAGCGCGGGCAGAAAATTCAGGCACCTAGGTTGTCGCAGTAGAAGGCTGACGAGAAGGTCAGGCCTAGCCTTCCGACTTCCCTACGTCCTTGGGCGACCGTAGGTTGGCGGCCGCGGCGCCGGGCAGCGAAGCGATGCCACGCAGGAAGTCATCGAGATCGACGCCGGCGAACTGCTGCAAAATGGGGCCAAGCTGGCTCAACACCTGGACGACGTCTTCGGTGAGCTTGGCGGCCCCGGTCCCGCTTCCTGCGCCGCCAGTGCTGATGATCGTGGTCGCACCGGCGCGTGACAGCGGCTCGGAAACCGCCGCGGCGATGTCGGGCAGCACCTTGAGCGCCTCGATCGATAGACCGGCCTCGTTGTATTGCTTGAGCGCTTCGGCCAGCAGCCGGCGGGATTCGGCCTCGGCCTCACCCTTGGCCCGGATGGCGTCGGCCTCGGCCAGCCCGACGTCGCGCCGCTCGGCCGCTTCCGCCTGGGCGTGCGCGATGCCTTCGGCCTTGACGGCTTCGGCCGCCTCCTCGCGCCGCCGCCGGTCGGCCGCCGCATTCTGTTCGATGTGGTAACGATCGGCGTCGGCTTTCTCGCGCACGACGGCGTTGAGCTCGAGCTTCTGGCGCTCGACCTCTTTTTCGGCAATGCGGATGTTCTGCATCTTGACTTCCATCTCACCGCTCTTGACCGCTTGGGCGTCGGCAACGTCGACCTCTTTCCTGATCGAGGCCTTCTTGAGCAACAGCCCTCTGTCGGCCTCGGCGATGCCGGTGTCGACCTCGAGGCGCTTCTCTTCTTTCTTCTGGCGAGCCGCTTCCTCCTCCAGAGCCGCGTCGCGATCCGCGTTGGCGGTGGCGATACGCGCCATCTTGAGCGCTTCCTGGATCTTGGGTTGGCCCAGGGCGTCGAGATAGCCCTGGTCGTCCTGGATCTCCTGGAAGACGAACGACTTGAACTCGAATCCCATGGCATCGAGATCGCGGTGGGCCTCTTCGCGCACCTTGTCCTGGAACGACCTCTGGTCGCGGTAGAGCGTCTCGACGGTGAGCGTGCCGACGATGCCACGCAGGTGGCCGGCGACAGTCTCCTGGATGGTGGCCTGGACCTGCTCGGTGGGCACGCCCAGGAATGACCCAGCAGCCTGGTTGATCGATTCAGGGGTCGGCTTGACTTTGACCTGAGCGACCGCCTTGACATTGATCGGGATGCCCTGCTCGGTGTAGACGTGCGGCAGGTTGATCTCGAGCGTCATCATCTTGAGCGACAGTCGCTCGTAGGCCTCCCAGCCCGGCCAGATGAAGGTGCCGCCGCCGCGCACGATCCGGTAGCCGACGCTCTCGCCTTCGGCATCTACCACCCGGCTGCGGCCGATCAGCTTCTTGCGGCCAAAGACGATCAACGCTTCGTCGGGACCGGCCTTCTTGTAGAACGTCTTGAGGAGCAGATAGACGAATAGAAGACCAAAAAACAGAATCAGAAGTGTACCGCCGGTACTCACTAAGCCAATCAGTTCGCTCATCAACTCACCTCCGTTGCTTCAAGACTCAATCTACACCCGACCGCCGGCTTTGTCATGGCGCTTGCGCGCCGTCCGATTTCTCGTGGCGGTGACTCGTGACAGGACTCGTGGCAAGGACAGGGTACTCATTCCGTCATCGGATCCGGTGCTCGAAATGAGTATCCTGTCACCGCACTTACGAGATTCATGCCCGGTCGTAGATGGTCTGGAGATCGTCAATCCGTTCGCAGACGCCGGCAGGTGCTTCCCCCGAGGGTCTCCACCCCTAAGACACAATCCGATTGAACCGACGCAGCAACAACGCCACCAGCAAGGCTTGGTACGCAATGCCGACCACGAGATAGGGCATCCAGCCCAGCCAGCCGACCTCCCCCGCTTCGCCTGCCTCCAACACCCAGAAAAGCTTCGCGGGCCAATAGGTCGGCACGATCCCCGCCGCCCACTGCCAGCCGCTGGGCAAGAAGTACGCGATCACGGGCGGCCAGTTGAGGATGCTGGCGGCTTTCATGAGTGCAAAGCCCTGCACCTTGTTGTTGGCAAAGCTCGCCAGAAAGAGCGCAAACAGCGGGCCCAGCGGCGAGGCCACGACCGCTACCAGAAAGAGAGCCAGAGGGCGGATTTCGACGAGCCCGGTAATCGGAACCACCACCATCGTCAGAGCCACGCTCACGACTAGTGGCGTCGCGATCCGGTAGACGAGAAAGCCATTGAGCGACACCGGCGTGACCCGGAGCGCCGCCAGAGTCCCGTCGTCGCGCTGGTCGAGGAGTAGAAAACCGATGACAATCCCCACCAGCATCGGAGCGAGCATGGCCATGAAGCTAGCGATGAGAGCGTAGTAAGGCTCGAGCGCGAAGGCGAACCGCTCATCCAACCGAGCGGTGACCGGCGGCACGCCCCATCGCATGAGAAGCGCGATCAAGAGAGGCAACACGAGCAACCAGCGCAGCATCGAGTCGCGCGCAACGCTCTTGACGTCGACCGGAGCCAGCCCCCTGATCGCCTGTGCCGCTCTCAACTCACCGGCCTCATCTCAGTGGTGCCATCAGCGCGTCCCTTCGCTGGAGACGATGAAGCGACGAAATTCCCGCCTGCTCCACAAAAAGATCGGAACCACGCAGGCGAGCGGATAGACGACACCGTAGACCTGCTCCCACGGCGGGACAGACTCAAAGGCCGCCTCGAGCAGAACCAGAGGCCCCATGAGCGGGTGTAGGTAGTGCCACCAGCCCTCGAGAAACCCGAAGTACGGAAGCAGCGGAACCGAGAGGGCCGCGGTCACGAGAAACGACGGCATCAGAAACTCGTTGATCGAGTCGTACCGGGCGACCAACGCGAACCCGACCAGGCAGCAGATCACCGCGGCCAGCATCATGCCGAGGACAAACGGCAGGATGCGGAACCCGAAGCCGTAGGCGAACACTGTGATGGCCAGGTTCTCCGCCAGCGCCAACGCCGAAAGCGTGACCAGCTTCGATCCCAGGTACTCCCACGTCCGCAACGGCGTAACGACCTGGGCTTCGAGCGTGCCTTCGCGTTTCTCCAAGAGAACCAACCCACTGAAGAAGTAGAAAGTGTTGATCATGAGGTTGCTGAAGACCACGACGGGGAGAATCCAAGCGAGGTCCTCGCGTCCGGGCCAGAGCAGTAGAAGAACCATGAAGAGGGCCACGAAGCCCGCCGCGTAGTAGAAGCCGTTGCGAACCTGGAGCCGCACATCCCACCCCATCGTGGCGACCAGCCGGCTCACTCGAGCTCCCTTCCGGTCACCTTTATGAAGACATCCTCGAGAGTGGCCTCGAGGGTGTGGAGGGTCTGGACGTCTTCGCTCTTAAGCACATCGAGAAAGTCGGCGTTCTCGCCAAGGCCGTCGAGCCCCCTGCCCCCGACCCCCGCAAGGCCGACCAGGCCGAGCAGCTCCTGGGGTTCACGCGTCTCCCCGGCGTACAACGACCCGAAGTAGGTCAGGTTCTCTACGGCACTCAACTTGAGATAGTGATTGGGCAACTCGAACGAGACGCCGACCTGTTCGTAGTAGTCGTTGTTCCACAGCGCAAGATTGCGGCCGAAGACCTCCACCTCACCCTCGTAGCCCGACAGGAGCCGAATCAGGATCTTCTGGGTGGTCGACTTACCGGCTCCGTTTGGCCCGAGGAACCCGAAGATCTCGCCCCGCTCGACTGAAAACTCC
>JADFQD010000177.1 GCA_022561975.1 Acidobacteriota bacterium
TATCATTGGACCTCTGCGGCTGCATCGACCGCGGGCCCTCGACTTGGCACGATTTTCTGAGGCATCGCGGTCACTCCGAAAAGAATTCGGGCGCCCGCTCTACTCTCAAGTGGGCGCCCGGAAAGAGGGGAGTGAGGCTTAACGGCCAAGCGTCGAGGCATAGGGGTTGTGGAAATTCTCGGCCACGGCAGGCGCGGCAAACGCGACAACCAAGGTGATGGCGATCAGAAGTTGCTTCATGGTGAGTCTCCTTCCCACTGCCATGGGCTACCGGGCATCGCGTGGGCGCCTCCTACACCGCGGAACGTGTGAGGTGTTTCCCAGCGGTACGCCTGCTCCTTTGGCATGTCAACCCTTTTGTTCATCAAATTGTCGTTACATATGTTTTAACGAGAAACATATTTTTGATACACCTGTTGACTTTCACTTTGGCACCGCCGGGCGGGTCGAGTTCGAGTTGCCGCTCGTGAAACCGGAACCGCTCACCGAGCCGGTGTTTCCACTGCTGCTACCGCCTGAGGCTCCGCCGCCGATGCCGCCGCCACCACCGGTGTTGGAGAGTCCCTGCAGGAAGCCGGAAAAGCCGCCGGAGGGCTTGTTGAGCGTACGCACGCTGACGAAGCCGCGTCCCCTGATGACCTTGCCGCCGTGGCCTTTGTCGGGATGCGCACCCCCGTGCGGGTGCCGGTGGTGGTAGTAGTGTCCGTATCCATATCCATATCCGTAGTATGGATACCAGGGTGACCAGTAGCTTCCGTAGTACACCTCGGGCTGTCGGGTGACGGTGCCGTCTTCGACGGCGAAGTACTCCGGGAAGGACAACGCCACCATCAAGTCGACGATCTCGTCCGGAACGCCGGCATCATCGAGGCGAAGCAGAAGTTCCGAGTCGATGCCAAAGCGGGCCTTGCTCTCGAGCAACATCGCCTCCACCACTGCCGGGTCTACGACCCGCAGCGCCTCGATCACGTTTTCGACGGTAAGCCGGGCCGCCGCGGCCAGTCGCACGGTGTGCATCGCGGTCGGCAACGCGCCCGGAAGCCGGGCGATGCCAGCGCCGACCGGGCGGTAGCGCTGGATCACGAGCTCGCGCTCGCCGTCGATCCGCAACACGTGGATATCGACCCAGCGATCCCCCGATACCATCATCGATGCGCCGGTAAGACTTCTCAGCTTGCCGTCGATGCAGGTCGCTTCCGACTGCAGGTAGAGTCGCCGGCGGTCTTCGGACAGGACGCTGCGTTTCCAGCCATCACATCCGCCGTCGCTGATCGGCTGCCGGCTAGCATCGGTGACGATCGTCTCCGCCGCGACGATCTCATCGTTGACGAGCACAGTCAGGTCGAGAACTTTCGGGGCGTCGCCCGCTGCCACGCAGATCATCTGTCGCTCTTCGGGCGATTTCTGCGAGTCGTCCTCGGGGTCTGCCATCACATCCCAGCACCCGAGCCACGCGAGTTTGTCTTGATCTTCCAGGACCTTCTGCGCCACAGGCTGCCCCAGCGCCGGCGCCCCCAACGCGACGATCGAGAACAGACACCCGATCGCGGCTGCTGCGGTGCGTCCCGGTTTGGGTCGAATCGACATACTGGCCTCCTCAGAGCTTCCAGTTGAACCCGATCATGACCCGCGCCCCGTCGAGGTCGATCGGAGCGAAGCCTTCGTAGCTTCCTTGCAGATCGGCGTCGGCCCAGTAGTAACGCCCCTCGAGTATCAAGCCGAAGCTCCGGGTGAGCTTGATGTCGAGGCCGGCAAACGCGTGTTGTGCAAATGTCCAGTCGTCGGAGGTTAAGACATCCGTGAAGATGCAGGCGGTGGCCGGGCAAGTCTCTCGGGCCGGGTCCCGGTCGACAAAATCACCATTTTGTTTGAGTTCATACCAGGTGCCGCCGATGCCGCCGCCGAAGTACGGAACGAGGGCCTTCCGGATCCAGGCGTACTGACCCACCTGGTCGCCGCGGCCGATCGGGTAGATCTTGAGGCTGAGGGTCAGGGGAACCTGAGTCAGACGGGTTTTCTGAACGACCGGTCTGCCGAACTCGTCGTTGAATTTGCGATCCTCCGATTTCTGCTTGCGCCCGCTGTACTCGACACCGAACACCACATCCAGCCAGGAGATCAATCGCCAGGAGAAGTCGACGGTGAAGGCGGGCGCGTCGAAGTCGGACTTCGATAGCGTCAGCCGATCGGTTAGGAGGTCGTAGATCTCTCCTTTGGAGCGGTTGAACGCCCATCCTCCTCGGAACCCCAAGCTCAGCCTCGGCTCGTCGAATTGGAAGTCGAGACGAGGCAGAGGCGCCTCCTGGGTTTTCTCGCTGGTGGCGTTCGAGCTCTCGCCGAATGCCGTAGCCGGAAGTATCAGAAGCTGTCCGAGCAGCACCGTCGCCGCGAAGCATGCGGAGCGGAGCGTAACCGGGCGTGTCGCCTCGGCGTTTTTGCCGGGCATCAACCCTCTCCCAGAAATTGCGAGATGGCGAGCGCAAGGAAGCGGCGTAGCGGCATCGCTTTCCCCTCCTCTTCACGGCGATGGTCCGGATCACACGATCTTCTGCCTGGCTTCTCTCCCGCCTCCGGGCTCCTCTACCGCTTTGTTCCACTCTCAACCGCATCCGGCGATCGCTGCCAATGGTAAGGAGAGCTTTTACATGCTTTGTTGGATTTGTCAACAAACATGATAATTTAATTTCTGCTGTATTTCTCATCGAGTCCGCGCTACTTTGCTCGAATGACGCAGGTGAAAACGCCCGATCGACGCAAAAAGGCTCGTAGTATCGGCTGGTTGGCAGAGATCTACTTTCGCGATGGTCGGCAGGCGGCGCAGGCCGCCCTCGAGGCGATATCGCCCGGGGATCTCCTTCAGAATTATCGGGTGGTGCGCAAGGGAGAACCTGCACTGCGTACCACCGCCGAGCAGCAGGACCGCATCCTCTACCAGACCTTTGCCCCTCCCCTATGGGCCTGGCCGTATTCCATTCTTCGGGCCAGCTTCGACCCGGCGGAGAAAGACCGATTCATGCATCACGGAGGCGAGGAGATCCTGCTCCCGATTGAGGGAAGCATCTCCTACCACTTCTTCTGCAGCGCCGGCAGCGGCGCGCCCACGCGCACGCTGCTTCCCGAGCCCGTCGAGCCCGGCTCCGTCATCCGCATCGACCCTCAGATTCCCCACCACGCCTGGGCGGCTGGGGATGAGCCGGCGGTGGCCTGGATGATCATCCGGGATCTCACCCACACCACCGCCAGCACCCATCTCGACCTGCCGCGGGACGTGAGCCTGGAGGTAGAATCCCCGCGCCGACAGCTCACCGCGGACGAGCTTGCCCACAGCGAGCGCTATGCGCTGGTCGCTTGGGGTATTTCCGAAAAAATCCGAATCGGCCGACTCGGCGCCGGCCTCACGATTCGACAGTTGGCCGCCGCCTGCGAGATCGATCCGGCGCAGCTCTCTCGAATCGAAAACGGATCAGCCGCCTCGAACGTGTCGCTCGAGGTCGTACTTCGAATCGCCCGTTGTCTCGGACTGGAGATCCAGCAGCTGCTCTCTGCCGAATTCATCGACCAGCGCAACCCCTTCAAAACCGAAACACTCGATCAAGCGGGTGGCTCGGGAAAGGGAGACCCGCTCCTGTGTATCCGTGAACCGCATTTCATACACCTCCATCACTGGAAGGTGCCGGAGGGCGAGACCGTTCGTCTCGAAGAGGGCCGGGGGGATGCGGCAGCTCAGAAAAGCTGGATCGTCTTGAATGGGGAAGCGATCTTCGAGCTCGCCGATCCGATCGCGGGAACCACCAAGGAGCTGGTCGACCACGACAGTGTCATTCACATCCGGAACCACGCCTCTCTCGAGGCGATTCACGCCCTCCAGGAACTTGAACTCCTTCAGGTCACGTACTCGGCCCGCTGTTCGGGTAATTGAGATGAACGGCGACGAGCAGATGCTGGCCGCGGCGAACGACCTCCGGGCGACCATCTCGGATCTGCTCGAGGTACACCACTCGGATCGAATCATTCTCGCGCCCGGCATCCTCGTCGCCCTGCGGGTTCTCTTCTCCCATCTCCAGATCGAGCGCATTGCGCTGACGAGCGAGGAGTACTACGGCGTGGAGCATTTCCCCGGAGCGACCGTCCGCGCGGCCAGCTGTGATGCACTCTTCGACCCTCTGCTGACGGGTGATTTCGAGGCCGTGCTTGCGAGCCCCGCCAGCTGGCGAGGCACACGACAGCCCGTGGCGGAGCTGTTCGACTCGATTCGGAAGACGTTGGGTAAGGGAGCACCCCTTCTGGTGGCGGACTACGCGCACGCCGGATCGATTGGTTTTCCTTCGGCCGATGCATTGGGTGCTGACATCATCTGCGGCGACCTGGAAAAGTGGATCCTCCCCCCCGACTGGAATACCCGGGTGGCGTTTCTCTGGTTCAGGACGCAGCGGCTGTTCCGAACAGCCGACGAGGCGTTTCGCCCCTTCTTTCTCGCTACAAAGGCCTCCGACGTTTCCATGTTGGCGCGCTGGGTCGAGCCAGCCGACGTCCTGGCCGTATCGAGAGGACTGGAGTTTCTCGGTGTGACGCCCGACCAGCTTCGAGCGCGGCATCGAGCTGATATGAGGCTGGCACGAGAGTTGGCGAGCAGCGTCGAGCCGGCTCGAATCCCGGAGACCAGCATCCTGTGGTTCGAAGAGGGTGAGCTCGACGGGGAAACGCTCGAGGAGCTGGAAAAAATGGGGCTGGTCTGGCGGCTTCCCGGACGGGGGCTGCGCGTACTCTGCCGTAGCGACGTGGTAGCCGGAGCCCGCGCGCACAGGAAGATCTCGTCCCTGCCGTAGTCGCGTCTCGAGTTCAAGCGAAGACCGGACCGCTCGGCCCTCGTGCTCGTCGCAGATGCGCCGCGCTGCTGCGTCTCATGACATTCTGGAGTTCAGGCGTTGCAGCTGCAACGCTCTGAAACCGAAGGCCATTCTCGGCGCGCCCAAGACACCGCCCGCGGCCGGCCGATACGTCCAGGATGCAGACGGCACAATCACGCTGGACCT
>JADFQD010000178.1 GCA_022561975.1 Acidobacteriota bacterium
ATCTCGGTCCCACCCCGCACACTCCGCGAGCTTGTTGTCGGCGATCACGTAGGCGCGCACCTGCTCGTCGGTCAGGTGCTCGAGCTGGACGGTCGGGACCGTGTCCATGCCGAGCTGCTTCGCGGCCCTCACCCGGCCATGGCCCGCGATGACCGTACCGCTGGTGTCGATGAGCACGGGGTTGGTGAAGCCGAACGTCTCGATCGAGGCTGCGATCTGGCGGATCTGCTTCTCGGAGTGCGTGCGCGGGTTGTTTCGGCGGAGCGCGAGCGATGCGATCGGGTGCTCCTCAATCTTGAGATCGCGCAGCTTCGTGGGGCTTCTTCGGCCATCGGAGAGCGTCATGTCCGGCTGGCCTCAAGGGAGTACCCGAGCACTACCATCGCGAGCGGAATCACCAAAGACTCGACAACAACCTGATCGAGAGGGCAAGCTCGAACATTCGCGGCGACGGTCCCGTCGAACGTGAGGATCGGTTGGGGGGCCTGCTCAGGTATTACCGTAGGGCAGCAGCGTACGTCGCGGCGGTTTGCATCCATGCCGGACAATATGGAAGCGTTCGGCTGCGATTGGAAGCGCGACAACTAAGGATGTTGTCTATCTGGTAGAACCGGACAGACAATCGGAAAGAAACTCCGCCCATCTGGTTCATCCAGATGGACGGACCCGATCCGTCACCTTCCGGAGATGATGTCTCGGATCCGTTTCACGCTCGGGACGCGAGCGTCCTCACCCACAATTTGCTCGAACCGTCGTCTAACGACGCGAGCGATTTGGGAGGTCGGCGGCGGCGGTCTGCCCTGCTGCGCGCGCTCGGCCCTGTACTCGTCGGCCATCCGCCGGATCTGCTCGTTCCGCTTCGCCATCGCGCGCGACTTCGCCTCCCGGCCCCGCGCCTGTCCGGGAGCTCTCAGCCACTGAAGCCGGTTCCGATCGAACTCAAAACTGTAGGCGGCCCGCAGCTCCCCACGCAGCGCCTCGGCATGGCTGAGCGACCAGAGGAGCGCATCGAGTGGCAGCCCGCTTCCGTCAGTCCGGTACTCGACGAGCCGCTCCTTGTACTTCAGAGCGGCGTCAAGGAGTCGCAACGCGATACCTCGCGTATCCGGAGCATCTGTCGAAAAGTCTGGGGGCACGTGGTTCGCGATTGCGTCGGCGAGCGAAGGGAAGTCGTCGCGGTCGAACCGCTGATAGGAGTACGGCGTCAGCCCATCGATCCCAGAATCAGACGTGAGGTTCCGGATCTCTGGTCGCCCGCCGTGAACCTCCAGGGCCTCAACAGCAGCACTGACGAGTGATCCAAGGATGATCTCCCCGGTCGGAGTCCACTCGTCATTCGGCGGCCGCCCATCCCGACCGGAGGTCCCTTTCGCCATTCGGCTGTTCCTCGGCGGCGTTCCATGGTGCGGGTCGTCCTGGGGGCAGAGAGTGGAACTTCTCCTCTTCGCCCAGTCGGGCCAGGAGCCCTGCTCCGTTCCAGGACATTCTGAACCTGAGGCGTTGCAACTGCAACGCCTGGAGTGCGGAATGTCCTGGAACGGAGCTGGGAAGAAGGGCGACGGGCGCATTTGGCGGACTTACGGCGGTGCCACCTCGTCTTCCAGGTGGAGTGGGCGAAACAGCGCGCGCCCGTAGCGCTCGCGGCCGAAGTCACGAATCCGCCGCTGGGTATCGGGATGGAGCAGGAAGGCCTCGAAGCGCTCGGCGGCGGCGGCGGCCGCCGGCTTGAGCCGCTTCGGGTCCACCCGTAGGATCGAGTACACGTTGCGCAGGCTCGGCGTCGGCCGCGACAACTCCACCAGGTCGACGCGCTCGCGAAACGCCAGGAAGGTGCCCACGTCCGACAGCACGTAGGCGCGCCGCTCACCGGCCACCTGGAGGGTGAGACCCATCCCCGAGCCGGTGCGCGCGAAGCCCTCCCAGCGGCCGTTGGGATCGAGCCCGGCTTCCTCGAAGAGCGCGACCTCGCGGCGGTGGGTACCCGAATCGTCGCCGCGGCTCACGAAGGGCGCGGCTGCCGAGGCGATGCGGCGCAGGGCATCGGCGGGTGAACTGGCCTCGCCCACCCGCGCGGGGTCCGCCGCCGGGCCGGCGATCACGAAGTGGTTGTCCATAAAGGGCACCCGGGCCACGACGGCGCCCGACGCCACCAAGGCTTCCTCGCCGTCCGGCGCGTGGGTGAGCAGTGCATCGGCGTTGCCATCGGAGCCCATGCGCAGCGCAGCGCCGCTGCCCACCGCGATCACTTGCACGCGGACACCGCTGCGCTGGCGAAACACCGGCAGCAGAGCATCGAGCAGGCCCGAGTCACGGACGCTCGTGGTGGTCACCAGCAGCAGGGTCGCCTCCTCGGCGGCGGCCGACCCGGCGGCGGCGAGCGTCGCGATCGCGACAGAGATAGCGCGGAGAAGCGGCATGCGGCGGCGGGTCATGGCTGCGGGGGAGGATACGTCAGCCTACTAGGCACAGAAAAGAGGTCCCGGGCAGTGGTCTTGGGCGCTGGCACTCTCGGTGCTCGTAGCGGATCCGGTGCTGGAAATCGATCGACACCCGGCCCGGGAGGCCGACGGAGTCGCCGAGGCCGACACGCCGAACGCAACGACGAGGAAGAGGGCCAGCGCCGGCTTCTCGAACCCGGAGCTAGACCGAGAACACCGATTCCGTCTCATGGTCCCGTCCCTTCTTCAGATTCCGATCCTCAGATCCTCCTCGGTCGGATTCACACACTTTTCACTACACCACCACGCTACGTTGCGGCTACCTGCCAGGGTTTTCGGTTCGGTAGTGGCTCGCTTTACCCTCTGAAAGAGAAAGCCGGCGTGGCTTACGTCGGCTTTGAAAGGAGTTGGAGAGAGGGAGGGACCCGATTCGGTTTTTGAGGCGCAAGGTTAATGGACGTTATGATAGATTGTCAAGGAGAACAGTGGGGCTTTACAAAGATGGGGGTAAAATGAGTCGTCTATTAACTTGTTAGAAGGCCATTACATGGCGCTGTCACTGAAACAAGCCAACATGGAAGTCGAGTTTCATCGGACGGGTGAGCAGCGCTACAGGATCGCGATCCACCGGACGGGCCTGCCACCGATAGAGATGGATCCCGCGCCCGGGTTCGACGCGATCATGCCCCATGATCTCCTTCACCTTGTCGTTGAAGCCGAGCTTGGTCTGAGTCGAGGGGTCTTTGGTCAGGTCGCCGCTGGAGGCACCGCTGGGACTTTCCATCGACGCGCAGTGCCAGGCGAGAATCGTCGCGAAGTATCTCGGGAGCGCCGGCGCGCCGCCGCGCGCGGAGACAAGCTCCTTCGGGAAGGACGCCAAGAAGCAGCTCAATCCGAACGTGCGGCATATCTCTGCCTCCATGAGTGGCTTTCTCGCTCGAAGGACACTGAGCGGAAAAGGCGCGCCCATCAGATGGCAGCGGAAGCCACGCACATCTGGGAGAGACTGCCCCGTGACGAAGTGCGAGCGTTGAGCGATGAGGTACTAGACAGGGTTTGTGCCCGACTTGATGAGCTGAGTAGGCGCTGGGCAAGGCTCCCCGTCGGAATGTCCGTCAGGGTGCAGTGGGCGAGAAATAGTTAGCGTCGAAACGAGCCCAACTTCCCCCTGCCACTAGCTACTGCCGTTCAGTGTCAATTTTTAACTGCAACACAGCTCATTCAGGTTCGGAGCCTCTCCCAGCCACTGTTCGCCTGCCGATGACTCACAGCCAGATTCGCTAGGCGGCATAGCCAAAGGATTTCAACTGTGAAGTCTACTGAGTTGGTGTTGCAAGCAGACCAAGTTGAATCGTTTGTAACTAACGGCTTCGTTCGCCTCGAAGGGGGATTTTCGGGAGACACCGCTGCCGAGTGTCGGGAGTGGCTCTGGCGAGAGCTAAAGATCGACCCAGATGACCCGACAGGTTGGAGTCAACCGGTAGTCCGCTTCATGGGATCCACCGCCCAGCCGTTCCTGGATGCCGCGAACACACCAAGGATCCACGGCGCGTTCAATCAACTCGTTGGCAAGGGTCGCTGGCGCCCCCTACTAGGACTCGGGACCTTTGCGATCCGCTTCCCCAGTGAAACCGACCCAGAGGATGCCGGGTGGCACGTCGATGGCAGCTATCAGGTAGGAGAGCACCTTTTCCTGAACCTCCAATCGAAGAGCCGGGCCCTGCTTATGCTCTATCTCTTTTCGGAGATTGGTGACCAGGACGTACCAACCAGAATCTGGATCGGCTCTCACCTGCGAGTTCCGGGCATCTTGCAAAGCGCGAGCGAGGCGGGCCTTCCTTTCTTCCGAGTAACCGAGCAACTGCGGTCCCCAAAGCCCTCGGAGATAGCGTTCGCCACCGGGGCGCCTGGGGACGTCTACCTCTGCCATCCTTTTCTGATCCACGCAGCAGACTGGCCCCATCGCGGTAAGTATCCACGCGTAATTGCACAACCCGGATTAGAGCCGACCGATCTCCTTCACCTTGATCGCGAGGACAGCGTCTACTCTCCAGTAGAGCAAGCGGTCCGTCAATCGCTCGGCATGGTGTCCTAGAAGCGGATGCCACCTAACAAGGCACTGCAGCTGGCACCAAACAGCCGAGTCCAATCGGCCCATGGTACAGTTCTAGCGGCGGCGCTTCTGCCCCCGCGCTAACGGTAGCGCTGTTCGATGCGGCTGAGCGCGCAGACGTGAGGCATCGGACGACCTCCTATGAAGATTCGGGACGCAGATCTCTCGGATGTCGAATCTATGGTTCGGCTCTCCGAGACTTTCCGAAAATCGCTCACTAACTATTCGCCGGTCTTCTGGCGCAAAGCTGAGAGCTCCTTCGAAAGCCAATCGGGCTTCTTTCGGAGTCTGCTCCCCTTGGAAGACACGGTCGTGCTGATTGCCGAGCGCGATTCTGAGCTAGCGGGTTTTATCATTGGCCGCCTCCAGAAGGCACCGCCGGTATACGCGCCAGGGGGTCCTGTCTGCCTCATCGATGATTTCTGTATGGCTTCCGAAGCTGAGTGG
>JADFQD010000062.1 GCA_022561975.1 Acidobacteriota bacterium
GTGTGTTCGCGAGAGTGGGGACGATCTCGAGCATCGCGCTCAGTCTGGCCGCGATCACTGCGGGAGGTCAACGATTCCCTGGGTGGACGGGGTTTTGGCGAGGGACAGGGCCACGATTCTATTCGTAAGAATGGTCAGGCCTCCAGGGAAAGGGCCCGATATGATCGTCGAGTAGAATCCTCCAAGCGTTCATCATCAGCCACTCTTCACTTGAAGGTATCGAATCACCCCGACGGTATCGTTCGCGACAAGACGTCCGATCGGACCGCTGGATTGGACGAGTTGGACGATGGTTCCATCCGGTCGCAGGATGAATCCTGACGGGTGGAGGAACGGAGGCTCTTCGTTGATGTAGCCGCCAATGGTCTCCATTGTCTCCCTCGCGTCGAGACCGTACAGGACTGGATATGTGAGCTTGTGCCGGTCCACCGTCTTTTGCGCGTCTTGTTCCGAGTCAACGGAAAGCGCCACAACCCTGGTATCGATTTCTTTGAACCGTTCGATATTTTCCTGAAAATCAGCTAACTGCCGATTGCAGTAGCCTCACCACTCTCCTCGGTAAAACAGCACAACACCCCAACTCCCGGCGAGGTCCGCGGGGATCGTCATCCGACCACCTCCGACAAATGTGGAGACGATCGTTGCAAATGGCTGGTCGTTTTCGAATCGCATCTGCTTCCTCCTATGGTCTGAAAACGTTGGCGCCTCTTACAGATGAGCCATACCGCCATCGACCGTAAGATCAATTCCCATGATGAATGAGGAATCATCCGAAGCCAGAAACAGGGCTGCTTTGGCGATGTCATCTGAACTTCCCATTCGTTTCATCGGAATCTGACTGGCAAATCCCTCTTTCACCTCCTGAACGGCTTCCGCGGAAACTCCCAGTTTGTCGAAAATGGGAGTATCGATCGGGCCGGGGGCGATGGCATTGAACCTGATCTTGCGTTCGAGTAGTTCTGCAGACAGCGTCCTGGCAAGACTTCGAACAGCCGCTTTGGTCGCTGAATACACACTAGTTGCCTCGAACCCTTTCTGGTCGGCGACCGAAGTGGTGATAATGACTGAGGATCCTTCGTTTAGAAGAGGTAGGGCTTTTTGGACGTTGAAGAATGGGCCTTTGAAGTTCACATTGACCATGTTGTCGAATGTGGCTTCGTCAACCTCGGCAAGAGGCTCGAATGTCGCGACTCCCGCATTCAAGAAAAGTACATCAATTTTGCCGTACTGCTCTTTCACTTTTTCGTAGAGTACCTGAATGTCATCGAGGTTTCCGGTATCTGAAACGATTCCGATGGTGTTTCCGCCGATCTCTTTGACGGCCGCCTCCACAGCGTCTTGCCTTCTGCCGGTGATGACGACGTTTGCCCCTTCCGCCTGAAACAGCTTGGCCGTCGCCAATCCAATGCCGCTGTTTCCTCCGGTGATAAGGGCCACTTTTCCTGCGAGCTTGCCTGCCATGGTATTTCTCCTTTATGAGTTATTAGGAACGATTGTTCTCAAACTAGGTAAATGAATAACTACTACGCTTTCACCGTCAATAGCACCCTGTCTACGACCAGGCCCAATTCCTTCTTTGATGGATTCGTTTGTCCCATCACCATCACACCCTCGAGGAAACACATCAGGTACTTAGCCAGGGTACGACAATCGGAGTCCTGGCGAATTTCCCCTTTCTGTTGTGCTGCATCAAGGCAGTCATAAAACGCGTTCTCGGTGTCAGCAAGAAACGATTGGAGTTTTCTACGGACCTCCACTTTGAATAGCTGCTGCTCCATAGCGGACTTGACGAGCAAACACCCCTTGAATCGCGAGCCACACACATAGTCCACCCGGTTACGAAAAAACGTCTCGATGTTCTCGAGACCCAGAGGTTCCCGTGCCAATAGCGCCGCCCAATCCCTGGCCGTTTCGTTCGCATAATGGTCAATGCAGGCGGCAAAAAGACCCTCTTTATCACCGAATTCCTCATACATGCTGCGACGATGAAGTCCTGTCTCTTCCACCAGATCACCGACCGAAGTGCCCTGGTAGCCCATCTCCCAAAAAACCTGGGTCGCGCTTTCCAGCACTTCCTCGCGCGCATACTCTTTCGGTCTTCCCATTGTTCAATCGCCGCGCTCACTACCGACCTTGGGCGCCCTCGCCAAATATCTCGCGAACCTCGACTAGAGAATGCTATTGTAGAATGCTCGTTCTCATTTGTCAAGAGCACTCTCGAGAAGGTAGCCCCACAAGATCCTCGATTCCCCATAGGCGGCGGGTAACTCCAGCAGCCATCGCAGGGGCGACGCGCAAGCTCTGGTGAATCCGACAGTAGCTGTTGGTAGGTATCTTCTCGATACCAACATTGCGATCGCCATTCTGGAAGGAGAACTCGATCTCGGAAGCCGGCTGTACGAAGAGGTCGAGATGTTTCCCTGTGTGCCGGTCGTCGGCGAATTGTGCTTTGGCGCCGAGAAGTCAAGCCTTCAGTGATGTTCGTGAGCGGCTTCTACGCGGGCACGGAGCCAGGGCCCAGACCGGGTCGGCGGGTGTCTGGGAGGATTGTCGGCGTCGGTGCAGCTCGGCAGGCACTCGACCTGTGCGTCCCAGTTGGGCTGGTGGAAGAACGCCATCGACTGACGCCGCTCGGTCGCCGCCACCTCGACGTCTGGATTCACCACCCGATGCAACGTGGAGCGCCACCGGTCGTTCGTCCACACTTGCATGAGGTCGCCCAGGTTGACGATAAAACCCTGCTCCACATGCGGTACACGGAGCCACTCACCCGCGGCGGTCAGCACCTCCAGGCCTCCGGTGGCCTTGCCCGGTTTGAGAATCGTGACCGTCCCGTAGTCCGTGTGCTCGGCCGCCCTGACCTGCCCAGGCACCGGAGTGGAAATCTGTTCCGGGTAGTTGAGCGCACGAAGCGCTGAGAGATGGCGGTCGATCTTGTCGTCGAAGAAGCGCTCATCGAGCTCGAGAGCGCACGCAAACATTCGCATCAAGCGGGCGGCAAGCGTTTCCATCTCGCTGTAGTAGGCGGTCCATGTGGACTGCAGCTCGGCGGGCGCCCTCGGCCACAAGCGGCTGGAGAGCGCAAAGCCGCCTGCCGCCGCAACCTCCGGTCTGGGTGGCGGGCCGAGATTGAAAGACTCGTTCAGATCGGGCGGAGCGCCGTCACCGAGCGACTCCTCCTCGATCGGAAAGAAGCCGTACGGAAAATCCGGATCCTTGCTCTGCGATTGCAACTTCTCGTGCAACGGAAGATCAAAAAACGCCGTGGCTGCCCGCCACGCGTCGTCTACGACCTCGGCCGGCACGTCGTGTCCGACGACGGCGAAGAATCCGATATCGCAACATGCCGCATTTATCGAGGCTGGGGCATCGGCCGCCGAGAGATCGACAATGGGGAATCGCACCCAGGGATTTTGCCACCGAAGGGGCAACGGAGGAAAGCAATCCCGGGTGGAACCTCTTTCCTCGCCTGAGCGCGCTCGTAGGGACTGCTACTCTCGCCCTCGGTGTACGAGAAGAAGGTCGGCCAGGCCCACCTGCGGGGTTGCCTCGAGACGGTCGTGGTCGGCGCCATCGGCGCCGTGTTCGGTACCGCCCTGGTGGTTACCGTGCTGCTGCTCATCCGTGGCGGCGCAGCTCGGTCTGGGGATCTTTCTTATGCTGGTGATGGCGGCCTTGTTCGTCTTCTGCTGGCTCGCCATCGGCTAGACCCGCAGGGTCGGCAACCAGCGCTGGATGGTGCGGTCGCGAGATACACTGGACAAAGACCGGTGAGATACCACGTGACCCTGAAGCAGCTCTCCACGGGCGGTTACTACGCTCGGTGCGAATCAGGTCCCACCGGCCTGCTGGAAACGCAGGGCTCGTCCCGCGAAGAGGTACTTTCGAAGATGCACAAGGAAATCGAGTACCGCCTGGAGTTGTGCCCGTGCAGCCGTCCGGCCCGAGATTCCATCGAGCTCGACGTGCGGTGAACGGCCCATGGAACCGGCGATCGGCAAGAAGCAAGGGTGAAAAGCAGGGGCGGCGCGCCTTCGGCGCTCTCCGCTCAGGATGACGGAGGGGAGGGCGGAGACAAGATAGTCTGCGAACATGAAGGCTTGGCTGGCTCACCGCAGGATGCCGCTTCTATGTGCGGTCATCGCGGTCGTTGTCTCGAGTCCGGCGTTGGTTCAGGACTTTCGACCTGGTGATCGTCAACGCTCCCGACTACGGCATCTACGAACCGTTCGAGCCTCCCGAGCTCGGGCAGACCGTGCGTCTCGAGGCCCCGCGCGGGCCGCTGAAGATGGAGGGCGCCGAGATGGTGGGGAACTACCGGCGCGCAAAGGCGCGATTGGAGGGACGCTGAAGCGAGGCGTCGCTCATGTCCGAGCGCGATCGGTCCCTCTCAGGCTCATAGGTTGCCTCCTGTTGGTTCTTGTCCATAGGATCCTAACCGTTACCAGGTTGCAGCAAGCTCCCGAATGACACTGCCAACTTGGCGTCTGTCGAGCGAGATTTGGGCCGAATGTGCCAAAAGTCGGTGCGACATAGCTTTGCCCACCGGCCCGCTCATATCCTTCTTGCAGAGCTTCTTGATCTCAACTAGAATCGTCCCAGCAGTAAAACCATGGAGAGCGGGTACGGAGCCCGTCTCTCACGAAAGGAGGTACGGGATGAGATTCCTGCTCCGCGCGGTCGCTCTTGTCTGGGTCATAGCCTTTCTGGCTACCGCTCCGGCAGGCGCTGCGGGCCGGCGCTACTGGATCGACGAATCGACGGATTACACGGGTAACGGTGTGAGAACGCTGATCTCAACAACGTCACCTCCAGCCTGAAGAGCCGGCTCGACTCGGATGGCTGGGGAGGAACACGGTGGGCGAACGCAAACGCTTGGCCAGAGGACTTCATCGAGCAGAACCTGGGCGGCATCGACCACGTCGCCGGCGACGACGAGACCCTGTCCGTCTACGCCGGCCACGGCTGGCGAGCCTTGATCCAGTTCGGCTTCATGCGCAACGGCCGCTGCACGGTCTCGTTTCCATCAAGCACTCGACTGGGTACCCAAGGTGGCGACGACGCTGCCTACGCCATGTGGGTGACGAGCTGCACGGTGCATCTGGATTCGCTGTCGAGCCACTTCAACCAGCAGATCCGCCAGACCTTCGGCTACCACAACTCACCCAGCGTGAAAGACAACCAGCCACGCAGTTTCTACAAAGAGACCGACGACCTGCGTAACGAGCGCGCCTGGATCGTTGAGATGGAGGATCGACCCGGCTGGTTTACGGGCGACAACTCGCCGATCGCGCTGACCTTCGGGGTGACGTCGTCGCACTGCGCTTGGGTGCGCAACACCGCGAGGCTGCGCGACCAGGTGCTGCTCTCAAATGCGATTGAGCCTAACGGGTGGTACTGCTACTACATGTACAACAACGGCGACAGCGGCTGCTGAGCCGATCCTATTTAAGGAGATCGAACCATGAAGAGATCTGTTCTCGCGATCTCGATCGCGCTGACGACGCTGGCAGCGGGCTCCGGCGCTGCCGAGGCGCAACAGACGCGCCCTGGCATGGGGACGCCAAGCCCCAAAATGCTGACCCGGCCGCACCTCGCGAACATGAAGTCGCCCGCCATCGAGGTCGGCGCCGCGGTGACTGCTTACGAGATGCACTGGGGCTACGGCGGTGTAGACGCCGCCCGCAAGCGTCTCAGTGGCGCCCTAGGCGTCCTGATCGGTGGCGCAACGGCACAAAGACTTGGCAAGACGACTGCGCTCGAGAGAGCCCTACAGAAAGAGGAGGCCGGAAGCTGGACCCGACTCGCGGACTCAGAGGTCATGGTCCGCTACGACCCGGAGTTCGACGAAATCCGGCTTCTCAACGAGGAGCTCGACCTGTTCCAGGACGCCTCCAATGACATCGGCATCGAGCGAGCGCAGCAAGCCGCCGAGAGCTATCTGAAGCAGCTGGCGGAGGCGGGAGCGATCGATGCCCGTCTCTACGAGCGCGCCGCTCTGCAGGTCGGATATGCGATGGTGGGCGACGGCTCGTTCGAAAAGGAAGTCCAGCCCGGACGTGTGGTCGAGTATCGCTTTACCTTTCGACCACGCCTCAACGGCTTCGAGATGGCGAACGCCGGCCTCAGGCTCGGGATCCTGACCTCCGGTCAACTCGCCAATCTCCGATTCGGCGGTGTCAGCCCTCGTGGCGAGTGGAAAAACGGCGAACTCCAATCGACTGCGAAGAATTCGACAAAGAAGATTCGCGTCAGCTCGAAAGATCTAATGCAGCGTTTCTACAAGAGCGTTCCGCCCGGTGCCGAACCACAGGTCGCCTGGAGCCGAGTGATGTACGCCATGCCCGAGGGGAAGTCTCGGGCCGTGGTCGAGCCGATGTTCATTGTCTCCTACACCCTCCATACGGAGGTCAACGGCCAGCGGGTTGCCAGCCGACGCAAGACACTGGCCTACTCACTGACCGATCCTGAAGCCGCACCGCTCGACTTCGACGCACCGGCGGCAAAGCACGAAAGTTCGGAGCAAACACGAGAGTACGAGGAGCAAGCGGAGAAGTAGAACGATCGAAAGAGTGGGCGGGGTCAAGCTTCGATCCCCTTCCACAAAGAAGAGTCTCATGCCCTGTGGTGCGGTTCCTGTCGTTAGGAGTGCGGGCCGATGGATTACGACTTTGCGCGTGAGGCGCTGTTTTTTCCCAGAACGACGAGTCGCTTTCGCCGATTCCGAAGCTCTGGGTCAGTTCCAGAAGGAGCCGGCGGGGTTCACCCGCGTGGATGCGCTAGTCGGTCGAAGCCTCGGGATCGAGCTCGCCTCGATCGGGGAACTGCGTGGCGAGATCGAGCTGGATCGCAGCCGGTCTCGAGGTAGTTGTTATGGCAAAGGATTTGCTGTGAATCCCGCCGGATGTAAGAGTGCTATCCAGTTTCGACAGATCACATCGGACAGACTGGGAATTCTTCACCCATGAGAGACAGCCTCCGTTCCACCCTCAAGAGCATCGCGCTTGTCGCCGTCCTGTCGGGCACGGTGCTCGCCCAGGGTTGCGCTCTGGACTTCTCTGGCGACAACTTCCAGCGCTTCCGGGTCTTCTTCTCGCTCACCGAGGCTCTGGTCCAGGGTGAGGCAACTCTGGTGCATGTCTGGTTCTTCCCGACATCGATCAAGGTGCGAAAGCGGTGGGTTCAGATCTCTGGAAAACTGACCACGGCTGGCGATGAGATGCTGCCTTCCGATGTCACGGTGGTTGCCCGGTTCGAAGACGTGGACACGGGTAAGCAGCAATCCAAGGTCTCGATCAAGGTCAGGATCGACGACGACGGGTCCTTCTCGGCCAGCAAGAAACTCAAGAAAAACATCTCCGCCAACTCGATGATGGTGGTCACCATCGAGCCGTCAGACAACGATCTCCCGGAAGACACCGAGCTCGCGCTGTGTGTCGACTTGGTCGAGAAGAAGAGCGGCGTCAACGCCCTGCCGGTTTGCGTCGAAGAAGAAGAAGAGGACGACGGAGGGAATGGTGGTGATCAAGCCGTCACCCTCAGCGAGCTCCAGACCAGCCTCTTTACTTTCACCTGCGCCCTGATCGGATGCCACAGCGGCGCCACTGCCAGTGCCGGTCTGGTGCTGGAGGCGGGCCGCACCTTCAGTGAGACCGTCAACGTTCCCTCGAGCCAGGTGGCGAGCTTCGACATTATCGAGCCCGGCGATCCGGAGCGAAGCTACATGATCAAGAAGCTGCGCGGAGACGCGGACATCCAAGGCCTTCGTATGCCCCGGTTTGGCCCGTTCCTAACCGACGAAGAGATCGGCCAGGTGATCTCCTGGGTGAACGCCGGCGCGCTGGACAACTGATCTCCTAGCAACCCGGGTGGCGGAAGAGGGCTCTAACCAGGCCTTCGGCGCAGAACGTCAGCGGCCGGGCTCCAGCTCGGGATCGGCCGCCACCTCGACCTGAAAGCAGTGCAAGATCCGTGGCGTGTCGAGAAAAAAAGCCACGTCATAGATTCCGGGAGAGGGCAACCTGGCCGTCGTTTCCACCCAGTTTTTCGGAGATCAGAATCTACTGGTGATCGTTTTGACCTGCCAGCTGTGGTCCTTCTCGTTCATGACCGCGCAGAGGATTTTCTCGCCGTCGGTGCGCACGTTGACGAGGCCGTAGATGACTCCGGCGACGATCAGGGTTCTGTCGAGCGTGCGCGAGCGAGTGCGAGGATTTCGGTCGCCTGACTTCTTCTCCTTGTACTCGACCCTGGCGCTCGACAGCGGGGCGGTGCTGCCGTCGGCGAGGGTGAGCTTGCTGGGCTTGCCGAGGCTCACGCTGCGAGCCAGCTCGGTGCTGTAGATGAGCGGTGAGGCGAGCTTGTCGTCTTTGATCTCCATGAAGCCCGTGGTGGCGCTCGCGGCGACGACGCTCGGCCGCGGGTGGTCATGGCCCTCGTTGTCGCCGGAGGAAGATGATGGTCACCGCCGCCGGTAGGCCTTTTCCGCTTCGGCCGTCCGGCCGGTCCAGCGAAAGCAGCTGGGCGAGAACCACGCTGCCACCTTGCGGCTCAGGAACAACCTCGCAGCAGCCTATACCGAGCTGGGACGCTAGCGAGAAAACGAGCCTTTGGCACGGGAGGTCGCGGAGGGTCGGCGCAGAGTCCTCGGCGAGCAGCATCCCGAGAGCGCCACGGCACTCCACAACTTCACCCTGACCCTGGCCCATCAGGCTCGCTACGACGCGGCCGAGACCGTCCTGCTCGACGCGATCCGACTCCGGCGGGCGAGTCGCCGCGCGTCTGGCAGCGCGGCAATTGTCGGCTCGGGGAGGATATCCTGGGTCTCCGTATTCGAATGCAACCTACTTGGGCCTCGATATGAACCTCCTGTCCCGCGATCGCATGCCCCTTCTCTTCTCCACCGCCCTGGTCGTCGCAGGGCTCGCATCCCAGCAGCTGGCGGCCAATGAGGTCGAACCGCTGCCGGCAGCTTCGGTGAGCATCCCGATCGAATCCAAACACCGGGGCGTCGGCTGGCAAGCGTCGCCCGAGGTGATCACAGCCGACCACTTGCGCCCGCTCCAAGCGGTGCACGCCAACTGGATCGCGCAGACGCCGTTCGGCTGGCAGAGAGACCTGAGCACGCCTCGGATCCGCTTGGCGACCGACGGCCGGGTCTTCTGGGGTGAGACCGACGTCGGGCTCGCGACCACCGCCCGGCTCGCCCGCGCTCAGGGCATCGAGACCTTGCTCAAGCCGCATATCTGGGTCGGCGGGAAGTTCCGTGGCGACATCGCCATGACGTCCGAGAAGGACTGGCGCGCCTGGTTCGACTCCTACCGCGAGTTCATTCTCCACTACGCCCGATTCGCCGAGGAGCACGGCATCCAGGTGCTCTGCGTCGGTACCGAGCTCCATCGTACGGTCGTCGAGAAACCACAGGAGTGGCGCCAACTGATCGCCGCGATTCGCCAGGTCTACAGCGGCAAGCTCACCTATGCCGGCAACTGGTATCAGGAGTTCGAAGAGGTCCCCTTCTGGGACGACCTCGACTACATCGGAATCCAAGCCTACTTTCCGCTACAGGACACCAACGGCAGCACAGTCGAGGCGCTGCGTGCCGGCTGGAAGGAACCCCTGGACCGGATTCGCCGCCTCTCGGCTCGCTTCGGCAAACCGGTGCTCATTACCGAGATCGGCTACCGCAGTGTCGGCCACGCTGCGCGCAAGCCGTGGGAGTGGCCGGAACATGGCGAGGCCGCGCCGGTGGACCTCGAGACCCAGCGTAACTGCTACCAGGCCTTCTTCGACGAGGTCTGGCCCGAGCCCTGGCTCGCCGGCGTCTACTGGTGGAAATGGTCGCCGACGACCCTCGAGACGGGTGCCGCCGACAACACCGGGTTCTCGCCGCAGTTCAAGCCCGCTCGAGAGGTCCTGAAAACCCACTTCGACAGGGCCGCGCACTCGCCGGCCAGCCCATAGCCCGCGGCGAGGCTGCGCCCCGATCGCCTCCAGCGGGGCTATCTCCTCCTGGGTCTCGGCAGCGGGAGAAGATACCCGAGCCGGACTAGGGTTAGCTGACCGCAACGCCCGCCGCCTCGAGCTCTTCGACCGCCCGCTCGCCGTCGCCGGGCTCGAGATCGACGGCGCGCGTGGCGTCACGAAGAACGGTGACCGCGAGTCCCTCTGAGCGGGCGTCGAGCGCGGTGGCCTTGACGCAGTAGTCGAGCGCCAACCCGACAACGACAAGGCGCTCGATCCCCCGTTCGCGCAAGAGCTCGGCGAGGCCGGTGCTCGATTTCTCGCCGGTCTCGGGGTCGCGGACCGAAAAGCCGGAGTAACCATCCTCGCCACCGGTTCCCTTGCGAACCGCCTCGCCGGTTACCTCGAGGTGAGGATGGAGCTCGGCGCCCCAGGTGCCGGCGACGCAGTGGACAGGCCATATGCCGCCGTCTTTTTCGAAATGAGTTGTGGACTCAGGATGCCAGTCCTGGGTGTAAGCGACGTAGGCACCGGCCTTCCGGGCTCGATCGATCTCCTGGTTGATCGGCTCGACGGTCTCCTCGCCCCCGGCGACGTAGAGGCTCCCGTCGGGATCGGCGAAGTCGTTCTGCACGTCAACCACGATCAAGGCGGTTTTGCCGTCGTAGTCCATGGCTTCTCCCTACTAGGATATCGTTTGTAGGTCGTGAAACCGCAGGATCGCAAGGTCGCCGAAGGTCTCCTCTTCACCGACCAGTACCACCTGACTTCCGCTCAGCTGTACCACCGGCTGGGTCTCCACGAGCGGCGGGTGCAGTTCGACTATTTCTTTCGCCGGTACCCGAACTACGGAGACCATCAGGCGGGCTTTTGTGTTTTCGCTGGTTTCGAGTGGCTTTACGACTGGATGACCGGAGCTCGCGCGGGCGAACGTGAGATCGAGCTGTTGCGAGCTCAGACGTCGAATTCCGGCAGCCGTCTGTTCGACGACGATTTTCTCGACTGGCTGCGCGATGAGGGCGATTTTTCCGGCATCACGATCGACGCCGTGCTCGAGGGGCGAGTCGTTCACCCGCATGTTCCGATCGCAGTCGTCTCCGGACCGCTGGCGATGACACAGATCCTCGAGACGCCTCTGCTCAATCACCTGAACTACCAGACCCTGATTGCCACCAAAGCGGCGCGGATCCACGCCGCCGGCCGCGGCCGGCCACTGCTCGAGTTCGGGTTGCGACGCGCTCCGGATCGCGGAGCCCTCGCCGGCACTCGAGCGGCTTTGATTGGCGGCGCGGATTATTCCTCCAATGTCGGCGTTTCGCACCTTCTCGGGTTCCAGCCCAAAGGCACTCATGCTCACGGCCTGGTGCAGGTGTTCATGGCGATGGGGGAGGGCGAGATCGGGGCGTTCCGAGCTTTCGCCGAAGCCTATCCGGACGATTGTCTGCTGCTGGTCGATACTGTCGATACCTTGGGCAGCGGTGTTCCCAACGCGATTCGGGTATTCGAGGAGCTCCGTCGCAAGGGGCACCGGCCGCTCGGAATCCGACTCGATTCGGGCGATCTGGCCTACCTCGCGATTCGCTCGGCGGCCATGCTGGACGCCGCCGGTTTCCCGGATGTCGCGATCACGCTTTCGAGCGGACTGGACGAGCTCGCGATCTGGCAGATTCTCACCCAGATCGAAGAGGAGTCGCCGCGGTACGGCGTCGATCCCGATCACCTGATCAACAGGTTGATGTACGGCGTGGGTACACGTTTGGTGACCTCGGGCTCGGACAATCTCGATGGCGTCTTCAAGGCCGTTGCGATGGAGCTGGATGGCGAATGGAAGCCGCTATTGAAAGTCTCGGAGAGCCCGGCCAAGACCGTCAATCCCGGAGACAAGCGGGTCTGGCGCGTGTACGACAAGCGAGAGACCGCGACGGCGGACGTTCTCACCCGGGGCTCGGAAGATATTTCGAGAGCACCGCTTCTCGAGCTCCATCACCCGGTGCGAAAGGACCTCAGACGCACCCTCGGGCGCGAGGACATTTCTCGGGTCGAGCCGCTTCTGGTCGCAACGATCCGCGACGGTGAGCGGGCGTTCGACCCACCGACGATTGAGGAGATGCGTGAATTGCGGCGGCGGGATCTGAGCCATCTCGACCCCGGGGTCAAACGGCTGGTCAACCCGCACGTATACCATGTGTCCTTGAGCCGTGAACTCTGGGAGCTCAAGGAGCGCCTCGTGGGAGAAGCCAAGACGAATGAGCGAGCTACGCAGGCATCGTAAGCAGGCGCCCGTCCGCCTCGGCCGCCTCGACCATGGCCACCGCCATTCTGTCCTTGATACTGCCGGTCGGGTTCTCGCCCTCGAGCTTCAGCAGGATGCGAGAGCCGTTCTCCGGCACGATGTTGCGCAGTGCCAGCAGCGTGGTGTTGCCGATCTCGTCGAGGATGGTCTGAGTCGCTGCGTTCACAATTCCTTTCCCTCCCTGATATTGCGCCAAATCCTTCGTCATCACTGTCACGAGGCGGCGCTGCCAGTTCGTCACTGCTATTCTTCCGCCAGCGGGAAGCAAAACCCTATTCGTTGGCCGTCAGAAGGTAACATCGAGCTTCACACATGGAGCGCTCCCACCGATGATTGGAGAGACAATCTCCCACTACAAGATCCTCGAGAAGCTCGGGGGTGGCGGGATGGGGGTGGTCTACCGAGGCGATGACATCCGTCTCGGCCGGCAGGTGGCCATCAAATTCCTGCCCGAGGAGCTGGCCGAAGACGCGAAGTCTCTGGAGCGGTTCCGGCTCGAGGCCCGCGCTGCCTCGGCGCTCAATCACCCCTACATCTGCACAATCTACGACGTCGGCGAGCACGACGGTCAGCCCTTCTTGGTTATGGAATTGATGGAGGGCCGGACCCTCAAATACGAGATCGCCGACCAGCCTCTGCCCGCCGAGCGGGTGATCGAAATCGGAGCTCAGGTGGCGGATGCGCTGGATGCGGCTCACGCCGAGGGGATCGTTCATCGGGATATCAAGCCGGCGAACATCTTCGTGACCAAGCACGGCGAGGCCAAGGTGCTGGACTTCGGGCTGGCCAAGTTCGTAGAGCGGGGAGGGGATCCTCCGGACCCCGCTGTCGCGATGGACGCCGCCACGGAGTTGGCTTTGACCCAGCCCGGCACGGCGCTAGGAACGGTTTCCTACATGTCGCCGGAGCAGGTGCGGGGCGAGGAACTCGATGTGCGCACAGACCTCTTCTCCCTGGGCGTCGTGCTCTACGAGATGGCGACGGGCGAGCTGCCCTTCGCGGGCAAGACGACCGGAGTGGTCATGGACAAGATCCTCAACCGGAGTCCGGTCTCGCCGTTGAGACTGAACTCCGATCTGCCCGAAGAGCTCGAGCACATCCTCAACAAGGCGCTGGAGAAGGACCGGGATCTGCGGTACCAGAGCGCTTCGGAGCTGCGAGGGGATCTCAGGCGCCTCCGACGGGATACGAGTGTGGGGCAGGTTCCCATGCCCGCTCGACCGCGACTCCCATGGCGACGGTGGGCATCCCAATGGTCTCTCAAACGGTCTCTTGTCGCGGCTGTGGTCGCTGCGGTGGCGGTGGTGGGATCTGCGTATCTCGTGAGATCCGTTCATCGCGCGCCTCAAAGGCTCCATCGTCTCGCTGTCCTGCCGTTCGAGAACTTCACCGGCAACGAGCAGAACTCCCATCTGTTCGAGGGGCTGGCAGCGGGCCTCATCAACTCGTTGAGCGAGTTGGCGGAGCTGCGGGTGCTCAGCCGTGTCGAGGCCTGGAGCCTCCGAGACCGCGAGCTGAGCATCACCGAGGTGGCAGATCGCCTGGGCGTCGGGCTGCTGCTGCAAGGCAGCGTACGACTCGCGGATGACGAGTTCCTGATCACCACCGAATTGATGGACGCCACGGGGACGATACTCGACGCGAGCGAGCTGAGTGGATCGCCAGAGGAGCTGATCGAGCTCCAGCGACGCATCAGCCGGAGGCTGATTCAGATCTTGGAGATCCCCCTATCCCGCCGCGAGCGCTCGCGTCTGGGTAGTGATCCCACCCGCTCGTTCCAGGCCTACGACCTCTATCTCCGTGCGCAGCAGTATCTGGACAGAGGCAGAACCGCCGCTAGTGGCACGAGCCTGGGCGATGTGGACGCCGCCGAAACGGCTGTGGCTCTCTTCGATCGGGCGGTCGAACTGGACGCCGAGTTCGCTCTCGCCCACGTCGGCCTCAGCGAGGCCTACTGGCAGATGGCGCAGCGGGATCGCGGCACCGGGCCACTCGAAGAGGCGGAGCGCGAGGCTCGGCGGGCATTGGAGATCGATCCCGAACTACCGGCGGCGCATGTGGCTCTCGCCAGGCTCGCTCGCAGCACGGGTCGGGTTTCAGAATCGATTGCCAGTCTACGCGAGACCCTCCAGCATCATCCGCATCCGGACGTGGCGCAGCGCGAACTCGGTCTCGGGTACGAAGCTCTGGGGGACCTTGATTCGGCCGAGAAGGCCTTTCTCGGAGCCACCCGCATGGGCGGCGAGAATTGGTTCAACTGGAACACGCTGGGTGCCTTCTATTGGCGTCTCGGGCGGTACGATGAAGCTCGCAGCGCCTTCGATCAGGCCGCGGGCCTGGCTCCGCGGGAGATCACCCGGCCGCGGGAGAATCTGGCCACGCTCGAGATCTCACGCGGCCGGTTCGAGGAGGCGATCGTCGCCTTCGAGGCGATTGACGTGCCGATCCGGAGCGCCACGCTTGCCAGCAACATTGGCACCGCATACTTCTTCTCGCAGCGGCCGGGTCGCCTGGACGAGTCGCGCAGGTACTACCGCATCGCGGTGCGTCTCAATCCTCGAGACGATGAGGTGCGGCGCAACCTGGCCGATGTGCTGTTAGTCCAGGGACAGCGGCAGGAGGCGTTGGAGCACTACCGGATGGCTCGCGAGCTGGTGGAGACCCAGCTCGCAACCAACCCCGAAAGCTACGAGCTCCGGCTGCGTCGAGCCTTCTACACTGCCAAGGTCGAGGAGTGCGGCGATGCCCGTCAGCTCATGGAGGCGTTGCAGCCCGTGCTCCCCCACACCGCTCGCAACGCCCACCATTCGGCGTATGTCTACGCGCTGTGCGGCGACAATGAGCGAGCGCTCGAGGCACTGCGCGATGCGATCCGAATGGGTGCATCACGCGACCTGATCCGCGGCGAGGACGAGTTTGCGGGTCTCGAGGGCGACGCCGAGTTCCGACGGCTGGTCGGAGAGAGCCCGGCGCCTACCCGATGATTGCGCCGGGATCTATTGGTGTGGCGCAAGCGGCGCCAGTGTCCTTCTCGCAGCTCACTTCATAGATCCAGGCCGACTTCTCGGGACATCCGCCAGCTACCGTCGCCGTAACGCTCGCTCCCCCAGCGGCCCAGGTGATCTCAAACTCCTTCGTCGGCACGCCCGAGGAATTCAGCAGGCAGGTCTCGGCCCCGAAGGTTCCGTTCACGAGCTTGATGATGACCTTCTTGGCAACGTCGTCTTGGTTCACCGTCCATTTCCACTCGATCCAATTCGGGCAGTTATTCTGATTGGACCTGCAGATGCCCGTTCCTCGGTCCATGAGCTGGATATTGCGGGCAGCGTCGCCGTTACCCATAACCTTGATCGTGACAACGCCTGGCTGCGCCGCAGCCCGGCCCGCGGGGACGACGATTCCAGCCAGCACCAACGCCACCAGGAAGGCTGGAGATAGAGGGTTTAGGTGTCGATCGAACACGGACATGACTTTCTCCTTTCGAGATGCGGGTCTCCGCAAGATCTAGACGTGATGCATCGACCGGGAGCGACCCACCTTGAGCGCACCAAGCGTCTGCTCACTCCTCGCTCGACGGCGAAATCTCCACAAAACCGGGTGACCACACCGGCTCGAGCATCCCTAGCTAATGTTTCTATGTTATTCGAGTAGGAGCTATTGTCAAATTCTGTCTATGGTAGCCTTGGATGCGAGCTACGAAAACCGCGTGTTTGGCGCCCCGTCCGTTGCGCGCCCGCACCGAGTGGCTGCGCGCGTCGAAGCCGCTCTTGCGCAGTGCCTTGACGAAGCGAGGATCGCTCCGAGCCGACCAGAACGCGACCAGCCCGTTCGGTGCCAGGGCGGCTTGGAGCTGCAACAGGCCCGGCTGGTCGTAGAGCCTACGGTTCGATGCGAGGCACCAAGACGCCGGCCCGTTGTCTACGTCGAGCAGAATCGCATCCCAAGGTCCCTTGGTGCGCACCAGGTCCCAGACGTCTGCGTGTTCGATGCGGGTGCGGCGATCGCTCAGGGCGTCACCCTGCAGGTCGGCCAGGTAGGTGCGATTCCAGTCGATGACACTGGCAAACACTTCGGCGACAACCACCTTGGCGCCGGCCGGCAGAACGTCGAGCGCCGAGCGAAGGGTAAAACCGAGCCCCAGGCCGCCGATCAGAACCCGCGGTCGGCCGCGTAACGCGCCACAGGCGATTTCCGCCAGAGCCTTCTCCGAGCCGGGGGCTCGGCTCGACATCAGTTCATCGCCGTCGAGATAGACGAAGTAGTCGCCGTCTCGCCGATGAAAGGTGAGCTCCTGCCCGTCCGCTGTGGTGAACCGGTCGAGGGTTTCGAAGGCCTTCACGGACTGCCCGTTTCCGAGGATTCGGCTGTTTCGACCATGCTGGAACGGATTTTAGCAGTTCGGGCGGCTCGGGTCTCCAAGCCGTCGAGATCACTGTATGATGTTGCCCACAACTCACCGTCACAGGAGGTTCCAATGAGGTATAGCTCTTGGCTGATCGCGCTGCTCGGGTTCCTGAGCCTGGGGGCGAGTTGTCCGCCGCCGGCTCCGGACGTTCCCTTCGACTGCGAGAGCCCGCCCGTGGCAACCGGTGAGATCGTGCAGGCTCGCAATCCGGTCGCGGGTTGCTACAAGGTGTTCCTCGCCGAGAGACAGGTGCGCGGCCTCCAGAGCGTCCAGGCCTTCGCGGACTACACCCGGCAGAGGGCAAGCGATTTCGGTGTGTCCGACGTTACGCCGCTCCGAATCGTGAGCGGCTTCGAGGCGCGGATGACCAAGTCCCAGGCGCGCGCCATGGCCAGGGACGGGTTAGCGGTCTCGGAGTGCGAGCGAGTCAGCATCGGACCGCTCGACGCGGCGCCCGGCAGGGTCAGCTCCTGGGGCCTTGACCGGATCGACCAGCGCGAGCGCCCTCTCGACGGCAACTACGAGCCGGCGGAGACCGGTGCCGGAGTCCATGTCTACGTCGTCGATACCGGCAGGGCTATCGGAGGATTCCGCTACACGATGGGCGAGTGCTACTCGGCCGTCGGAGGCAGCTGCAACGATGACCATGACCACGGTTCCCACGTTGCAGGAACCATTGCCGACACCAGATACGGAGTCGCAAAAGGCGCAACCATTCACGCCGTGCGCGTCCTGATGGCAGGATCGGGCGCGGACGCCGACGTGATCGAGGGGATCGACTGGGCCGTGAATCATGCCGCCACCAACGGCTGGATGGCTCTCGGAAACATGAGCCTGGGCGGTTCGCCGTCCGATGACCTCGACCGCGCGGTCTGCGAGGCCTGGCGCCAAGGCTTCGGCTTCGCCGTAGCCGCTGGAAACGAGAACGAGAGCGCCTGCTCGCACTCGCCGGCCCGGGGTGTTCAGGCGGTCACGGCTTGCGCAACCAGCGAGAACGATCGCCGCGCCGGTTTTTCGAACAAGGGAACATGTGTCGATATCTGCGCTCCCGGAGACAACATCACGAGCGTTGGCAAGCGCGGCGAGACCCTTCGTTTCTCGGGCACGTCGATGGCCAGTCCGCACGTCGCCGGCGCGATGGCCCTGTGCGCCGAAAGGCTGGGCAGCGCCGACCCCACGACTCTGTTCGACTGCGTCATCGACAGCGCCACACCCGGAGTCGTCCGGGATCTCGCCGGTTCCCCTGATCGGTTGCTCTATGTGGGGCCGGAGTGAGCCGCGCCGCAAAGGGCCTACAGCCACAGATCTCTTTCAACCTGGCAACACCGGTTCGAATCCCGTTGGGGACCCCCTACGGGTGCTGGTTGGAACCCTCCAAAGAAGTCACATTGATGGGCTCCGAGCCGCAGGGCGGAGTGCCCAGAGGGCTGTCCTCGTTTCACGGTCTGGGCGCGCTTTTCTCCGAGTTGGTTTGGAGCTGAGCCGCAGCCTCCCAGGTGATGAAGTGCCCCCGGCGGGAGAGTGACGGTAATTGGTATGAGCGACCGATACAGAGCGCTCTCCTTCCCCGCGTGATATCAATGACGGAGCGCAATGGAAAGCGCTGCTGCCGCCGCAAGGGCTGCGGCCGTCCGCACGTGGTTCCAGGCCGTCCAGACGGTAAGATAGTTTGCCCACAGGGCTGCGCCAGCGGCGTTCGCCGGGTCGACAGCCGCCAACGCATCGTTGCGCGGCACGTTGAAGACGATCGTCACGAGAAAGCTGCCGACGACGTAGAGCAGGCTTCCGGCGAGCAGATAGGCGGCGCCTGGTCCGTGCCAATCCCTCAAGGCGGAGATCGCCACACCGACGGAAGCCACGGCCGTGCCGAAGAACGCGATCAAGAACACCGGGTTGATGACCACGACGTTGATCGATTGCATGGCGGCGATCCCTTGCGCCGGCGGCAGGCGGCCAAGAGCCTTCATGACGGAGACGGAGAAGGCGAAGAAAAAGCCCGCCATCAAGCCGGAGCCGAGCGCCGAGATGAGGGTTAAGATGCGAAGCCATCCGTCGCTCACGTCGTGACCTCTTCGGCTTCCACATCCCAGACCCCCGTGGCGGCGGTCTCCCGAACGTACTCTGGAAATCCTGTCGGTTCGCGTCCGGTCACCTGCTTGATGTCATTGGTGATGAAACTCGCCCGACCCTCGCGAAAGTAACGTTCTAGGTCCAGCATTTGATCGGCGATCGCCTCGGGCATCCCCTCCGCCAGCATGCCGCTCTTCAGGTCCGACGGTGAGAGGTTTATGTGACTGATCGGGCGCCCAAGCGCCTTCGACAACTCATGCGCAAGTTCGTCGTACGTCAGCGCCTCGGGGCCGCTCAGTGTGTAGGCTTTTCCATCGTGGTCGGGTCCGGTCAGCACCTTTACCGCCACTGCGGCAAGATCACGCACATCCACGTGGCTGATTTTTGCCTGGCCGCTCGCGCTATAAAACACTGCTTCAGCCCGGATCGTCGCGCCCATGAAGGTCACGGCATTCTGCATGAAGCTATTCGGGCGAAGAAACGTCCATGCCAACCCGCTCGATTCAATCGCTTTCTCGACCGGCCGATGGACCTTCGCCAGGCTGTATGACTCTTCGACGGCCCCCATTACGGACTGCTTCACGATGTGCTGCACGCTGGCAGCCTTCGCGGCTTCGACGGCGTTCCGCTCAAGCTCCGACTGGTTCAACGCGCTTGGCCCGAGAAGGAACAGTTTGTCGCATCCTTGAAACGCCGCCAGAAGGGTCTCAGGCCGGTTGTAGTCGATGATGACGGCCTCGATCCCCCTCTCTCTCGCGGCTTGGGCCTTTTCGCTCGAGAAGTAGGCGCCGCGAAAGCGTGCCTTGGTCGATTCAAGCTGCCGGATAACTTCGCTGCTTAGCGTCCCACTGGCCCCTGTCACGCAAATCATGTGTCATTGCCCCTTTCCGAGTCAGTGAAGGAGGATAATGTTCCCCTTTCAGCCTCGCCGCATCCTATCGTGGGCCGAGCGATGGCCGGGCAGTCCGCAACCAAGCGTGGGCATTGCAAGTACCAGCACCGAGTGGCCGGAGATCGTCGCAGTGACTGCCATCGCCAATCAACCAGAGGGCGAAGACGTTCTGAGCAGTAGGGCTCGGTAGTGCGGAGCCCACGACGGTTGGGGACATCATTCCTCAGCGCTAAGGTGCTCTTCAGTCACTTGTCCAGGAGCTCCTCGAGTGCGAGGCGAGTCTTGGGGTGGAGCTGCTCTTCGTCGAAGTACCGAGTCACGACCTCGAGCGCTTCGTCAGCAGTTTCGATGTTCAAGTAGCGCAGCAGATATCGGACGTCGGCAAGGTCGTGGAACTCTTCGCCGAGCCGCATGGCGGCGCACTTCATTGCCAGCAGGTAGTGCGGCTCGGCTGCGTAGACGCGTAGGTGAGGCAAATCAAGGAAGGGCCCGAAGTCGCCGCGCGGACTCAAGTAGCCCTTGACCGCGTCGTTGAGCCAAGTGTCCGGTACGTCGGCTCGCGCCGCAACGCGTTGTGCAGCTGTTCGGATCAGTTCTGTGGGCTTGAAGAAAGCGTCTATGTCGCGGGTTGCCTCTCGGGCGTCCAGGACGAGGCACATGACCGCACCGCCCACCCTGTAGAGCTCACCTTTGATCCCGGTCACGGCGAGTTCCTCGTCGAGGAGCTCGAGCAGGCGCAGGATCTCCGCTTTCGTCAGGTAGCTCAAGAGTGTTGACGAGCCTGGCCAGGCTAGACCCGGTCGCCGATCGAAGAGTCGATAAAGATGTTGCGTCGTCGGAAGGGAACGGGCGCCGCCGAGAGCAAGTGGAGGCGAAGAGCCTCGAGCGGGGTAGCGAAGTGAGGCTCTTCCAGAGGTTCGACCTCAGCCACCCAAGCGGGCGGCTCGATTCCTTTTTGATGGGCGGCTTGTTCGATCATCGCGGCGACGTAGTTGCGCGAGTAGGGCTCGAGCCGAGAGAGGGGCGCGTTAGCGACAGCCTCTCCGAACTCGCTGGGCGAGAGTTCGGTGAGCAGGTCGTTGAGTTCGGCGAGCGCATAGGCGCGTTTCGTTGGCTCCGTTCCGAGGGATCCGATGAGCTTTTCGAAACGCGCCTGCGCTCGAGGCAGGGAGCGCGCCAGTACGAAGGCCGACATACCCAGCCCGGCTCGCTTGGCGGCGCGCTTGAGGGCCGGGTATTCGAGACGGCGGCGCGCCACATGGAGCAGATAGAAGCCGGTCTCGGTCTCGGCCCAGGTGCCGCAGACCGAAGGATCGTTGAGCGCCCCGCCCTTGAACGCGGTATCCCAGGACTGGACGATGCGCAAGGGTGCGTCCGGGGCCGCGCCATAGCGCTTGAACCAGGCGAGGTCGACGATGCCGCCACGGAGCGGCGCGGGCCGCTGTTGATATTGCGCGGCGTAGGCATAGGCGCCGAGTTCGCGCTTGGCGCGGGCGATTTCCACGGGCCCCTCGCGCGCCGCATGGAGCAGCGCGCCGGGGCGGCGGGTCAGCTTGACGGCGCCGAAATCGATCACCGTGCGGCGCTCGGCCTCGGCCGGCAGGCAGAGATGCTCCCAGCCGCCCTTGGCCAGCAGATGGCCGGTCAGGTCGCGCTCATGGAGGCGCTGCATGACCACCACCATGACGCCCTTCTTCTTGTCATCGAGGCGGCTCGAATAGGTCTGGTCGAACCAGTCCAGGGCGCTCTCGCGCATGGTCGCGGACAAGGCCTGGCGGGGATTATGCGGGTCGTCGACGATCAGCACGTCGGCGCCCTCGCCGGTCGCCGCGCCGCCCACGGAGGTGGCGATGCGATGGCCCCGGGAGGTGGTCTGCAATTTATGCTTCTCGTTCTGATCGGCGGCCGCCGCGAAGCCGGGGAACAGCCGCCGATACCAGGGGCTCGCCGTCACCAGGCGAAAATCCAGCGCGTGGCGAATGCTGAGCTCGCGGCTGTAGCTCGCCGTCATGATGCGCGCGGACGGCGCATGGCCCATCAGCCAGGCCGGCCAGGCCACCGAGACCGAGATCGATTTCAGGCTGCGCGGCGGCAGGTTGATGATCAGGCGCTTGATCTCGCCCCGCGAGCAGGCGGCGAGATATTCGCAAATCAACTGCACATGCCAGTTGTCGAGATAGCGCGCCGTGGGGTTTACCGTATGGAAGACCTTGGCGGTGAAGCTGGCCAGGTCCTGGCGCAGAATGGCCTCGAGCAGGCGCGCTTCATCGCAGGCCGCCCCCTCGGCGGGCGCCCCGCCCAACGGCGCGCGCGTGCCACCGCGGCGCGGGGCGGACCCCGGTGGCGGCATGAACTTATGCGCCGGGCAATCCATGACGGCTCTTGAAACGCTGAAGGATTTCATGATCCTGCTCGCTCAGCCGCGCCGCCGTGGACACGTGTCGCCCGGCGATGCGGCTTTCCATGCTGGTGATTTTCTCGGTGATCTGACAAAGCTTGAGAAGCAGGGCCGCCGGTGACTCCCGCGACCCCATGACCGCGCCGCCATGCGTTTGATGGCCGTCGATGAGATGTTCGAGACGGTCGCGCAGCTTGGCGGCAAGGGCGCGC
>JADFQD010000179.1 GCA_022561975.1 Acidobacteriota bacterium
GCTCAGCTACGAGGCCCGCTGTGCGCTGCGCCGTATGCGTCGTCGCCCACCCCTCGTTGAATCCTTCTGGAAACAAGCCGAACTCTTCTGAAACGTCACTATATTCTGCAAAGATCAGTAGGACTGCCGGCTTCCGGCCCTCGCCTGCGCGCCGCTTCGCGCACACCCCACGCGGCCTCCGAACCGATATCCTGCGCGCTCGCGGCGAGCCCCCTGGGCGCGTACCTGCCGCGCCGGTGCCTCTTCGCACAGTCCAACCTAGCCGGGCACTTCCGCAACTCTTGCCAGCCAAAGCCGTCGAATCGGACCCTCGCCACTCCACTTTTAGCAAGAAGAGTGGAAGGTGGGAGGACATGGGCCCTCCCACCTTCGAGAGCGCTTGAGTCTAGTCGACTCTCTAGCGCCAGCGTTTCTGTCTTGCAGAGGGCTTGACTATGTTGCCCTGGCTGTCCATTACCCCGACGGTCGTACCGGTCGTTTTCTCCAGCGCCTCTTCAACGGTCGCTTGGTTTGCACCCGCAATGTAGACAGGTTTTTTGTGGCCCTGAAGCTGACGAATCCCATCGGATACGTTACCCTCAGTTTCAACCTCGATGGCGACACTGTCGGTGACGATATCAACGCCCTTGTCGGAATGATAATCGGTGCCAAGTCGCCTCGCGAGCCGATTGGCCGTGGTCTTGTGTGATCTGCTTTCACCCATCTTGTGGGCCTCCTATCGAAGTGCCCTCACTATCAACGATGCTAGGCTTGGCCTGCTAGCTGCCTTACTGATGTGGGGCGGTCGGTATTGGGGTCCCTGGGGTGAGAACCTGCGGGCCCCCTTCTTTCTTTGGCGTCGCTCTTACCGAAGACGGAAATCCACCTCCTTCCTGCTTCGAAACCTGCTCTGAGAGGCGTCTAGCTCCTCTTGAATAGAGGCAAAAATAAGATCAACCTCGTCTTCTGAATAACGATATGCTGACTTGTTCGAGCAATTACCCAACAATTTGATTTTGTGAAGAATCTCACGAGTACGGCGCTCTGCAACACGCAGAAAGCGCTCTCGTCTAGACTTTCTGGGTGCCGGCGGTTGCAAACTATTGCCTCCAGACATGTAACAGTTTTAGTCTGTGCACTATTCCCGAGTCAACGGATCTGTCCATTCTCAGGCAGATTCGCACGCAGAACCGGCCGCGGAGGCTTTCAGTGGCCCTGCAGGCGATTCGCCCAGGGGCCAGTCGCGGCCTTGCCGGGGCGCGAACCGTTTGCGGCGGTGTGAGTATCCGGCGTGGCGACTGGAGGCAAGGCGAGGAGCCGCGATTTGCCCGCACCGCAGGGGAGAGAAAAGGGAGCTTCTCCCCTTTCTCTCCGCGAGGAGACGCGCAAATCGCCCTCGCTGACTCCTCCAGAAGCCCGCCGGATCACACAAGCCGCAAGGCTCGCGCCCCGGCAAGGCCGCAACCGGCTGACGAGTCAACTCATTCTGACCGAAGCGGTCCCTCCAGGTTCGGACGTCGGGCACGGAAGCCCGACGCTACGGGGCGGCAGAGCCCAAGGAGCGCGCTGCGGCGACTAAGCGATCATGCTCAAGACATCAACTCAGCTAATTTCGCCGCCGGATCGTCTGCCAGCAGCAGTGACTCGCCGATCAGGAAGGCGTCGAAACCGGCTGCGGCGAGACCAGCAACGTCGGAGCCCGAGGCGATGCCGCTTTCAGCCACCTTGAGCGCCGAGCTGGGCAGCTCGGGCAGTGCCGCAATCGAGCTCTGGAGGTCGACTTCGAAAGTGCGCAGGTCCCGATTGTTGACCCCGACCAGTTCCCACTCGTGCCCTTCGAGCTTGGCGCGGTCCTCGGCGTCGTGGGTCTCGATCAAAGGGACCAAACCTTGGCCGCGCGCATAGCCGGACCAGGCGAGGAGATCCTGCGCCGAGTACAGCGAGGCGATCAGCAGAACCGCGTCGGCGCCGGCGGCTCGAGCTCCATCGATCTGTTTGGTGCTGACGACAAAATCCTTGGCGATGGTCGGCAGACCGGCAGCCTCCTTGCAGCTCTCGAGTAGCTGGTAACTGCCGCCGAAGAAGTCGGGCTCGACCACCACCGACAGTGCCGCGGCTCCGCCATCGCGGTAGATCCGAGCCTGGGCCTCCGGATCGACACGCCCCGCGAGCGAGCCGATTCTGGGTGAGCCCATTTTGATCTCGGCAACGATCGCCGGACGCGCACGAGTGAGAGCCGCCAGAAAAGGATGTGTCGCCGGCAGTGAATCGTGACGCTCTCCAGCGGGCGTCACAAGTTCCCCGGCTTCGAATCCTGCGCGGCGGTTGGCTACGATCTCGACCAGGATGTCCGCCGGCGCGCTCATGCGCCAGGCCGGAAGTTGCGAAGCGCCTCGAGCTTGGCCAGCGCCGCGCCCGACGCCAGGGTCTCGCGCGCCAGCTCGACACCCGCCGCCAGCGTTGCCGCCTTGCCACCGACGTAGATCGCGGCTCCGGCGTTGGCCAGAGTGATCTCGGCAGGCGGGCCTTGCTCGCCTGCGAGAACCGAGCGAAGAATGGCTGCGTTCTCGACCGGCCCGCCGCCGGCAAGATCCGCCACCGACGCCCTCTTCACACCCAGCTCTTCAGGCTCGAGGGTTCGACTCTCGACCCGGCCGTCGCGGAGTTCTGCGACATGAGTCGGCCCGGTGATGGTGATCTCGTCTAAACCGTCGGCGCCGTGAACCACGAGCGCATGCACCGATCCGAGATCGCTCAGCACCTGCGCCATCACATCGACCAACTCGCGGGCGTAGACCCCCAAGACCTGCCGTTTCGCGCCCGCCGGATTCGACAGCGGACCCAGAACATTGAAGATGGTGCGCACTCCGAGAGCTTTGCGTACCGGCATCACCTCTTTCATGGCCGGATGATAGTTGGGCGCAAACAGGAAGCAGATCCCGATCTCGTCCAGCATTCGCGCGGCGGTCTCGGGCGCGACCGCGACCCCGACACCCAGAGCCTCGAGCACATCGGCGCTGCCGGATTTGCTCGAGACCGCGCGATTGCCGTGCTTCGCGATCGGAATACCCGCAGCGGACGCGACCAGTGCCGCCGCGGTCGAGATGTTGAAAGTCCCTTTGCCGTCCCCTCCCGTGCCACAGGTATCGACCGCGTCGTCGAAGGAATGCTCCACGTGGCGCACGCGGCTGCGCAGGGCCTCGGCCGCTCCCGCGATCTCGTCCGAGGTCTCGCCCTTGGTGGCGAGCGCGGCCAACAGAGCGGCTTGGACCGGCTGCGACAGCTCGCCATCCATCAGGTTGCCGATCAAGCCTCGCATCTCGGAGCGGGTCAGAGCGAGCCCCGATGTCACTCGCTTCAGAGCTGCCCTGGCCTCCATCAGCCAATCATGCTGGCGCTACCGTCTCATTGCAAGGACATCGCCCTCCCGACTAGTTTGCGTCGGTTACGGCGGTCGCCACAGCGGTCGGCCGCTTCGGTCGACGTCAGACACACAAGTCGAGAAAGTTGTTCATCAACTGCGGACCGTCCGGCGTCAGAATCGACTCGGGGTGAAACTGAACCCCCCAGTAGGGCAGCTCGCGGTGGCGAATCCCCTGAAGAGTGCCCTCCTCGCTCCACGCCACGGCTTCGATCTCCTCCGGCAGACTGTCCGATCGGACCTCCAGGCTGTGATAGCGGCAGGCCTCGAAAGGATCGGGCAGATCGCGAAAAATGCCCGCGCCCGAGTGGCGCACGGCCGAAGTCTTGCCATGCATCAGACGGGGCGCGCGACCGATCTCTCCCCCGTAGGCCGCCGCCAGCGCCTGCTGGCCGAGACACACGCCGAGCAGCGGTACCGACGGTTCGGCGCGAATCAGATCGAGACATACTCCGGCGTTCTCGGGCCGTCCGGGGCCCGGCGAGAGAACGATGCCCGAAGCTCCGCGAGCCAGAAGCTCGGCGACCGATTCGGCGTCGTTTCTCAGAACCTCGACGGTCATTTTCCGCGAACGGATGAGCTGAACCAGGTTGTAGGTGAACGAGTCGTAGTTATCGATTACAAGAATCATACCGATCTGTTCCTAGGAACCAAGACGCCTCGCCAGCTCGACCGCGGACAGCAGGGCCGCAGCCTTGTGTCGGGTCTCTTCCTCTTCCTTCGCCGGATCCGAATCGGCGACGATGCCGGCTCCGGCGCTAACCGAGATCTCATCTCCTCGCACAACCAGCGTGCGGATGGTAATGCAGGTGTCTAAATCCCCGGTGAAGGAAATGTAGCCGACAGCCCCCGCATACGGACCGCGAGCTTCCGGCTCGAGCTCGTCGATAATCTCGATGGCTCGCAGCTTGGGCGCTCCCGACACCGTGCCCGCTGGAAAGCACGACAGCAGAGCATCGAGCGGCGCAATCCCCTCATCGACCTTGCCCTCGACATTCGACACCAGGTGCATGACGTGACTGTAGCGCTCGACCTCCATGAAGGTCGAGACATGCACAGTACCGGGAGCCGCGCAGCGACCGATGTCGTTCCTGCCAAGGTCCACAAGCATGACGTGCTCGGCCCGCTCCTTCTCGTCCGCGACCAGTTCGGCCGCCAGCGCGCGGTCTTCCTCTGCGCTGGCGCCGCGCCGCCGGGTGCCGGCGATCGGACGGGTCTCGAGTCGAGACCCGATCTTGCGAACCAGCATCTCGGGAGACGCTCCGACCAGGGCGACTTCCGGCAGCTCGAGCAACACCATGTACGGACTCGGGTTGACCACTCGCAGAGCCTGGTAGAGGGTACGCGGCGACAAGTCCCCACGGGGCATGCGAAAGTGCCGCGCCAGCACGACTTGGAAGATGTCGCCCGCGGCGATGTACTCCTTGGCTCTCGCGACCGCCTCCCGGTATTGATCATCGGCCAGACTGAGAATGGCTTCCTCGACCGCGGAGTCGGTGGTCGCCGGCATCGGCACGGCACCGGCCGATGCCTGGCTGCCAAGCACCTCGCTCAGAGC
>JADFQD010000063.1 GCA_022561975.1 Acidobacteriota bacterium
GACTGGCGACGCTGCTCTCCAGCACCCTGCAGTCCAGTGACGGCGCGGTCTCGCTGAACCTCTCGACGGGCGCCATCACGGTGAATCTGTCAGGCGTCAGCGGCGTGTCGATCCGCGCCGCGCAGTCGCCGCTCGAGGCCGCACCGGGCGAGCCGGTACACGTGCTGGCGTGGGGCCTGCTCGAGCCGATCACCGACGAGACGCAGGCGCGGTGGTCGTTCGTTGGGGCCGACGAGCACGAGCACGAGCTGGTCGAAGTGCTCGAGAGGCTGACCCCCGCGGGAGCGCGCGTGCGGCTGTCGCTGAGCCCGACCACGCATCTGTTGCGGCGGGTGCAAGTGATCGGCGACGACGGGCACGTCGAGCGCGAGTACAGCTACCACGACTACCGCGACGCCGACGGCGTGCGATTGCCGTACTGGATGAGCTACACCGGCAAGGAGGCCGGCGAGCGCATCGTCGAGGTGGTGAGCGAGTACACCCTGACGCGTGAGCGATAAGCCATGAGACATTCCGTGGGACTGGTCATCGTGTTGGTGGCGAGCGGATTGCCCTCGGTGCGCGCGGCCGAGGCCGGCGCGTCGTCGGACGGCGGCAACGCGCTGTCGGCGGTCGTGGCCAGCAGGGCTAGGGTGACGAGGCAGGCGGCCTTGGCGACGCGGTTGGTGGTGCGGGGAATGGTTTCAGTCTTGGTCATGGTCGGTCTCTCCTTCTAGGTGGTTGGCGGTTGCGTTGTGCTTCTTGCCCTTCACCTAGACAGAGCGGATTCGGCGGGTGTGATGGCTCGCTGGGGATCAAGAAAAGGCTTTACTTGGGTATTCCTAGAGATTTGGGCCGTTTCCGAGGCCTTTTTCGCTTTAGTCAGGTGAAGGAGGAAGAACCCGGGCGCCGGAACGGTCGTTTGTGGGAATAAGGTAGAATGCCGCGAGAAACAGCAAGAGGAGTGAGCATGGAATCAGCTGGGGTTGCGAGGGAGCGAGCCTTCGGGTCTTCCGTGTGGGCGGCCTGTCTGGTGCTCGCATGGAGTTTCGAGGCCGATCTGCGGGCTCAGAGCGAGCCGCCGAGCCCGAGTCCAGCTTCGATCGAGGAAGCAGAAGTGCCACCGGAGGGCGTAGAAGGCGAGCTCGGGGAGACAGGAGAGTTCGGAGAGCCAAGGGCTCCACAAGCCCCGCCGACTCGTAAGGTGATCGCGCCGTGGATCGTCGACGTCTACGGCAAGAACTACGAGAGCTTCACGAACGAGGGAGCCTCGCGGGTCATCAGCGATTGGCTTACCAACGCCCTGATAGATCTCGATCTCTTTAGCATCGTCGATCGAGAGCGCATTCGTGCGGTCCTCTCCGAGCGCAATCTCGCGCTCAGTGGTATTGCCCGTGACATCTCGCGAGATGTGCCCGAGAACGAACTCGCCACGGCCGCGAAGCTTTTGAGCGTCAACTACATCCTGCTCGGCAACGTCAAGAATCTGGGCGTCAACAGCGAGATCGACTTCAAGCTGTTGGATGTCGAGACGACGACCTACTCGTCGGCCTTCCGGCTCAACTTTGAGATCCCTTTCAATTCTTCAATCGAAAAGTTCAAGTCGGTTGTCGATCGGGTCGTGGCCGAGTTGGCGGCCAGTTTTCCGATCACGGCCAAAGTCTGGGATATCACCGCCGAGGGGCGAGTGATGCTGGCTGCCGGCTCGACGAGCGGGCTTACCGAGGGCTTGGCGATTGAGCTTTGGTCGGTGGCTGAGCGCCGACCGGTGGCAACCGGCGTTTTGGTTTCGGTCTCGCCCGCGTTGGCGGAGGTCGTTCTCGACCAGCCGGTCGAAATCTTCGATCCGGCGGCCTACGAAGCCAGGGTGACCATCGCTCCCGGTCCCGAGGCCGTGCTCTCGAATGCCCGGCTCGAGATCCGGCGCGAAGACTTCCAAAAGGCGCGAGAGATTCTGGCCCAAGGGCTCGAGGAGTATCCCGAGCACGGCAGAATTCTGGCGCTTCATGCTCGGAGTTGCTGGACCCTCCGAGACTACGAGGGAGCCGTTGGTTCCTATCGGGACGCCCTCAAGGCCGAGCCCAACGATCTGGAGTTGCTACAGGAGGCGGCACGGGTTTTCTTCGAAGCGGGCTTTTTCCAGGAACTCATGACGTATCTGGAGAACTCGGAGCGGACGAGAGAGACACTCGATCTGGAGCTTTGGCGCGGAGATACGCTCTCGATTCAGGGCTATCCGACTCAGGCTCGCGATGCGTACAAGCGGGCCTTCCGGTTGGCCCCTTCGAGCCCGCGCCCGCACTTGAAGCTTGCGGTGCTGGCAGCGAGAGCCGGCGAGGCCTCCGAGGTCGAACGCGAGCTTCGCCTCGCCTTCGAAGCAGAGCCGAACGGTTTGGAATATCGGCTCGCGGGTGCCGCCCTTGCAGTCTTGCAAGCCGACCCTCATTCTGTTGCGGGCCTTCGGGAGTTGATCGACCAGGCCGTGGCCGCTGAGGATTTTACAGCCCTGGCGGTGGCCAGTCAGATTCTGAGGCTCGAGCCGAGCCTGGGGAAGAAAGCGCTCGAATTGGCGCAAGCCGCGGTTGCGCTGAATCCCGCGTATCTCGCCGGACAGATTCTGACGGCCGAGGCGCATGCGCTGATCGGCGACCGGGAGGCAGCGATTGCGGTGCTGGAGGAGGCGCTGGAAACTCGCCCGAACAACGTCGCGGTGCTGGTGCGGTCGGGCGAGCTTCTGAGCGACGCGGGGCGACACGTGCTGGCGGAGCTTCGGCTGCTCCAGGCCCAGGACCTTGCGCCGCAGCAGTGGAGAGGGGCGGACGCCCTGGGGGACAGCCGGTTTCAGCGCGGAGAGCTTCTCAAAGCTGTCGATGCGTATCAGGTGGCACTCAAGATCGCCGAGGGAGCGAATGCACCGGACCTTACCTTGAGGATGCGCAAGCTCGGGCGAACAGCGGTTCTGGCCAACCAACACGCGACGGCGCAGCCATACCTCGAGCGGTGCGTCGCGCTCGCGCCGGACGACAAGGAGTGCCGGTACTACCTCGGACTGTGCTATTTCCTGGGCAAGCTCCCTCAAACCGACAACAGTGCGATCGTCAACCTGAAGGCGTCCGACGGCTTCGAGGTTGACGCCTACTATTACCTGGGAAAGCTCTATGACCGGCGCCAGGAGTTTATGGTTTCGCGAGATTGGTATCAGACCTGCCTTGACGCGGGCTGCGCGCTCGCGAGAGAAAGCGAAGAGCGAATCGATGAGATCGATTCAATCCGAGGCACGGTTATCGCCCGGCCCCGCAACATTAAGCAGGTGAGCATCAACGTCGGGCGAATTCACGGAGTACTTCCTTCTCAGCTCGCGCTGGTGATCAGCCAGGGTGAAGTGGTCGGACGCATCAGGATCGACCAGGTTTTGGAGAATATTAGCGTGGCGGTCATCCGCCAAGGCAATCCCCTTATTGGGCATCGGGTGATATTTCGTCCGACCACTCCGAGGGGAGTGACGGTCAAGAAATCGGCGAAGCGCGGTGTTGATGTCTCGTGGCGTCGGCACACCGAGACCGGATTGGCTTTCTATCGGATCTATCGGAAAGGCGAGGGCGATAGGAGCTGGAAACTGAGAAAGCAACTCCGTAGCGACGAAACGCGACTGACTGACAAGTCGGTGAAGCCGGGGATTACCTACGCCTATCGAGTCGTTGGAGTCAACGTCGTGAAACAAGAAGGGCTCCCCAGCCGCGTCGTCGAGATTCAGATCGACTAGGAGTGAATGACTGTGACCAACGGGGATAGGTCGGGCGGCATTGCTGGAGGAAAGTACGAGATTCTGTCTAAGCCCGATGTCGGTGGCATGGGGGAGGTTTATCAGGCGCGCCATCGATTTCTCGGAGAACTGCGAGCGATTAAGGTCATGCGCGCGTCCTCTTCGCGCGACCCGCATCTCCAGGAGCGGTTCTTGCGTGAGGCCCGGATTGCTTCCCGGCTGGATCATCCGAATCTGGTAAGGCTCTACGACTTTACGTTCAACGAGGACGGCACGGCATGCATGATCTTCGAGTGGGTGAAAGGGCTCGACCTGGCGAAGCTGCTCGCCGAGCTTGGAAGGCTGCCGCTTGACGATGCTCTGGAGATCGCGGAGCAATCACTCTCTGCCTTGGCCTACCTGCACGGCCAAGGCATCGTGCATCGGGATATTTCGTCCGACAACCTGATGGTAAGCAAGGGCCCGGAGTCGGATCTTCACGTCAAGTTGATCGACGTGGGGATCGCGAAAGGCATCGACAGCAGTGTCGAGTTGACGACGGAGGGTCTCTTCGTGGGCAAGCTGCGCTATGCAGCGCCCGAGGTGATCGATTCCAAGCGGAAGTCCACGGTTCCGGACCCGCGCAGTGACCTGTACTCCTTCGGAGTCGTCTTCTATGAATTGTTGACCGGTACCGGTCCGGTGGAAGGCGAGAGTGAGTCTGAGTTGATAGCAGGTCACTTGCTCAATCCGCCGCGCCCGTTCTCCGAATCTGATCCAGACGGGAGGGTGCCCGAAGAACTTCGACGTATTGCCTTGAAGGCCCTGCAAAAGCAACCGGAGAACAGGTACCAGAGCGCCGAGGAATTTGCGTCGGACCTGGCGCGTGTGCGGTCCGAGATAGCGGCTCCCAGCGAGCCGGATTCGGCTGACCTGCGCGCGACGATCGGCCTTGTGCTGACTGACACCGTAGCCCCTCTGGATGACAGTCTGGAAGTGGATCAAGAGCGGCTGGATCGGTTGTTGGGTGCGAGACCCGACGGCGGCGAACCCAAGACCATCACGGCTCTCGGGAATGCCCGTTCGGAGGAAGAGGAAGAGGCCTGGTTCGAGAGGCTTCGAAAAGCTCATCTTCGGAGGGGTTCGAAGAGCTCGAAAGTGGCTTCGTCGGTGATCAAGGTGCTACGGGAGCACCCGAGGACCGCGCTCTCGGCGGCTCTCGGACTTCTCTTGGCGATGGCGGTGGTCTTTTCGGGAGTGCTGTCCGGGAAAGACGCTCCGACGGGCGGAGGTTCACCTCCTGCCGTCAAAGCAGCGGGTCTCGAGACAGCGGACGTGGAGCCGGTCGCGTCTGAGCTGGAGACATCGGAAACGGTCGGTTCGGATCGGCAGGACGAGGCTTACGACGAGGAGCCTGGTCTGGCCGTCCAGAAGGCGACGGCCGAGTTCACCGAAGGCCGGGCTCCGGCGAAACCGGTCCGATTCAAGATCATCTTGGTTTCGAACAACGCTCAGTTTTCTTCCGCACTCATCGGGCGGCTCGGCGATGACCTGCCCGTGGTCTTCGGATCGACTCTGTCCCGGGCTCTGGCGACGGGCGGCCGGGGACTCGTGATCCAGCTCGATGTCACGACCCACTCGATCTCGGTCGAAGCCTATGAGACCTCTCTGCCGTCATGTGAAGTGGTTGCGACCGCGAGCGTGCTGATCGTCCCTACGGGTCGGTCACGCTATTCGCGGAGTATCCGCAGGATGGCGCCACGGTGTGCGGACGCGATTGCGCTGGCCGGTTCTGCGCTGGCAACGGATCTCGAGCCCAAGCTACGAGAACTGCTGAACGAGACGCGGTAGCCGTGATCTGTTCCTGCGGTTAGGTGTCGCCTGCGATTTCTTTGTAGAGCCAGGATCTGGCTGTCGCCCATTCACGCTTGACTTTGGCGCGGCTGAGTCCGAGTTCCTTGGCGATCTCGTCGATCGTCAGGCCGCCGAAGAAACGAAGTTCGACGATCCGGCCTCGCAGAGGGCTGAGCTTGTGCAAGGCAACCAGAGAGTCCTCGAGCTTGATCAGATCGACACAGCTTTCCTGCCCCGGTCCGATCGCGTCTTCCAAGGTGACTTTCGGGGCGCCGCCGCCCCGCTTCTGTGCTTTGGCGGCCCGGAAGTAGTCGATCAGGATGTGGCGCATGATTCCGCTGGCGAATTTGAAGAACTGGAGGCGGTTGGCCCAGCTCCCATCCGCTTGACCGACAAGGCGAAGGTAGGCCTCGTTGACGAGGGCCGTCGGTTCGAGAGTACCTCCCGGCCGTTCGCGCCGAACATGCCGCTCCGCTAGTTGTTTGAGCTGGGGATAGAGCCGCTCGGATAACTGATCGAACGCGTCTTCACTGCCGTCGCTCCACTCCCGGAGGAGGCGTGTAATCTCGTGGCTCTTTAGATTCAACTAGAGGAGAATAACACCGAGGCCAGAAGTCGTCGGACGAGACCGCCCGTTTCGTTCGGGCGGGGTCGGGAGAACTCTTCGTGCATCCGAAGCTCCTCACGCTGCTGACGCAGGAGACGAATGCCTTCGGGCCGTATGGCTAGCTACGGGGCTCTTCCACGAAACCCGAGAACCAATTTGTGGCCTAAGGCTTCTGCCCAGTCCCTGGCGAACTGGACGGTCGGGTTGGCTTTCCACTTCTCGGCCTGAGCCACCGCCTGCTGGGAACAACCCAGCCCGCGGGCGAGTTCTTGCTGAGTCCACCCGGATTCCTCGCGTAGCTTGCGCAAGAGGTAGCCGGGAGGGTCGTCCTCCCAGGCCGGAAGCTTGTTCCAGCCCCGCAGTGTCTTCCATTCGAGATACGCGCGGGGCTTGCGCCGCTTGAGGGTTGTGGGAAGCTGCGTTGCCGGACCGGTTCCAGCCGGCGGGGCTACCAAGACTCGCTTGCTGTTGCCCATTCCTCGAGCTCCTCGGGAGTCGGGTCTGTCTTTTGAGAGAGACGGTCGAAAGAACGCAGCCGCTTCCAAGCCTGAGAAACTTCACGCTTCGCGACAAGACGCCGGAGCTTTGTTTTGTCCAGTTGATCGCCGGTAGCTCGCAGAATCAGAAAGGCGTTCGCTGCGTCCGTCGTAGAGTTCCAGAATTGCCAAGCCGCAAGCCGGTCAACGAGAACGGCTTCGGGTGCAAGCACTCGAAGTTTCTTGCCGGCGAGTTCGAGGTCGACGCTTTCCTCCTCGGGCTCCAACTGGTCGCTAGGGAACTCCAGGAATATCTGTCCCTGGGAGTGGATCCAGTGGCGCCCCTTCTTCTCGAACCCGGCGGCAGCGAGTTTGCTGGCCACGGATTCCGGCACCGATCCAGCGAAGTCGAGATCTCCGGTGGTGTAAGCGCCGCCGGTCAGAAGCTCGACCGCAGCTCCACCCACGAGAACGGGAATGGTGGCATCGTCCTCGTAGAGCCCCTGGACCCACTCGACCAGCGCGGCTGTCTTGCCTGGGCTGTCGGTGAGATAAAGAATCTGGCTGAGTGACACAATATATAGATTGTAATATAGTCGGCCAGAAGAGTCAATCAGGAGGGGATGAAAAGCGTCGCGACTTTAGAAACGCTGGGTGGGAGTTTGCCGCCACGCGCCTATAGAATGGTGTTGGAGTGGGCGATCGAGCATCGCGAGGAACTACACGACAATTGGCAGAGGGCCGAAACGCACCGACCGCTAAAGTGGATTGAGTCTCTTGGCTAGTGAAAAACAGGTCGCAGCCGTGCTTCGGGTCGAGGCCCTGGATCGGTACCGCCTTCGCATTGAGTTCTCGGATGGCGTGGCCGGTGAGATAGATCTTTCGGAGCGCCTTTTCGGTCCTGTTTTTGAGCCGCTTCGCGACCGAGAGCTGTTCGAGCGCGTTTCGGTTGATGAGTTCGGAGCTGTCTGCTGGCCGAATGGCGCCGATCTCGCGCCGGATGCGCTCTATTCAAGGTTGAGAGTACCGGCCTCGAGACGGTAGGGCAGGCATCGGTTGCGCGGCAGATCCTCTCGAGCTGATAGCGTAGAGGAGCACTGAGATCATGATGAGGAGTTTGGACCATCCATCTCAGTTCGCCCGCGCTCCGATTGCAGCGGCCGTCGGGCTCGTCGTGTCGATGATTGGAAGCGGCGCAGTCCCCGGCTCGGCTGAGACCGATGGCGTCCCGCGGGAGGCCGTCGACCGTCGGGTTGCTCTTGCCTCGGCCGGGCAAGAGACTTCGGGTTTGTTGAACGCCGCCGGATCGCGGAGCTGGAGGCAGCGCTTGCCTCCGCAGCAGCCCAGCGGGCCGGACTGCAGCGGGGCGTTTCGGCTCTTCGAAAAGAAATCTACGATCTTCTCCTGGCGAACGAACGCCGCTCGGCCGCGGACGCCGAGCAAGTCGAGTCAGAGTCGAGGGCGGAGAAACTTCTCTCAGAAGCCGAAGCCGGGCGCCTCGAAGCGGTCGGCAAGCTCGAGGCTCTCCGCCGGGAAAGCGAGCGGTTGTTCGAGGATGCCGAAGTCCAGCGTTCTGAGTTCGAGCGAGGGATGTCCGCCTTTCGAAGCGAGATCGACCAACTGCGCGCCGCCAAGGTGCGGCTCGAGTCTGAAGCCGAGGTCCGGGCGGCCTCGGATTCGGAGGCGGGGCGCCGGATCAAATGGCTGGAAGAGGCCATCGCGTCGACCGAAGCCGAGCGGTCGCACTTGGAGCAAACGACCTTGGAGCTTCGAGGCGAGGTCGACCAACTTCGCGATATGAACGAGTGGCTCGCGTTGGTGGCCGCGGAGCGAGGCGGCCCGGAGTCCATGGAGCCCGGTCGGTTGCAAGACCTCGAGGGGGCTCTCGCTTCCGCAGGCGCCGAGGCGGAGGTTCGCGGAGCCGAGATCGCGGTACTCGAAACGAAGATTGCCGCGCTCGAGAACGAAGTCCTGGCCGAGAAGAGTGGGTCGGAAGATCTCGACGCGCGGCTCGAGGCCGCGGAGAAGTTTCTTGCCGAGTCCGAGGGACGGCGAGCCGAAAACGACAGACGGCTCGAGGTTCTTCGCCTGGAAAACCAAAGCCTGCGAGAGCGGGCTGAGCCCGAGCAGCCGGAGGTGGCGGTGAGCGCCGAGCTCACCGAATCCGTGGAGTTCAACCAGTCCGTAAAGGTGCAGGTTCAGCTGGGGGCGGCACCGCTTGCCGCGATGTCCGTTCTGGCTCGGGAAGCAACGGCGATCGTCGAGGCGTGGGCGAGAGCCTGGTCGGAACAGCGCGTCGAGGACTATCTTTCCTTTTATTCGAGTACTTTCGAGCCGGCGGCCGAGCTGAGCCTCGGCGAGTGGGAATCGCAGCGCAAGAAGAGGGTTTCGGAACCTGCGCGGATCGAGGTGCTGGTGGCCATGGCCGATCTGCGAACGCTCGACAAAGACCGTGTCGAGGTGGTATTTCTCCAGTCTTATGAGTCCGACCTCATGGCGGACGTGGTGGTCAAGACGTTGCTGCTGGTGCGCGAGGACGGGAACTTGAAGATCGACGCCGAGCGGGCGAGTAGCCCGTGGGAGAGTTGAAGAGGCCCCGGCGATCCTCGAGACCTACTCAGCATACCTGGCGATCACGCCCAGGAAGACCTCTGCGTAGCGCTCGAGCTTCGCCGCACCGACTCCGTGGACGGTCTCGAACTCTGCTCTGGTGCGCGGTCTCATGGCCGCCATCTCGATCAGAGTCCGATCGCTGAAAACGACGTAGGGCGGAACTCCCTGTGCCCGGGCCAGTTTCAGGCGAAGTGCGCGCAGAGTTTCGAAGAGTTCCTGGTCGCCGGGGCTCTCCAGTGCGGCGGCTGTCTTCTTCTTGGAGGGCTTCTTGGCGGGTTTCTTGGCGGCTAGGGGGTCGCGGCGGAAGTCGATCTGGGTCTCGCCGCGCAGTATCTTCTTGGCGTCGGCGCCAAGCCTCAGGCCACCGTAGCCGTCGATGTCGATGGTCAGGATCCCGGCGGCCACGAGTTGGCGGATGACCGATTGCCAGGTTCGTCGGTCGAGGTCGCGACCGACTCCGAAGGTGCTCAGTTGGTCGTGGTTCCATGAGGTTACTTTGCTGGTGGTCGTTCCGAGGAGGACGTCGATGACGTGGCCTTGGCCGAACCGCTCACCGGTTCGGTAGACGGCCGACAGGACCATTTGTGCTTCCCGGGTGCCGTCCCACGACTCGACGGGCTCCAAACAGGTGTCACAGTTGCCGCAGTTATCTGAGCCAGCCGCCCGATCCTCGCCGAAGTAGCTGAGCAGTACCTGGCGCCGGCAGCGCGTGGTCTCGCAGAAGCCCAGGAGCGAGTTCAGTTTGAAGTGCTCGATGCGGCGCCGCTCGTCGCTCGAGTCGTTGGATCGCAGGAGTTGCCCGAGGAGAGCAATGTCCTGCAGGCCGTAGAACATCGCCGCCGTGGCCGGCAGGCCGTCGCGGCCGGCCCGTCCGGTTTCCTGGTAGTAGGACTCGAGGCTCTTGGGCGGATCCAGGTGGACCACAAACCGGACATCGGGTTTGTCGATGCCCATGCCGAAGGCCACCGTCGCCACGATGATCTCGATCTCGTCGGTGACGAAGCTGCGCTGCGCCTTGCGGCGCACCTCGGAGCTCAAACCGGCATGGTAGGGAAGCGCCCGGAAGCCTTCGTCTTGGAGCATCGTGGCGGTGGCTTCGACCTTCTTGCGGGAGAAGCGATAGACGATGCCGGACTCCCCGGCGTGCTCTCGCCGGAGCAACCGCAGCAACTGCTGATGCGGGTTCTGCTTGGGGTAGACCCGGTAGCGGATGTTGGGCCGATCGAAGCTGGTTAGAAAGGACCGCGCGCCATTGAGGTGGAGCTTTTCGAGGATTTCTCGGCGAGTGGGCGGGTCGGCGGTTGCGGTGAGCGCCAATCTCGGGATCCCTGGGAACCGCTCGCGGAGCACCGCGAGGCCGAGATACTCGGGCCTGAAGTCGTGACCCCACATCGAGACGCAGTGGGCCTCGTCGATCGCGAACAGGTTGACACCGACTGCTTCGAGTTGGTCGAGAAAGCCTTGGGCAAGGAGTCCCTCCGGCGAAACGTAGAGGAGATCGAGTTCCTGCCCGAGAAGCTCTTGCCACACCGTCCGCGACTCGTCCCCTTCGAGACCGGAATGGAGGGCGGCCGCTCGGACCCCGAGTTGCCTGAGCCCCACGACTTGATCGTCCATGAGCGCGATGAGCGGGCTCACGACGACGCCGGTTCCGGGCCGGAGCATTGCGGGAATCTGGTAGCAGAGCGACTTGCCGCTTCCCGTCGGCATCACGACCAGCACGTCTCGGCCGTGCATCACGCAGTCGATGATCTGCTCTTGCGGCTCTCTGAAAGCAGGGAAGCCGAAGACCTTTTTCAGGGCTTCTTCTGGGGTTGTGGGGTTCATGGCAAGAGCGGTGACAGGATACTCGTCTTGCTGCTGGGCTCCGGGACGGAATGAGTATCCTGTCACCGCTTTGTCTCTTCGATCGGCTACTGGACCCCGAGCGTAGGTCCGTGACTCTGTTGACTCTCGAGAAGGCCGCGCGTGCCTTGGGGAAGACATTGACGGTCGAGCTACGCCCTTGAGGAGGCGATGATGCTTTGGTTGGAGGCGGCCCGCTATGCAGGAAGCAGATCGCCGAGCCGAGCTAGCGTGTGACCTCGCGTGTGATCTGGCGTCCTAGCCTGCATTATTCATGACGACCGTTCGGCATTCGGGATCTGGTCGTTTGAGGCGGATGTGAGGTTTTGTGTGGTGGGTAGGGCGGGGAGTTGGCTCAGAGTTGCGAAGCGAGGGGGTAAAAGTCTCTGAGCGAGAGAGATGTGGGCATGGCTGCGCCTTGGGCGGGCCGGGAGAGTCGTGACATGGGGTTTTTGAGTCGAGCGCGTCGTCAGGCCGGGATCGGGGGCGCATGGGCCGGTTGCAGGAGGCTGGCGAGGACGGCACAGCCGGGATGCGATCGCGAGAGTCGAATCCAGATTCTACGAACCGACTGCTGAACGATCGCTCCGATCTTGAGCAGTCTGAGTCGGAGCGTGTCGAACTGAGCTCGTCCGAGTGACTTCGACACGCCGCCTACGAGCTGTCTGAAGGCGTGCATCAAGCAGTAGGCCGCCGCGTGGAGCAGGAGTCGGAAACTGTTGGCGAGGTAACTCGAGCAGGAGAGGCGATCGGCTGAGAGAGCGCACTTGAAGTCTTTGATGTAGAGCTCACAACGACCGCGTTGGACATAGGCGCGATAGATCGTCTCCGCGTCGAAACCGCGCAGCGTGGTGACGACGAAGCGCGGATTCGAGCCCAGAGCCGAGTGTTCGGCCTTGGCCACAATGTATCGTGTGTGCCCCCAGCTGGCGGCTGCGTACTCGAAGCTCGTGTAGCGACGCACGGTGCGACCCAGACGCTCGGCCAGCTCTTCGGCGTCAACCATGGTCTCTTGTGCCAAGCCCTTGAGCCGTGAGTTCTTGGCGATTCCCAGCACGTAGTCCACGCCCAGCGTCTCGAGTTGGACCATCAGCTTCGGCATCGCAAAGCCGGCATCGCCCCGCACGACGATTCCCAGGTCCGGGAAACGACGCCGCAACCGCCGGATGATCCGGCGCAGCACGTTGCCCGCCCCACGGCTGTCGTGGGTGTTGCCGGGGCGCAACAGCGCACTCACAAGTTGCCCGGTTTCGCCGTCGTAGACCAACAGTGGGTGGTAGATGTGATGCGCGTAATAGCCGTGAAAGAAGGACAGCTGCTGAGCCCCGTGGGTCTCATCGGCGGTCGAGTCGATGTCGAGTACGACGACCTCGGTCGAGGACGGCAAGGAGTCGACGTAGCTCTGCTCCAGCCAGGCGCTCAGCCGACGAAGGGTCACCCCGCTCATGGCATTCTCGAAACGAGAGAGCGTCGGCTGGGAGGAAAGCCCGACAGGGTCGTTCGGTGTCCGGTCGCACACCGTCTTCAAGAGCGGGTCGCAGCGTAGCGTGTCGGCATCGTTGCAATCCTCGTAGCCGAGCGCGATCTGGTAGATCCGTTGGCGCGTCTGCTCGCGCCGATCGTGCCGGATCCGCGTCCGATCGCGCTCGTCCGGCAGGCAGGCGCTGAACCCCTCGGTCAGACTCAACCCATCGTCGATCTGACGAAGCACGATCACCCCACCGTCCGAAGAGATCTGAGGCGCGTCGAAGCCCACGTCGATGGCAAGCTGAGGGTGGAAATCGAGGGCGATCTGTGCGTTACACTCTGTCATCAGGGGGTGACCTCTCGATCGAGTCGTAAGCCGTTGAAGAACTTTGATTTAATCGAGTTTCGCCCCCGTTGTCATCCCTCCTTATGAATTTTCCAGGTTAGGTGCTCGAGGGTAGGATGTTGCATCCATGCGTCGATTATTTTGACTTCAGAAGTCATTGCTCAATTCGCCTAACGGAGTTTGAACTCGCCGGCACCGCCTGCGTTGCTGATGAGAATCTAGTGCTGAAGCTAACCACCGGCTCGAAGCTTACACCTGGCTCGAAGCACGCTGGGCAGTGTCCGGTGCACTCCGCGTGACTCTGCCCCTCGTGTCTTCTTCGTAGTCGAGGCGCCCGTAGAACATCTCGCGCAGTTCGCGCTCTCCCTCGACATCGCCGTGCAGGTGCTTGATATCAGCGAGCTTGAGCAGGATGCGCGCACGACGAAGATTGAATTCGCTCAGGCGTTCGTAGACTTCCTCTGCGAGGTCGATCTCGCCGGCCAGAAACGCCTCGTCGGCGGCCGCCTCGAGGCGGTCGAGTGCCGCGCGATCGGCCCGGTCGCTCAGCTCGTCGAGCCATCGCTGGGCTTGCCGGAAGAGGTCAGCTCGTTCCTGGTCGCCGAGTTCTCGACGCGGTTCGACCGGCAGCATCTCGACAAAGGTCCAGCGGCGCCCAGGAGCGACGAAGGGTAGCTGGAGGACGGCCGGGTCGGTCGCGATGATGAGGTCATCGACGAAGAAGTCGAAGCGTCCGGCATCTTCGAGGTCGCCGATGAGCGAGAGGTACTTGACCGAGGAGCCGGCATGGCCGTTCGCGGAACTTGCGCCTCTCAGGTCGATCACCGGGTCCTCGACGCCTTCCTCGTAGATTGCGAGATCGTACCTGCCGGCGTCGACGTGATAGACCAAATCGACGAAGTACCAGACGAAGGGGCGGGGAGCAAAGAGCTGCTGCCAGTCCCGATTCTCGCCACCGGTCAGGTGCCGAAACACGCCGTCATAGGTTTGAAGCCAGATCGCGTGCCCATTCTTCTCCATGTTGAGAAACCATTCCTGACCGGCGAGACCGAAGTTGAAGCGTTGCTCGGGATCGGTGAGTAGAAGGTAGTACTGGATGAAGACCGTGCCTTCGCGGCACTCTCTGAAGTAGGCCAGAAACTCGGCGAAGTCGCGATTGCCCGGTACTTCTGAAATGTGCAAGGACCGGGCTCCACTGACCCGAAATGCGTTGCTCAAGGCGACCTCACCGTCACCGGATTGGCGTACCCAGAACGTGTCCGGCCCTGACGGAGACTGCCACTCGAAGTCGTACTCAGCCAGGATCGGGGAGGCCTCCGAGTGGTTCTGGTGATGGAGGTTCGCGGACTCAGCGGCTCGTAGCGAGGCGACCGTGGCCAGCACGAGGAGCACCAGGGACAACGAACTCCAGGCGGCGAGTGTCTTAGCGAGCATGAAATCAAGCTAGCAGGGAAGCCGAGCCCTGGAAGTGCCGTATGTCACTGACTGCCCGGGCACTCGGGCTGCGTTTCGTGAATGAACCGGAGCTTTCCGAAGAGTGGCGGAGTAGGAATTTGGTGATCTGCGATGTGGGGTCTTGGACTTGTGAAGTGGCGGCGGAGTGGCACTTGGCGGACTCTCTCCCACCTTTCCGGAAGGCTCCTTCCCGGAAGGAGAGGCCTATCAGAAAACGCTAGAGGCCCGGTTCAAGACGAGTCAACTCGAGCGCTGGGAACCGCTCAAAGTCGCGATCAAACGTCACGAGGCCGAGCGATCCGGCGCGGGCGAAGGCGGCCAGATAGCCGTCGGTCCAGAACTTGCGCGACGATCCGCCCAAACGGCAGTGTTCCACCAAAAAGCTCTCTGTACGTTCCGGCTCCGAGGCGAAGACGACCGGCTTGGCGGCCAGCGCTCGCTCGTAGATCGACCAGGCCCCCTCAATGGTCTTCCTCTGCTTGCCCATCACGCGCTCGTTGGTCAGCAGCCGCAAGAACCCCAATTGTGTGATTCGGCAAAACGCCACGCGCCCTTCCTCGGGCAGGAGGCTTTCCTGCCACCACCGAATCGCGGTGGTGTGGTGCGGATGATCTTCTACGATCGTCGCGAGCCAGACGTTAACGTCCGCTAGAAAGCAGCGCATTCGCTGAATCGTCCTCTTCCAGGATTTCCTCAATCTTATTCTCGGAAATCGAGGCCATCTCCTCACCGGCCTTGCCCGGAATGAGCGGCAAGACACAGCCGTCTCCTAGAACCAGAGCCTCTTTGGCGTACTCCGCTTCGACCTCCCGGATTTCGGAGCCCGGTTGGCGCTCGAAGAGTGATTCCTGAAGCGCTGCAGCAACGTACTCCTTGAGTTTCATGCCTCGCATCGCTGCGCGTGCTTTCACCTGCCTGAAGAGATCATCGGGAATGTCGATTGTCGTTCTCACGGATGGATTTAAACAGTTTTATGCTTTTATGTCCACAAAGATAGTAGCGAACCCCTCGAGCTGTGCGGGAGTGTCCGCTCCGGAGTAACTCCGGCCTTTCCGGAACCACTCACAGCCCAAATCTCCACTCGAGAAGTGGGTGGCACTTGGTCTCTGGCACTTGGTCTCTGGGCAGCTCTGATCGGCCGCGCTGTCAGGTCCTAGCGTTTCTCGTACGAGTTCATCTCGCTCGATAGAGATGCCGTTGTCCGTATCGTAAACCCCGCCCGGTAGATTGTGCGCGGGATTGGGCTCCGATTCTTCGAAGGGTGCAGGCCGGCTGGCCCGGGCCAAGGTGGAAGCGATGGCTTCCGCGGGCCGGGTACGGGGCCGATGTAGGGTCCGTCTCCCAGTCCCGAGGCTGAGGTTACTTGACCTGTAACGACATCACATGACATCGTCACAATGTCATGATTCAAATCACGGCACGCATCTCGGACGATCTCGCCAGCCAGATCGACGCCGCGGCAGCAAGGCTAAACCACTCTCGCGCCCAAGTCGTGCGGCAGGCCCTGGAATACTACTTGGAGGATTTCGAAGACCTCCGCCTAGGACTCGAGAGGCTGAGCGATCCGGCAGATCCTATCCTCGATTGGGACAAGGTGCGTCGTGAGCTACTCGATAAGGATTAAGAGAAGCGCGGCGAAGCAACTGCACCGCCTCTCAACAAACGACCGACGTCGTCTTGTGGCGGCGATCGATCGCCTCGCCACCGAGCCCCTCGCCGGATCGGTTCTCAAAGGCGAGTTCTCCGGGCTGCGAAGACTCCGAGTCGGTCAATACCGGATCATCTACGAAGCTGTACATCAAGAACTCACCGTACTGGTGGTCCGAGTCGGCCAACGTGGATCGGTCTACCGAGCCGGTTGAGGGGGGCAACGCGAGAAGTGGATGATATCTGTTCTCGCACCGCTAAATCCGGCACCTATTCTACGGAGGCGCCGCGGTCCTCGAAGCGCCCCGACACATACTTGTGTAACACACTCGAAACCAGCGTCTGGTACGGAATCCCCTCTTCCAAAGCCTTTTTTTGCAGCGCCTCGAGATCTTTCGTGGAGATCCGAATATTGATGCGTCGGTCCTTGCGAAATGTGGCTTTCGCGTACTCGCTGTAGCGAGCCATCTGTCTCTTCCGGTCGCGAACCGGTTGCCACTCTTCGGCTTCCACCTTCCGCAGCAGGTCGCGCTCTTCTTTGTCTAGCTTCGCCATGAACTAGCCTCCCAGGTACTTTTTCGTTGCTTTCCGACTTGGAATGATCGTCTTGAGAAACACCTCGGTTTCCGATTCCACAAACGGTACAACGTAGGCGTATGCCTCCACCTCGACGATGAAGACACGCTGTCCTGAATACCGCCTCTGATTCGGGTGCTCGAGAATAATGTGTGCCTTATGTAGTCAGATCGCCTCGCCCGACTGCCCGCTAAGTCTTTACTAGACAACAACTTGAGAAGTGGGTGGCACTTGGTCCTGGCAGCACCTATTCTCTCGGAAGCCACGCTCAATGGATGACATCGCCCGTCCATCGGTCGCGGCCGATCCAGAAGGAACACTCCGAACAGACTTCGCCGTCAGGGTAGTCGATCCCCTCTTCGTGGGGGCATCCGATGATCCGGTCCGCCATGACGACACTCTTCACCGAGTGACCTCGGATGAACTCAATGACCTCCTTCTCAATCTCGGGATCTTGGCGCAAGTCGCCCGCGTCTGAATGCCAACGTCTGAGATCCACTACCTCGTCGCTGTCGTCCGCGATGATCCCCACGGTCAGCTTCGTGGCATGCCGATCGTCCGGCCCGTACAGTGCCACCGTTCCCACTGGATAGCCGCGAAAGCCCTTCCTGGCCTTCCTCCTAACGGCTTTGGCGAACTGCCTCCTCTGCTTCATGGACCTGAACTCTTCCTCCGCCCAAAGCCGCACCGAAGGCACGGCGCGCGGCTTGTAAGCTCGACTTTAAGACAGATTACAGAACAAGTCGTTTCGAGTCAATCACTTGCGAAGCGGGTGGCACCTATCCCCCCCCTGAGCTCTCGGTCCAACGCCACAACGCGACCGACTTGGGCACATTACGTATTGTGTCCCCTTTTTCCCAGGAACTAGGGAGGCTCCATTATCACACACGTCTCAATCGGGACACTTCACTATTAGAATAGACACAATCCCCAGTGAGTTGTATAATGCACTTGTGGTTCGAGCTGATACTACCTGGCTTAATAAGGCGCATCCCATTACTTATACAACTCGGAGGAAGACGGTGGAGAAGCACAACGCCCTGCTCGAAAAGATCGTGAGAAGACTCGACGTACTGATCGCCCTCGCAGCCGAAGAACCGGCGCCCAGCGAGGCTGTCAAGACGGCCGAGAAGATCAAGCGTTTGAGCGCTCTCGGCCTAACGGCAGGAGAAGTCTCAACGGTGATCAACAAACCATCCAACTACGTAACCGCCACACTCTCTCGTCAACGAAAAACCGCGCGGAAGGGAAGCGCCTGATGACGGAGCCCGAAGTCTCGCAACTCGTTGCAAGGCTCGACATCTTGGTCCGCCTCGACGCCCTCAATCTAGTCGCGGGCAAGAAACAGGGTGAGCAAATCGCTCTACTGAGTGCAGCAGGCCTCGCGCCCAAGGAGATCGCAGAGATCCTGGAGACTACTCCAAACACCGTCCGCGTAAGACTCTCCAACTTCCGCAAGCAAAAGAAAGGAGCCACTCATGGCAAAACGAAACGCAAGCAAACCTAAGGACCCGATTCAGGCGGAGTTGGACTCGCTGAAACGGCTATTCACGCTGTTGCTCCTCAAGAGCGGTGCCCCTCAAAGCGAAGTAGCGATGGCCCTTGGCGTTGACCAGAGCGTTGTCAGCAGGATGTTCCCAGCACGGAAAGTTAAGAAGTTCGAGAACCTAAAGTAGCTACGGCCTAAGGGGCGAGGAGTTAATCAAATGCCTAAGAAACCACCGACAAACGACGAACAAATGCTGTTCTTCCTGAGAAACCTGCTCGCGATCGAACTCTGGCGAGGAGGGCTCACTCAGGCCGAAATAGGGAAGAGAATCGGCGTCGCGACCGGTACTGCCAACAAGTTACTCAAGGGCGTGAGTCGCGAGATCCTGTTCTCTGGGGCGAACTAACCGCATGATGCAAAAGGTCGCCGATGTCCGGGCGAACCTCAACGAGAACATCGTGCACGCAGCGCGGTCTATCGGTCGGTCAGAGGCCCGGCGGAAGGTCTTCGAGGCTATTTACGCCGGCCGAAAACAGGTTAAGACTGCAGCTGAAGTTGCCGACGCAACCGATCTGTCGATAGTGAGAGTTCTTCAGGAAGCGAACAGGCTTGCTGCCGACCACATCATTGAAAAGACTAGAGTAGGCAAAAGGCTCGCTTATCGCAAAGATCCGACGTTTCAGCGCCATAAATCGAAGATACTGGCCTTGGTCGAGCACCCGAACAAGGCTGCGAAGTACCCGACCAAGCAAGAGCCGCGGGCTACAGCGATCGAGTATCGGATTAAGCTCGCGGGCGGAGCCAAACCTCGGGTGAAGAGGCTAACAATAGACGACATTGACAGTTTCAAGCTCGTTCGAGGGATCCAAGGTCCTAACGAGCTGCGCTTGGATCGCGTTCGCGAGCAGAGCATCAAGGAGGCGCTGAAGGCCATCATTGGCGAGACTCACGACTTTCGAGACTGGGGCGGCGAGAAGAACGACCTGTTCAGCAATAAGCTCAAGTACCGAGGTCGGAGATACTCGGCCGCGTTTGCCCTAAAGGGTAGGGCGACGACCGGACCATTGACTCCCAAAAAAATGGGCAAGAACGGCGACCAAATAGCTCGCCTCTTCGCGAGCTCAGCCCAGTTTTTCTTCGTCGTCTATCACGGAAAAGTAGACGAGAGTATCTTCTCGCAGATGGAGGCCTTCGCTTTGGCGCGATCACTAAGCGGTGCCGCCACGTATTATTGCGTGGTCGACGGAGACGACTTGAAACGCATATATGAGGCGTATAGCGATCATTTCGAGTAATCAGACTCCACCAACCCCCGAAACCCCTCCTCATCCAACACCTCCACCCCCAGCTCCTCCGCCTTCGCCAGCTTCGACCCCGGCTTGTCGCCGACAACGACGAAGGTCGTCGCCTTCGAGACGGATCTGACAACCTTCCCGCCCGCCGCCTCCACCAAGACTTTCGCCTCGTCGCGGCTCATACTGTCCAGCCCGCCGGTAAAAACAAACTTCGCCCCCTCCAACTTCCCACCCTCATGCGGCGCCTCCGGAACCATCAACTCCATCTTCGCCAGCAGCTGATCCAACACCTTGGCGTTGTGCTCCTCCGCGAAGAAAGCAACGATCTGTTCGGACATCCGGGGCCCGACGCCGTCGATGGACTGGAGTGTTTCTTCGTCGGCGGTTCGGAGGCTGTCGAAGGAGCGAAAGTGGTTGGCGAGGTCGCGGGCGACGGTGTTGCCGACTTCGGGGATGCCGAGGCCGTAAAGGAAGCGGTGGAGGTCGGTCTTGGACGCTGTGGCAATGGCGTCGACGAGGGCGGTTGCTGATTTCTCGGCGAAGCCTTCGAGGTCAATGAGCTGTTCGGTTTTCAGCTCGAAGAGGTCGGGCAGGTGTTTGACGAGACCGAGTTCGACGAACATCTTGGCGCTCTCTTCGCCCAGGCCTTCGATGTCGAGGGCGTAGCGCGAGCCGAAGTGAATGATGCGGCCTTTCAACTGGGCCGGGCATTCGAAGCTGTTCGGGCAGACGGAGAACGGGCCGCGTTCGATCAGCTCGGTGCCGCAGGAGGGACACCCCTTGGGCATCTTGAACTTCGGTCTACGACGCTTGCCCTTCTCGGGAATTCGCTCGACGACCTGGGGGATGACGTCACCGGCTCGTTGGACCCGGACCTTGTCGCCCTTTCTGATGTCCTTCCTCGCAACTTCCTCACGGTTGTGAAGGGTCGCACGGGAGACGGTGACGCCGCCGATCTCGACCGGGCGCATGATGGCTACGGGCGTGACCACGCCGGTACGGCCGACGCTCGCTAAGATCTCGAGAACGCGGGTGATCTCTTTTCTGGGCGGAAACTTGAAGGCGTAGGCCCAGCGCGGGTGGTGGGAGGTTGCGCCGAGTTCGTCGCGGGCGGCGATGTCGTCGAGCTTGATCACGACGCCGTCGATCTCGTAGTTGAGCTCGTCGCGGATTGCCATCATGCGCTGGTGATAATCGGCGACCTCGTCCAGACTAGTTACCCGGCGAGGAAGATCATTGACCCGAAGGCCGAAGTCCTCGAGGGCTTCGAGAACCTCCCACTGGGTACCCACAGCCATCTGAGCCAGGTCGCCAACCAGCAAGTCGTAGACGTAGATGTCGAGGGGCCGCTCGGCGACCAGGCGCGAATCGAGCTGGCGGATCGCACCGGAGGCGGTGTTGCGCGGGCTGGCGTAGGGCTCTTTGCCTTCGGCGATGAGTTTTTCGTTGAAGGCGTCGAAGGAGTCGATCGGCATGATGACCTCGGCGCGGACGGCGAGGAGGGGGGGCCACTTTCTAGAACCGCGCTTGCCCGTTCCTTTCGGGGCTCGAAGCTTGAGCGGCACGGCCTTGATCGTGCGGACGTTCTCGGTAACGTCTTCTCCCACTTGGCCGTCGCCACGGGTGACGGCGCGGGTCAGAAGACCGTTTTCATAGACCAGCTCGAGGGAGGCGCCGTCGAGTTTGGGTTCGAGGACGTAGGCGATCTCGGCGGTGTCCGAGCCAGGTGAGCCTGGTGAGCCAGGCCCAAGCGCCTTCTCGACACGATCCATGAAGCGCTCGACTTCGGAAAGCTCGGGGCTCGAGTCAAGGGAGCGCATCGGAGCGGTGTGCTCGACGGTTTCGAGGCTGTCGAGGGGCGCACCGCCGACGCGCTGGGTCGGAGATTCGGGGGTGACGAGGTCGGGGTGCTCTTCTTCTAGCCTCAAGAGCTCGCGGAAGAGCTTGTCGTAGGCCTCGTCGGAGATCTCGGGGCGGTCGCGGACGTGGTAGAGGTAGTTGTGGTGGTCGATCTCGGAGCGGAGCTCGGCCAACCGCTTTCTTGCTGCGGAACGGTTCATGAGGCTCTATCGTAATTGAACTGATAGTGGAGCGGCCGGTGCGCCCCTCCCGGCGCAGCGACGGCGAGGAAACGGTTGAAGCCCAAGCCGACCGCAACCCAGAACACCGAACCGAGGACGCACGAACTCCGCTCCGAGCCCGGGAGAAAGAGGGCGCTTAGGAGAGGTGAAGACCGGCTAACGCCGGCCTTTCCAGCTCAGGACAGCAGGGAATGCAGCGCTATTCGGCTACGACAATGTCGCCCTGGGTCGAGCCAATGATGGCGAACAACTCCTGCTGCTCGGCCTCGGGCACGCCGAACTTGTCGAACGTGGCTTTGCAATCGGCCGCGAAGAGCTCCCAGTCACTTGCCGTAATGCCCATGTCGATGTGGGCATCCTTCATCGACTTTCCGGTGTAGCCGCAGGGCCCGCCCGTCGCTTGGCAAATCATGGCAGTCAGATGGAATTTGAGCCCTGGAAAGCGCTCGGGGATTCGAGCCGAGGCGATGGCGGGGTTGGCGTTCAGAGCCTCGTCGGCTCCGAGCCGGTCAATGAGGTCGTCGGCGACCGCCGCGATGGCGTAGGTGCCGCCCAGCCGATCATAGAGAGACGGACCGGCCTCCGCTG
>JADFQD010000180.1 GCA_022561975.1 Acidobacteriota bacterium
GGCTTCGGATTGATTTCCCCCATGATGAGTCGATGCGGATCTCTCACGAGGCGATCTACCAAGCGCTCTACATCCAAGGTCGAGGAGCCCTCAAACGCGAGCTCGTCGCGTGCTTGCGAACCGGGCGAGCGCTGCGAGTGCCACGTGCGCGCACCCGGGGGCGAGGCAAGAAGTTTGTGACTCCGGAGATCATGATCAGCGAACGCCCCGCCGAAGCCGGCGACAGGGCCGTGCCGGGTCACTGGGAAGGCGACCTGATCGTCGGGCTCGAGAGCTCAGCGATCGGGACTCTCGTCGAACGCACTACGCGGTTCACGATGCTGCTGCACCTGCCCCGCATGGAAGGTCACGGTAACCAATCGAGAATGAAGAACGGTCCGGCGCTCGCCGGGCACGGCGCTGAAGCCGTCCGTGACGCGATCGCAACGTCGATCACCACGCTGCCCGAGCAACTCCGTCGATCCTTGACCTGGGACCAGGGCGCCGAGATGGCTCAACACGCTCAACTCCGCGTCGATACCGGCCTCGCGATCTACTTCTGCGATCCTCACAGCCCTTGGCAGCGGGGCACCAACGAAAACACTAACGGGCTGCTTCGCCAGTATTTCCCGAAGGGCACTGACCTCGCCAGACACTCCCGTGACGACCTCGATGCGGTCGCTCTGGCCCTAAATACCCGACCCCGCAAGACTCTCGGATGGAGAACACCAGCCGAAGCCTTCAACGAGTTCCTACAGCATGGCGAGTAGAAGATGCCGGTTCGTCGCCTCCTCGTCTCATGCCCGACGCGGCCCGGCTGTGGAAACTGCCGGGCATATGGAAATCGCTACGCGATTCCCACAAGCCCTTGGAAAACCCGCGGACGGGTTTCCCACAGTTCCGCACAGCCCCGACGACGACTAGTTTGTAGAGAGAGAAAAACCCCATGCAGCATGCCTGCGAAGGATACGATGTGAGCCACTGTTGCGACGATCCCTTGAACCCAAGCTGTCTCCGACCGCGAGCTTGACTCTTCGAGCGCCCAGGGCGCGCAGAACCGCCGCTGTCCAGATGAAGTAGAGCCGCAGCAGCACGAGGTGGAGAATAGCACCGGCGGCATGGCCTGACGGGCGAAATCACAAGGTGATAGTTGCTCGATCGGGGGTCGTGGGAGGGACGCCGACCGCGTGTTGACCCCCGCGTTGGCCCCGTTGACCCATGGTCCGGTGTGTGCTAATTTCCGACTTCTTGCGCGGTAGCGCCCAGGAGGGGTTGGTCATGTACGCAGTGATAGAGACAGGTGGAAAGCAGTATCGGGTAGAACCGGGCGACGTCCTGGACGTCGAACGTCTCGAGCTGGCGGAGAAGTCCAGCGAACTGCGCTTCGACCGAGTGCTGATGGTGAAGGATGACAAGAACGTGCAGCTCGGGACGCCTCTGGTCGAAGGCGCTTCGGTGACCGCCACGTTGGTCGGCGAGATTCGGGCGCCGAAGATCCTGGTTTTCAAGTTCAAACGGCGCAAGGGCTACCGGAATCTCAACGGGCATCGGCAAGATCTGATGCGAGTTCGAATCGACAAGATCGAGGCCCAGTCGGCTTCTCGGAGTTAGCTCATGGCACACAAAAAAGGACAGGGCTCCACCCGCAACGGTCGCGATTCCAACGCGAAGCACCTGGGCGTCAAGCGCTTTGGCGGCGAGAGCGTCACCGGCGGTACGATCATAGTGCGTCAGCGAGGCACCAAGATCTTTCCGGGCGTCAACGTTGGGCGAGGCAGGGACGACACCCTGTTCGCGAAGATCGACGGTGTCGTCGTGTTCAAGCGTCGAGGCCGTTCGCGCCGCGTGGTCCACGTTGCGCCCTTCGCGGAATAGTACCAAGGACCCGAGCGCGGGCCAGCTTTCGCCTTTCGCACCGTTTTGAACTTCATCGACGAGGCGGATCTTCACGTTCGTGGAGGGCGTGGCGGGAACGGTTGTCTGGCTTTTCGACGCGAGAAGTTCGAGCCCAAGGGCGGACCGTCCGGTGGTGACGGCGGACGCGGCGGCTCGGTGTTCCTGGTCGGCGACTCCGGCATGAACACTCTCTATCCACTCAGGCACCAGCGGCTCCATGCGGCCAAACGAGGCCGGCACGGTGAAGGTGCCAACAAGACCGGTCGCTCCGCCGAGGACTTGCGCGTCAGGGTGCCGCTGGGCACTCAGGTCCTGGATGAGAAGCGTGTGCTGCTGGGCGAGGTCCTGCTACACGGCGAGGAACTCTGTGTCGCCAAGGGCGGAGACGGAGGTCGCGGCAACGCGCGCTTCGCGACGCCTACCAACCGAGCGCCGCGACGTAGCGAGCCCGGCTGGGAGGGCGAGGAGCGTGACATCCACCTTCGACTCAAGCTGCTCGCCGATGTCGGCGTCATCGGATTGCCCAACGCCGGCAAGTCGACGTTTATTCGCACGGTGTCGGCTGCTCGTCCCAAGGTCGCCGACTACCCGTTCACGACCCTGGTGCCGAATCTCGGTGTTATCGACGGTGGCTACGATCGCAGGCCGTTCGTGATAGCTGATCTGCCCGGCTTGATCGAAGGAGCGGCTGCCGGCGCCGGCCTGGGACACCGTTTCTTGCGTCACATCGAGCGCTGCCGGATCCTCTTGCACTTTGTCGATCTCTCAACGGGTGAGGCGACTTCGGTTTCCGAACTCGAGGTGCTGGAGAGGGAACTGGGCGCCTACTCCACCGATCTGCTCGAGCGTCCGCGATGGATCGTTGGCACCAAGCTCGATGCGGCCGCAAAGGAGCGCCAGAGTGAACTGGCTGCCGCGGCGCAGGTTCGCGACGTGCCGTACTATGAGATCAGTTCGGTGGGGCGCTTGGGTACCAGAGAATTGATCGGTGATCTGGAGAGCGCGCTCGATCGCATGGACGCCAGCGACGAATGAGATACGGGATTTTCGGGGGTTCGTTCGACCCCATCCACTCGGGTCACGTGATTCCGGTGCGCAGGGCGGTCGAGGTCCTGGGGCTGGACCGTGTCTTCTACCTGCCGACCGCGCGTCCGCCTCACAAGCCCGGCCGGCAGTTCGCCCGATCCCAACGTCGCTTTGCGATGGTGGAGATGGCCTTGCTGAACGAACCCGATTTCGAAGTCTCCGCCTGGGAGTCGACGCCGGGAGAAACCGCCTACACCGTCGATACGGTGGAGCGATTTCACCGTCGGGATCCGACCGACGATCTTCACTTCATCCTGGGCGCGGACTCGTTCAAGCAGCTTCCCACCTGGCGCAGATGGCGCGACATAGTGAGGCTCGCTTCCCTGGCGGTATTGACGCGTCCGGGATGGGACTACCGGTCCGTACAACAGAGTCTGCCCGAGGAACTGAGAGATCTGGTGACCGCCGGCCGGGTGACGTTTGTCCGAAACGAGCCGGTCGAGATTTCATCTACCGAATTGCGCCATCTTTTTCGCACCGGCGCCGAGATACCGGAAGGTGCGATGCCCGAGCTGGTGGTACAGTACATCCGGAAGTATTCTCTCTATAGATGAGTCAAAGCGTCGCCGTTCGTTTGGAGATTCCAGAAAAACTTCGGGGCGTCGTCCAATCGGTTCTGGACCGCAAAGCCGTGGATCTAAGGGTCCTCCACCTCGGCGGCGTCAGCGACTTCACGGAGTTCTTCTTGATCTGTAGCGGTACCAGCCAACGCCAAGTGCAGGCGATCGGTGACGCCGTGATCACCGGAGCCAGGGAAGCCGGCATTCGCCCGTTGGGTGTCGAGGGCTACAACAACGGCAGTTGGATTCTGGTCGATTACGGCGACATGGTGATTCATATCTTCAGCTCGGAGAGCCGGGACCTGTACCGGCTCGAAAGGCTGTGGAGCGACGCCACCGACATCACCGACACCTTCCTGGGCAGTGGCTGACCTGGCTGAGCCGGCTGACCTGGGTAAGATGGCTCCGCTGCCCCCGGGCCTGGACGTTCTTGCCCGATCCTCTCCGTCACTCCGGGCGCTTTACCAACAGGCCGACCGCGCGGCCAAGAGCAGTGCGCCGGTTCTGATACTGGGTGAGCCGGGCACCGGGCGCTCGGCGTTGGCTCGCGGAATCCACGCCGCCGGGGAGCGCTCGGAAGCGAACTTGGTAGAAGTTGATGCGGCGGCGGTTCCCGCAAGCCTTTTCGAAAGCGAGTTTTTTGGTCACCGGGCCGGTGCCTTCACCGGCGCCGAAACGGCGTCGGAGGGCCGGGTCGGATGGGCCAGTGGAGGGACTCTACTGCTCGATCACGTCGAGGAGATCCCGCTTGCGGTGCAGGCCAAGCTCCTGCGGCTCCTGAGTGAAGGTCGCTACGTGCCGCTCGGCGGAGGCGAGCGCGTAGCCGATGTGCGTTTCTTCGCGATCGGGTCTCACGAACTCGCTCAGAGGGTGAGAAACGGGAGCTTCAGAGAGGACCTCTACTACCGTCTCGAAGTCGTGACCTTGGTGATCCCGCCGCTACGTGAGCGTAGAGACGACCTCGAGCCGCTCATCGAGTTCTTTCTGGCGGACCTGGCGGAGCGCTTCGGAAAGGGGAGGCTGAAGCTGGGCGAGCGAGCTTGGGCGTGGATGACCAAGTATTCCTGGCCGGGCAATTTGCGCGAGCTGCGCAACGTGCTCGAGCGTGAAGTGGTGCTGGTCGGCACTGCCAAGGGCAGCCCCACCCTGAACCCGGGGCCCCCTGTGGGCTCGATCGAGGTTCCGCGCAGCCTGGTCGAGATGGAACGCGAGCAGATTCAGCGCGCACTCGCCTTTACTCGCGGGCACCAGGGCCGAGCCGCCGAGGTTCTCGGCATCAGTCGCAAGGCGCTCTGGGAAAAGCGTAAGCGGCATGAGTTGCCCTAGCAGCCCGTGGTAGAAGTCGAGATGGTCGCGCGACAAGGTCTTAGGGCACGCATGCAAGGCGCGA
>JADFQD010000181.1 GCA_022561975.1 Acidobacteriota bacterium
CACACCGGCGCTTCGCGCTACCGTCGTACTTCCGTGCGATGAGCCGGCGGTGCCAGCGAAGAATCGTGTCGGGCGTGACGATCGTGCAGACCTCGCCGAGCAGCTTGCGGCCGAGCGCCTTGCCCCTCACAGCCAGACGCCGCCGCTGATCGTCATTCAGCAAGACCCGGCTACCGCCCAGCTGCTCCCGCAAGACGCAATTCTCCTCGCGGAGGTACTCGATGGCTCGCTGCTGCTGTTCGTTGAGCCACCCAGCGATCAGTGTGGCCAATATCTGGAGTGCCGGATTCATGAAGCCACGGTACCGGTCCCCAGATGGGCATGTCGCGTCCCGACAGCTTCTCCTCAGGTCCTAGAAACCCTTGCAGGCCGGCCGTTTCCGAGGTAGGCTGAGTATTGGAACGATACGCCTCCTCATCGTCTCCGTTAAGCGAGAATCGCCGAAGGACGATCTACGTCGGCGCCGATCGCGTCGTGTCTCAAGAAAACAACCAGTCGCGTATGCGGTCGAGCGCGTCCGGATGACCGAAGAAGCCGCTGTGGTGGATGCCCGCTTGCCGTGGATAGACGTGCCGATGGTTGACCGGAAAGTACTCCGACGGATTCGACGCGTATACGCTCGCGGTGGGCACGATCAGGTCGTTCTTTTCGCCAAAGATGCTGTCGGCGAGAACGTCTTTGGCGAACTCCTTGAAGCCCTTCTGTGACGGTTCGAAGTCGGCCCCTAGCGCAAAGTAGCGCGCCGCGCCGCGGGAGCCTCGATTGAGTTCCGGGAGGAAGGAGCCCCGGGGGTTCATCGATTGGACGCCGCGCAGCTGCTCGAGCCCGCCGACGGCGATCGACTTCACGACGTTGATGATCCCCTCGAGGATCTCAGTGATCCCGTTGTCCGGGAAGAAGTTCAGTAGATTGGTGTAGCTATCGATGTACGTGCCCATGTGCTTGGGATCGGCGAGAGCGGTACCGTTGTTGGGCGCGGCCACGAAGATCACACGCCGCACCGCCAGCGAATCGAGCCCGAACCGGCTCCGCTGCTCGCAGAGCAGACGGCTCACCAGCCCCCCGCGCGAGTGGCAAATGATGTCAAGTTCGAGATTCTGCGGCAGCCGACTGGCCAGGAAGCGCACGTTGTCGATCGGGTCTTCCGAAAGCGTCATGTGGTCGAACGCCGCCACGCGTCCCTGGTACCGCTCGTGCAGCTCCTCGACGAACTCGACCGGCATGCGACTGAAAGCGATGTGCGCCCGACTGAACGTGCCGTGAATCATCAGAAGAGCGGGCTCACCGACTGGCCACGGCCAATCGGAGATCTCCTCTCCCCCCTCCGCGATCTGGTAGTCGTCCGGCGTAAAGGTCCGCAGTCGATGCGGCCGCTTGCTCGCCTCCCATCGGTGCACTCCCCACTCGACGATCTCGCCACCGACCCTCTCGATCACGGGGAACGCCAGCACTTTGAGCACCTTCTTACCGAGCGCGCCTAGGAGGCCACGAGTACCCGGCCGATCTGGCGACTGGGCGACTCGCCGCCGCAGGACGTAGGTGCGCCTGCCTCCCGTCCCCCGGGTGTGGTCGGCCTCGCCTTGTTCGTCCTGAGCGAAGCTCCAGTTGATCACCCCCGACTCATCGGTGAAGAAGACGAGCTGTTCCCACCCTTCGGTCGGGGCCGGCACTTCAAGCTCGATCGCCGGCTCGTCGAACACGGTGCTCCGCATCCCTGGCACGGAGACATCAACCTCATTGGTTCTCTCGAGCTCGATTGTCTCAATGGCTCGGAGCCCTTCGTTTTCGAAGGCCTTCTCCAACTCGGGTGTCGTCAGGGCGGCCGCCCGCATTCCGTGGGTGCCGCCACCTTTGAGCGAGGCCTCGCCTTCGAGTCCTGGGGTGCGCAAAACGATGTCTCCGAGGCGAACAGCGTCACCGTTTGGTTTCAGACGTTCACTCATGGTCGCTCCTCTCTCGGCTTGAGCCTCGACTCAAGCACGAGCGCCGGGTGGCCGAAGAATTGATAGGCCATGAATGTCGATGAAACCGGCGGTTCGGCGCTCTTGAATTTCCGACGCTCGAGCCGCAACAGTGTGGCAGGTCTGTTGGGCTGCTCGGGGTCGTGAATTCCTTTATATAAGTTGAGTGCGATTTGCTGAGCGTGGGAGTCCTTGATCGACCAGAGCGGCGCAATGACAGCCGCAGCGCCCAGGTGCAGAAAGGCCGCGGCGATGCCGCCGTAATCGCTCAGTACTGCATCCCCGGTACCGACCTGGCAAGCGTTCAGGAAAACGAAGAGCGGCCGGCGCATTGTCGAGCCCTTCAGAGTGTCGGGATCGAGAGTTCCGTCGATCAACACGAGACCGTTCTCAAGCCCGCCGGGGTCGTACTTGCCGTGAATGGCCATGTGCAGCAGGTCCGCCCGCGGCTTTCCCTCGATCGCCTCAAGCACCGATATGAGTTTTGCATCGACGAAGTGAGCGTCGTACTCGGTCTCCAACTCCTTAGCCTCCTCCTCGGCCTGCTTGAGCCGGCTCCACTTCGGGTCTTGGTAGAGCCCCGCAACCACCGACATGTTCTCGACACTGTGGCGGATGGGCGGCGTCGCCGAGATGCCCGGGGCCAGAATCCATCTGCCGACGTCTACCTGTGCCGCCAGAAACGGCGGTGCCTCGGAGTCGATCGGCTCTTTCATCGCCGCAAGCTCCCAGGGGACGAATGGCTCGGCAGACAGGATGAGCACACTCGGCGGGTGCCGGCCCTGCTGGGCTGCCAGCGGAGTCACATCGCGCAGAAGCCGCCAGAACTCATTTGGCAACTTATCCGCTATGGTGCGCGCTTTACCCAACAGGTGCCGGTAGCTGGCAGGCTTGCCCTCTTTTTCGTTAATGCTTTGGACGAGCTGCCGCGCGAACTCACGCGCGTCATCGATTTCGATCGGATACGGCTCCTCTGGCACCGGCAGGTCGTGCGCATTCTCGAGTGTGACCCAGTACTTCGACTCGCTCCGCCGGATGTTGAGCGTCAGATCGGCTGGCGGCTCGTTGACCGGCGCGCTGATGTCGACACCTCGCTCCTGCTTTTCCGTCGGAGCCTGTTCAAGCAGATCCGCGGTCCGAACCACGACGACCGCTCGGAAACCCAGACCGATCGTCTGGCCGTCGATGGAGTATGTTGCCGAGATCGAGCGCGGCTTGATCCTCTCTTCTTGCGGGTCGGGCCTCAGATGGAGCGTCTCGACCGGGTACGGCGCGTCCGGGGTCACCGGCAGAACCAACCGCTGGGACTCCCCCTGCCGAAGGGTGAAGCCATCGGCCAGCACATGTACCGCGAGCCGATAGGCCCCGACACTGGTCGCGGGCCGTTCCATCGGACCGCCGCCGACACCTGGTGTCGGTAGCTTCGAAAGCCCGACCTGGAGCTCGAACTCCTGGCCCGATACGACAGCGTCCGGGCCGTCGAGCAGCGCGTAGAACCGCCGCGGAGGATCGCGATCCCCGGGCGGGCGGTTTGGGCCTCTGGGCGGCTCACCCCCGGCGAGGGACAACGGCACGATGTCGGAAGGCGGCCCCCTCTCTTTGGGCTCCCCGTCATCGACAAACTCGATCTCCCTGGGCACCTCCTTCGACTCTCCGCCGGCCCCGAACATCGGCGGGTAATCGGTCGAGGCGTGCACCGCGGCGTCTTCGACGAGATTGGCGAGCACGACGCGATCTTCGGCCGAGGTCGACGGCAAGATCGCCCCCAGGTCGGCCAGGATCTTGGGAGCCTTCGCCCGCGAAACCGTCCACGCCAGCTGCTCTGCGACCCCCGGTGAAGAGGTGGAGAGCTGCTTGTAGGACTCGAGAAAGTCTTTCAGGTCAGGTTGGAAGTTGAACTTCAGCCGGCTCACCAGCTCCGCCGCCGTGTTGCCTGCGGTGACCAAAATCATCATCGGGTCCTCGCCGCCGGCTACCTCCTCGGCGATGCGGCGGTAGATCCCAGCCACTAGTTCCTCCGCGACGCCAGGTGGCGCCGACGACAGGGTGTCGATGTCGTCTCTCAGCCGGCAGATCCAGTCCTCGCCTATCTCGCCCTTCAGATAGGCCTTCGCGAGTCGCTCGGCCTCCGCGACAGCAGCCGCATCCAAGGGCGCCGGCGCGGGCGTCTCAGTCGGCTCATCGGGCTCCAGCGGCGGCGCCAGCAGCGATTCCGCGATCATGCGGGCGTGGTCGTGCGGAGCATCGTCTTGCGCAAAGCGCGACAGACGCTTCTTCACTTTCTCCGGCAGAGGCTCCAACGACCGCAGGAAGTAGCGGTTCGGGGGCGCACCCAGAAAGATCCAGCCCTGGCTCCTGCCCAGTTCGAGCAGCCGGATCAGCGGGTGGGGCCAGCCAGCGCGCGCCAACGTGACAGCGGCGTAAAACCTGTCCATGGGCGACGGCTCGCGGCGCGACGCCCGGACGAGAGACTTCACCGCCCCCCGATCCAAGGAGGCCGTGTCTACGAACACCAGGTCTTTGATCGCGGCTGACCGGGCTTCGGTTTCAGTCCCTTTGAGATCGTCGAGCAGCTGCGGAACCGCGGCCGGGTCGCGGACTCCGGCCAGTGCTCTGGCGGCGGCGCGACGGGTCTCGACATCGTCCGAAACAGCGAGTACCTGCACCCGTTCGCGGACTTGACGGACCGGCACTCGGGCCGCGCACTGAAGGAGAACTTCGAGATCGAGCTTCGGAGAGCCCGCCTTCGCGGACGCCGAGGGTGTTTCCATCTCGTCCAGCATGGCGAGCACTTTGGGACCGACCTGCTGCCACGCTTCCGGCTTCAACGGCAGATGCACGAGCGCCCTCAGCGCGGACTCGCCGACACCGCCCGCCGGATCGTCGACCAACTCG
>JADFQD010000064.1 GCA_022561975.1 Acidobacteriota bacterium
ATCGCTTCCTCCTCGCGCCTTGCATACGCACCGTAATCCCTGGTCGCGCGACCCACAGGACTTCTACCACGGGCTGCTAGTGCTTGACCCGGTCGCCCTTTTCCTCGCCGGACAGAATCCAGCCGACGATTTTCCCCGGCTGGATGCCCTTGTTTTCGTCCCAGAAGCGATGGTTTCGAAGATACCGGCTCGAGCTATCGGCTTCGGGAATGGCCGTGAGTTCGTGGTGAATGGCGTGAAAGCGCTCGATCCAGCGCGCGCAGTTCGACAGCCGCAGATCCACCCAGCCGTCCCGGATCCAGCGCTCGAGAAGCTCCGGGGTCAGTTCGATGTCTTCGGCATCCGCGGGCACGATGACTTTGGGACCGCGCATGATCTCGCCGGAGCGCAGGATGATCGGCAGTCCCACCGAGATCACTTCGCTGGCGAGACGAGGCCGGTCGCGAAGCAAGTGGTCGAGGGTTTCGGCGACGGTTTCCGGGCTGGCCTCGCGGACGGCGACCATGGTGCCGAAAGCTTCGCGCAGAAGATGGGCTTCGAACAGAAGCTTTGAGTTTCTGGGAGGACCCAGCATCTCGAAGGCTACGCTCCGGGTCTCGCCCTGGGCTTCGAGTTCGGCCATGCGCTCCATCGCCCAGTGGCGCATCAGCCCGGCCCGGTAGGAAGGGCCGAGCACCGCGTTGTCGAGCGCGTTGATGATGTCGTGTCCGGTGTTGCCGCCCTCGATCTCGTACACCAGGTACTGCGCGATTTCTTCCGGCGTGACGAACTCCATCTGTTCGGCGGTGGTGAGCAGTGCGAATTCTTCGAGGCTGAAGATGCCGTTCTCGCCGGTGTCGATATAGGCGGTTGTCAACACGTCCTCGGTGAGTTCGGCGGCGTCGGGGTCGAGGGTCGAGAACCGGTCGGACAGCGGCCTGGCTTCTGGTTTGACCATGAAGATCGGCTCGCGGCGTCTTGCGATCGGCCCATAGCCGACCTTCTTCCAGGCGATCGCTGCCGCCGGCTTGATCTCCTTGGTGATCGGCGCTTCGGGCGTGCGCGCCATCAGGAAGAGCAGGAGTGAGTGCGCCCCGGCGACGGCGCTTTTCGAGAGCAGGACACGGCTCGGCCGTTCCTCGCTATGGGTGTACGGAACGTTCAATCCCATGCCGCCGGTGCCGCTTGTACCGACCTTGATGTAGACCGAAGTGGCGGCGTCCTGCATGCCCCGATACAAGATCTGGATATGTCGAATCAGCCGCGGTATATAGAGCGCTTCGAGGAGCGCGACCACGGACTCGTCGCTGTGCTCACCGCCCTTGCGATCGTCCAGGACGGTGCGCGCCGCGGAATAGACGTCGCGATAGGCGATGCCGGTGGCGGTGTTGACGCAGTCGATGACGATGTCGGGTCGACCGTCGGCGAGGAGTTTGTAGAGCAGGTAGTTGGGCAGGTTCTCGTCGCGCAGCTGGCCGAGCTGGGCCTCGAGCTCGTCGTCGCGGGAGCCGGCGGCGAAGAGGCCGAAAATATCGCCGTGCGAGGTCGAGATGATGGTTTCTCCGGTTTCGGAAAGAAGCGTCTGCTTGGCCTCTTCCGTCTCCGCCTCGGTCAGGCTGTGGATTTGAATCTCACGTGGTTTGCGAGCCAGAAGCTCGCGGCAGACGGCAATTCCGACCAGCCCGTAGCCTCCCAACACGAGGATTCTTCGCCCTTCGATATTCACGGTGGTTTGCAGCTTAGCAGTGTCCTTTGCTGCCGCTTAATACCCTTCAGGGTGGCGCGATCCCGGTGTTTTGGAGGTGTAGACTCTGGTCTCTTTAAACGCTTGGAACTTCGGAGATTGCTCATGCTTCTCGACAAGAAACCGATTTCCATCCTGTGCCTGATCATCTCGGTCCTTCTCGTCCCCAGGGCCGCTCGAGCCGACGGTTTGTCCGACGCACTCGAGAGCGGCATATCGAGCGTGCTGCCCGAGATGGTCGAGATCCGGCACCATCTTCATCAGAACCCCGAGCTCGGTAATCAGGAGTTCGAGACCGCGGCTCTGGTCGCGAAGCACCTCGAGGAGCTGGGACTCGCGGTCCGAGAAGGGATCGCCGTGACCGGTGTGATCGGCGTCTTAGAGGGCGGCAGGCCGGGGCCGGTGGTTGCGGTACGCGCCGATATGGACGCTCTGCCGGTGATCGAAAACACCGATCTACCGTTCAAATCCACGAAGCGGACCCAGTTTATGGGCAAGGAAGTCGGCGTAGCGCACGCCTGTGGGCACGACATCCACATGTCCGTGGTTCTGGGTGTGGCCAAGGTCCTGGCTGGTATGCGGGAAGATCTGCCGGGCACGGTGATGTTCATCTTCCAGCCCGCCGAAGAGGGGCCGCCGCCGGGTGAGAAAGGCGGCGCCAGTCTCATGCTCGAAGAAGGCGCCTTTGATGCCCTGAAACCGGACGCCATCTTCGGTCTGCACTCCTGGCCTCTCGAAGTCGGTATCGTCGGATGGGCCGAAGGTCCCACCATGGCTTCGGTGGATCATTTCGTGTTCAAAATCAGGGGCAAGCAGTCCCACGGTGCCTACCCGCACCTGGGCCGAGACCCCATCGTCATGGCGGCCCAGGCCGTAGAAGCGTTTCAGACCATTCGTTCGCGCAATCTCTCGCCATTCGAGCCGAGCGTGGTCACGGTCGGCATCGTGCGCGGCGGCGAGCGCTTCAACATCATCCCGGAAGAGGTGCACCTCGAGGGCACAGTACGCACCTTCAGCCCCGAGACCCGGGAGACGGTCAAGAGGCGGATGGAGGAGATCCTGGATGGTGTGACGCGAGCGGGCGGCGGTTCCTACGAGATCGTTCAGTACCGCAACAACGCTCCGGCGACGATCAACGATCCCGAACTCGCGCGTCGGGTGCGCCCGGCGATGGTTCGGGCGGCCGGCGAGAGCAGAGTCATCGACACCGACCCGACGATGGGCGGCGAAGACTTCGCCTACTTCGCCAACGAGGTGCCCGGCTTCTACTTTCGCCTGGGGGTGGTGGCGCCGGGTACGGTCTCGGGAGGACTCCACACGCCCGACTTCCGCGCCGACGATTCGGCTCTCGAGGTCGGCATCCGGACGATGGCAAGCATCGTGGTCGATTTTCTGAGTGCCGAATAAGCGTTCTGGAGAACCAAGCAGGGAAGGCTGGTCGGTCGGTTGAGCCGGCTGTCGGGTGGCGCTACACTGACTTCTCCGCTCGGCCGGGAGCACCAATAGGTCATCAGTAAAACTAGAGGTTGTTCATGAAGAACGAGGGCATTCACGTGAGCGGCCACACGCTGGCCGACCGGGGGCTAGAGACGTCGGGCACGGCCTACTGGAATCTCTCTCCGGCCGGGCTCTACGAGCATTCGATTCGAAGAGGCGAGACTCGGTTGGCCGAGCACGGCCCCCTGGTCGCCGTGACCGGAGAGCACACCGGGAGGTCGCCGAACGACCGGTTCTTGGTGCGAGATCCGGCGAGCGCCCAGGATATTTGGTGGGGCAAGGTCAACGTGCCGTTCGACCCCGACCGGTTCGAGACCTTGCGAGCCGATCTCTTCGGCTATCTGCGCGACAAGGATCTGTACGTCTTCGACGGCTATGCAGGAGCGGATCCGAACTACCGGCTGCGTGTTCGGGTGATCAACGAATTCGCCTGGCACAACCTGTTCGCCCGCAATATGTTCGTGCGCGAGCCCGACGGCTCGATCCTGGAGGCCTTCGAGCCCGAGTTCACGGTGGTCGGGGCGCCCGGGTTCGAGGCCGATCCCGACCGTCATGGCACCACCAGCGGGACGTTCATCATCACCAACTTCGCTGCGCGCCTGGTGATCATCGGCGGCTCCGCGTATGCCGGCGAGATCAAGAAGAGCATCTTCTCGGTGATGAATTATCTGTTGCCGGAGCGTGAGGTTTTGCCGATGCACTGCTCGTGCAACTACGGCTCGGATCGCGATGACGTTGCCTTGTTTTTCGGGCTTAGCGGAACCGGCAAGACCACCCTTTCGGCCGATACCGAGCGAACCCTGATCGGAGACGACGAGCACGGTTGGAGCGACCGCGGGGTGTTCAACTTCGAAGGCGGTTGCTACGCCAAGATGATTCGGCTGTCGGTCGACGGCGAGCCCGAGATTTATGCCACGGCCAAGAAGTTCGGCACGGTGCTCGAAAACGTAGTCGTCGATGCAGCGGGAATTCTAGATCTCGATGACGCGACCCTGACCGAGAACACGCGGGGCAGCTACCCTCTGTCGCATCTCGAAAACGTCGATTGCGATGGCGTCTGCGGCCATCCCAAGAGTGTGGTTTTTCTTACCGCTGACGCCTTCGGCGTCTTGCCCCCGATCAGTCGTTTGACCGCGGCCCAGGCTCAGTACCACTTTCTGTCGGGCTATACCGCCAAGGTCGCGGGTACCGAGCGTGGCGTGACCGAGCCCACGGCAACCTTCAGCGCTTGCTTCGGCGCTCCGTTCATGCCGCGCCACCCCGGCATCTACTCGAAGATGCTGGCCGAGAGGACCGAACGGCACAACGCCGAGATCTGGCTGGTCAACACCGGTTGGACCGGCGGACCGCACGGCGTGGGCAATCGCATCCAACTCGGCTACACGCGGCGCATGGTGAGGGCGGCGCTGAGCGGTGAACTGGCCAATGCAGGTTTCCGTACGGATCCGGTCTTCGGGGTCGCCGTACCGATATCGGTCGAAGGCGTGCCCGCAGAGCTTCTTGATCCGAGATCGACCTGGGCCGATCCGGCAGCCTACGATGCCAAGGCCTCAGACCTCGCCCGGATGTTTGTCGAGAACTTCGAGCAGTATGCCGATGGCGTTTCGGAAGATGTGCGAGCCGCGGCGCCGGTCGTGGAGTAGAGCCGGGACGCGGATCTCACGCAAAACCAGTCGGGAGGGGGACACGAAAGAATCGTGTCCCCGATACGAAAAAGGGAGGCCGAGGAGGCCTCCCTTCTCAAGTCTTGTAGCAGTGCGTGAACTACTTGAGGACGAAGGTCACCTTCATGTTGACGCAGTATCCGGTGATCTTGCCGTCCGTGACGTTGACCTTCATTTCGTTGATCCAGGCTCCCTGGATTTGGTCGAGGGTCCTGCTGGCGCGCTCGATGCCGCTCTCGATCGCATCTTCGAAGCTCTTCGACGAGCAGGACGAAATTTCTGTTACCTTGGCTACCGACATAGTTTGTTCCTCCGAAAAGGGGTTGTGATTCCAGATATTGACTCCGAACCCGGGCATCGGGCTCGAAGGAACTCCCGGGTGGACCGGCGAATATAGCATAGGGTGCGAAGCTGAATGCTGTCGGAAACTGCTTCGGCAAGGCAGAAAACAAGCGCCGGCGAGGTGACGGTCCCTTGTCACTGATCTCGAGCGCTCGCCGGCTGAGTCGCGAAGTCTCAGAGCTCGGCTTCGGCGAACCGGTGACCCATGTCTACAACCCGCTCGACTACGCCTGGATCCCGCACCGGCTCTATCTCGAGCGCTATGGAGCCGCGCCCAAGGAGGTGGTCCTGGTAGGCATGAATCCCGGACCCTGGGGCATGGCCCAGACCGGCGTGCCGTTCGGCGAGGTGTCGCTGGTGCGCGATTGGCTGAGAATCGAGAGCGCCGTCAAGGTGCCCCTAGACCAGCACCCCCGGCGTCCGATCGAGGGCTTTTCGTGCCGGCGAAGCGAAGTCAGCGGACGCCGGATTTGGGGTTGGGCGCGCGACCGCTTCGGCACGCCCGAGGTGTTCTTCGAGCGTTTCTTTGTCGCCAACTACTGTCCGCTTTCGTTCATGGAAGAGAGCGGCCGCAACCTGACGCCGGACAAACTGCCGGCGGACGAGCGTGAGCCTCTGCTCGAGATCTGCGACCGAGCCTTGGTTCGTGCGGTCGAAGCGCTCGAGCCGGACCTGGTGATCGGGATCGGCAAGTGGGCGGAGGATCGAGCCCGCCGGGCTCTGGAGAAACTCGACGTCAGAATCGGGCGGATCCTGCACCCGTCGCCCGCGAGCCCGCTGGCCAATCGCGGCTGGGCCGAGCAGGCCGAACGTCAGCTCGAGGATCTGGGCGTGCGGATCTGACCGGGCGCGTGGCTGGCCGGTTCGCTAAGATCGAGCCGGTTCGAGAGCCGGCCATCCTGCGATAACGAGAAAGGTGAGCGCACCATGATTCCGGTAAAAGACAAGATTGCGGCGAAGGCCGGAATCGGCTCGCTCGAAGCCTACGAGACGCTCTACCGGCAAAGCCTCGAGCACCCCGACGAGTTCTGGCGCCGCCAGGCGGACCGCTTGAGCTGGTTCCAGCCTCCCGTAGAAATCTCGGAAGGCTCCTTCGACACGGTGGACTTCTCCTGGTTCGCCGGCGGTCGTTTGAACGTCTGTCACAACTGCGTCGATCGGCACCTCGCCGCCCGGGGGGAGAAGACCGCGATCATCTGGGCCGCGGACGAGGCCGGTGAGTATCGGCACATCTCGTATCGCGAACTCGAGCGAATGGTCTGCAAGATGGCCAACGTCCTGTCGCGCTACGGTGTGCGCAAGGGCGATCGCGTGGCGATCTATCTGCCGATGATTCCCGAACTCGCGGTGACCATGTTGGCCTGCGCGCGGATCGGCGCGATCCACTCGATCGTCTTCGCGGGTTTCTCGGCGAGTGCTCTACGCGACCGGATCGTCGATGCCGAGGCGCGGTGGGTGGTGACTGCCAACGAAGGATTGCGTGGCGGACGGACGATCCCGCTCAAGAAAACAGTGGACGAGGCCGTCGAAGGACTGGATTTCGTGCGCACGGTATTGGTGGCTCGCCGCACCGACACCAAGGTGCCGATGCGCGACGGTCGCGACGTGCGGCTCGAAGAGGCGGTCGAACTCGAGCGGGCGACAGCGCCGGTAGCCCGGATGGATTCGGAAGACCCGCTATTTATTCTCTACACATCGGGCTCGACGGGCCAGCCGAAAGGGCTGCTGCACACGACGGGCGGCTATCTGACCTATGCGGCGATGACTCACGCCCAGGTTTTCGATCTGCGCGAGGACGACGTCTACGCTTGCGTTGCCGACATCGGCTGGATCACCGGGCATACCTACATCATCTACGGACCTCTTGCCAATGGCGCGACCACGGTGATGTTCGAGTCCACCCCCCTCTATCCGGATGCCGGTCGCTACTGGCAGCTGGTGGACGATTTGGGCGTGACCATCTTCTACACCGCACCGACGGCAATCCGGGCGATCATGCGCGAGGGCGATGAGTGGGTAACCAGGTACAAGCGCACCAGCCTGCGAATTCTCGGCACTGTCGGCGAGCCGATCAATCCAGAGGTCTGGCTGTGGTACCACGACCTGGTCGGCAACGGCGAGTGCGCGGTTGTCGATACCTGGTGGCAGACCGAGACCGGAGGCATCATGATCTCGCCGCTGCCCGGCGCGACCCCGACCAAGCCGGGGTCCGTCACCCTGCCGCTGTTCGGGGTCGAGCCCGTCCTGGTCGATGACCAGGGCCATGAGCTGATGAGTCTGGAAGGCAACGAGGTCTCGGGAAATCTCTGCATCAGGCGCAGCTGGCCCGGGCAGGCGCGCACGATCTGGGGAGATCACGAGCGTTTTTGTGAGACCTACTTCTCCCAGTTTCCGGGTCTCTACTTCACCGGCGACGGCTGCCGGCGGGATGAAGACGGCTACTACTGGATCACCGGCCGCGTCGATGACGTGCTCAATGTCTCCGGTCACCGCATGGGAACGGCCGAGGTCGAGAGCGCTCTAGTGGCGCATGAGGCCGTTGCCGAGGCGGCCGTGGTCGGCTTTCCGCACGAGATCAAGGGCACGGGGATCTACGCCTACGTGTTGATCAATCACGAGTTCGAGAACGTCGATAGGGAGGAGTTGATCGCAACGCTTCGCCGGCAGGTACGGACCGTGATCGGGCCGATCGCGACCCCGGACCGCATTCAGATCGCTTCCGGCCTTCCCAAGACCCGCTCGGGCAAGATCATGCGGCGTATCCTGAGAAAGATCGCGGCCGGAGACACCGAGGATCTAGGCGATATCTCGACCCTGGCCGATCCCGGCGTCATCGAGGAGTTGCTCGCGGGACGGTAGTAATCGGGGACACCTTTCCTAGGTGTCCCCTCCCGACCGCTACAGACGGCGGCCGCCAAACGCCCCGGCCTCCCTGATAGCGTATCGAGATCGTGACGTCGTCTTCGGATTCAGATCCCAGGGAGTTGAGACTCGGTCGTGCCCTGCTGTTGGCGGCTGCGGTGGTCATCATCGTCGCCGGTCTGCGCGCTGCCGGGGCGATCTTGATTCCCTTGCTCTTGGCCACCTTTCTCGCCTTCGTAGGTTTTCCGATCCTGCAGTGGCTCTGCCGCAAGGGCGTGCGCTTGCCGCTGGCGGTCTTCGCCACGGTACTTGTCGAGTGCGGTGTGATTTCGATCCTCGGGTTCTTGATGAGCGCTACCTTCAACGACTTCGCGCGCGCAGCACCCGGCTACCTCACCGCTCTGATCGCCAAGACGAGAGCTCTGATCGTGTTGCTTCAGGACAGGGGAGTCGATCTGTCGGAGTGGATTTCTCTCGAGCGGATCGATCCGAGCGCGCTGATGGATCTCGCGGGCGGCATCGTCGGCGGAACGGTCAAGGGAGTGGCGTCCTTGTTCTCGCTCGTAATGCTCGTGCTGATCATCCTCGTGTTCGTCCTGGTCGAGGTCGCGGCCCTTCCCGAGAAGCTGAAGCGGATACGAGGCGGCGATCGACTGGCGGAAAACGTCCGAGCGGTGATGGCTGACATCCAAAGATATCTGGGAGTCAAAACGCTGATGAGCCTCGCGGTGGGCACGGTCATCGGACTCTGGGTCTGGCTTCTGGGCATGCCGTTCCCGTTGTTCTGGGCGGGCCTGGCCTTCATGCTGCACTACATCCCGGCGATCGGCGCTTTCCTGGCCGGGATCCCGGCGGTTTTAGTGGCGCTCGTGCAACAGGGTTTCGGGGCCGCCCTGGTGCTCGGCCTGGGTTACGTTGTGGTCAACGTCGTGCTCGGCAACTTCGTCGAGCCGGTGTTGATGGGGCACCGGTTCGGGCTCTCGACTCTCGTGGTCTTCCTGTCGATGATGTTCTGGGGGTGGATCTGGGGTCCGGTGGGCATGCTGTTGTCGATTCCCCTGACCATGATTATGAAGATCGTGTTCAAGCAGTCGGAAGAGCTCAGCTGGCTGGCCCTGCTGATGGGGCCCTCGGCGCCGATGGCCGCTGAGGCGGCGCGGCAGCAGCAGGCGGCCGAGAAGACCTAGCAGCCCTTGGATTCCGCCCTCGCCGGAGCTCTGGTTTCTGAGCTTGACCTAAGAAATATTGGCCTCCGGCTTGACACTGAGCCTTGCTTTCACTACGATTTTGTTCCAATTAGGACTATTTTAGTCCCAATTCAGGAGCCCCTCCGGATCGGAAGGGACCCAAGAGCAGAACACCTCGTGATCCGCATGACCAAACAGGCCGACTACGGCATCGTTCTGATGACTCGAATGGCGTGTGAGCCTGAGCGCTTTGCCAACGCCTCGGAGCTGGCCGGAGATGTCCAGTTGCCGCTGCCGACGGTTTCGAAGATCCTGAAACTGCTGGCTCGGGCCGAGCTTTTGGAATCCCACCGCGGGGTCAAAGGTGGGTATTGCCTGGCACGCGAGGCCGAGGGCATCAGCGTCGCTGAGATCATTTCGGCCCTGGACGGGCCGATCGCGATCACCGAATGTATCGACGACGCCCCGGGCGAGTGCATGCAGGAGTCTTTTTGCGAAGTGCGGGCGAACTGGCAGCAAATCAACCACGCGATTCGGCACGCGCTGGACAACATCACACTCGCCGAAATGACTCATCCCATCAGCGCCGATCTCGTCACCCTGGGCGACGGATCCGGCCATGCCACGTCATCCGCCTGGGCGAAGCGCTAGGAGCAAGACATGCCTGAAACCGCGACCCTCGTAACGGACACAGAACTTCTGGAACAGCACGTAGCGCAGGAATATAAAGCCGGCTTCGTCACCGACATCGAGCAGGACACCCTGCCTCCGGGCCTCGATGAGGACACCGTGCGTTTTATCTCCGCCAAGAAGGCTGAGCCCGAGTGGTTGCTCGAGTGGCGCCTCAAGGCGTACCGCGACTGGCTGGAGATGAAAGAGCCGACCTGGGCCAACATCAAGTACGACCCGATCGACTACCAATCGATCTCCTACTACTCGGCGCCCAAGTCGGCGAGTGACGGTCCCCAGAGTCTGGACGAGGTCGATCCGGAGATCCTGGCAACCTACGAAAAGCTGGGCATTCCCCTCCAGGAGCAGAAGTTTCTGGCCGGGGTCGCCGTCGACGCCGTCTTCGACAGCGTTTCGGTGGCGACCACATACAAGGACAAGCTGGCCGAGGTTGGGGTTATCTTCTGCCCGATGTCGGAGGCGGTCCAAGAGCATCCCGAGCTGGTCAAGAAGTATCTCGGCACAGTGGTGCCTCGCAACGACAACTTTTTCGCCGCCTTGAACTCGGCGGTCTTCTCGGACGGCTCGTTCGTCTACATACCCGAAGGCGTGCGCTGCCCGATGGAGCTTTCGACCTACTTCCGGATGAATGCCCTGAACACCGGTCAGTTCGAGCGCACGCTGATCATTGCCGAGAAGGGCTCCTACGTGAGCTACCTCGAGGGCTGCACCGCGCCGATGCGCGACCAGAAGCAGCTCCACGCGGCGGTGGTCGAGCTCTATGCCCACGAAACCGCGACCATCAAGTACTCGACGGTCCAGAACTGGTACCCCGGCGACGTGGAGACCGGCAAGGGCGGTATCTACAACTTCGTCACCAAGCGAGGTATTGCGGCCGGCCGAGCGGCGAAGATTTCCTGGACCCAGGTCGAGACCGGATCCGCCATCACCTGGAAATACCCGAGCGTGATCCTCAAGGGCGACGACAGCGTCGGCGAGTTTTACTCGGTCGCAGTGTCCAAAGGCTGGCAGCAGGCCGACACCGGTACCAAGATGATCCATGTTGGCAAGAACACGACCTCGACCATCATTTCCAAGGGAATCTCAGCCGGCAACGGCCAAAACACCTACCGGGGTGGGGTGAAGATCCTGAAAAGCGCGGACGGCGCGCGCAATTTCTCCCAGTGCGATTCAATGCTGCTCGGGGACAAGTGCGGCGCTCACACCTTCCCGTATATCGACGTTCAGAACCCCACCGCTCAGATGGAGCACGAGGCGTCGACATCGAAGATCGGCGAGGATCAGCTTTTTTATTGCAACTCACGAGGCATCGATGCCGAGGATGCAGTCTCGCTGATCGTCAACGGCTTCTGCAAGGAAGTCTTCAAAGAGCTGCCGATGGAGTTTGCGGTCGAAGCCCGCAAGTTGCTCGAGATCAGTCTCGAAGGCAGCGTCGGCTAGAACAAAAAAGAGAAAAGGGGCACGGGTACAAGCGTACCCGTCCCTCCTTTTGAACCGGAAACCGAGGAGAGACAGCGGGATGAGTTTGCTCGAAATCAAGAACCTTCACGTCGGCGTGAAGGATGCGAAAATTCTCAAGGGTGTCGACCTGACCGTCAACAGGGGCGAGGTGCACGCGATCATGGGGCCGAATGGCTCCGGCAAGTCGACCCTGGCCCTGGTTCTGGCCGGTCGCGACACCTATGAAATCACCGAGGGCGAGATCCTTTACAAGGGTGAGGATCTCTTGGAAGTCGCGCCCGAGGAGCGCGCCCGCGAGGGGTTGTTTCTGGCCTTCCAGTACCCGGTCGAGATTCCGGGCGTGTCCAACGTCTACTTCTTGAAGGCGGCGCTCAATGCGATTCGCAAGCATCGCGGGCAGGAAGAGTTGGACGCGATGGACTTTCTCACCTATGTGCGCGAGAAGATGGCGCTGGTCAAGATGGACGAAACCCTTCTCAACCGGCCGGTGAACGAGGGTTTCTCCGGCGGCGAGAAGAAGCGCAACGAGATCTTCCACATGGCGGTGTTGGACCCCGTGCTAGCGGTTCTGGATGAAACCGACTCCGGTCTCGACATCGATGCTCTCAAGATTGTCGCCGACGGCGTCAACTCGCTTCGTTCCGAGGAGCGCGCCTTCATCATCATCACCCACTACCAGCGGCTTCTCAACTACATCGTGCCCGATGTCGTGCACGTTCTCCTCGACGGCAAGATCGTTCGCACCGGAGGCAAGGAGCTGGCGCTCGAGCTCGAGGAGAAGGGTTACTCGTGGCTGGAAGGCGAGGTCCACGAGGAGGCGGTGGCCCATGCCTGAGACGATCGCTGCCGTTAGCCCGGCAGGTCTCGCCCCGGAGGCCGAGGTCTACACCCGGGCGTTCGCTCGAGTGGCGGTCGAGCGAACCGATCACGAGCCCAGCCGCATCGGAACGCTGCGCAAAGCGGCCATCGACCGGTTCGGTGAACTCGGCTTCCCGAACCGGAAACTCGAGGAATGGCGCTCGACCGACGTACGGGCGATCGCCACGACCACGTTCAGCTTCGAGCCTTCGGCCGAGCTGGTTTCCGAGGCCGACTGCGCGCGCTTCCGCTACGACAACACCCATGAGCTGGTGTTCGTCAACGGAGCGTTTCGCTCGGACCTCTCGCGGCTACAGGAGCTTCCCGACGGAGTCATCATCAGCAGCCTCGAGCAGGGCTGGCGAGAACATCCGGAGCTGATCGAGCCCCATCTGGGCCGGCACGCCAAGTTCGACAACCATGCCTTCGTGGCGCTCAACACCGCGCTTCACGAGAACGGCGTGTTCGTGTTCTTTCCGCGAAACGCCGTCGTCGAGACACCGATTCATATTCTGCATCTGGGCCGCGGCGGCGACTCGCCGGTGGCCTCGTTCCCGCGCAACCTCTTCGTCGCCGAGGAGAACTCTCAAGGAAGGATCATCGAGCAATTCGCGACTGCCGGGGACACCGACACCGGGGGAAATCACTTCACCTGCCCCGTCACCGAGGTCGTGCTGGCCCAGAACGCCGTCGTCGATCACTACAAGCTGCAGCGCGAATCCACCGACGCCTTTCACATGGCGACGTTTCAGATCTACCTTGGCCGCTCGAGCAACTTCTCGTCGCACTCGATCTCATGGGGCGGAGGTCTGGTGCGCAACGACGTCAATGCGGTTCTGGGCGGCGAGGGCTGCGAAGCGACCCTCAACGGCCTCTACATGGTCGGAGGCACTCAACTTGTCGACAATCATATGCGGGTCGATCACGTAGCGCCTCACTGCGACAGCCACGAGCTCTTCAAGGGGGTCCTCGAGGGCCATGCGCGGGCGGTGTTCAACGGCCGGATCTTCGTGCACAAGGGCGCGCAGAAGACCGACGCCAAGCAGACCAATCGGAATCTCTTGCTGTCGCCGACGGCCCTGGTCCACTCGAACCCACAGCTCGAGATTTTTGCCGACGACGTCCGCTGCACACACGGCTCGACGGTGGGCCGACTCGATGAGCTCGGTATCTTCTATCTGCGCTCTCGAGGTATCGGCGAGGAAGCGGCGCGGAGTCTTCTGACCTACGCCTTTTGTGCCGACATCGTCCAGCGCATCAAGGACAAGTCGGTGCGGCGCGATCTCGAGGAGTTCCTCTTCCGGCGCCTGCCGCAAGGAGACGTCGTCCGGCAGGCGGTATAGAGGAGAGGGGACACAATACGTAATACAGCAGAGTGTCGCTGGGAAAACGCGAGTATCAACGTGTATTACGTATGTCCCCGCTTACTACTCTTTCCATGGCTCTAGCGCAACATCAGATCGACAAGCCTCCGTTCGACGTCGAGGCGATTCGCCAGGACTTCCCGGCGCTGTCGCTGACGCCGTATGGCAAGTCGTTGGTCTACTTGGACAGTGCGGCGTCGGCGCAGAAGCCGGAGGCGGTGATCGAGGCCGAGGCTCGCTGCTACCGTGAGTACTACGCCAACGTTCACCGCGGTGTGCACTATCTCTCGACTAAGGCCACCGTGGCCTACGAGGACGCGCGGCGCAACGTGGCGCGTTTTATGGGTGCCGGTGATCCCAGCGAGATCGTCTTCGTGCGCGGTACGACCGAGGCCATCAATCTGGTCGCCGCGACCTACGGCCGCGAGCACGTGGGCGAAGGCGACGAGGTCCTCATCACCACCATGGAGCACCACTCGAACATCGTTCCGTGGCAGATGCTTTGCGAAGAAAAGGGCGCGAAGCTGGTGGTGGCGCCGATCGACGATCGCGGCGACATTATTCTGGAAGAGCTCGAAAAGATCATGTCCGAGCGCACCAAGTTGCTCGCCACGGTCCACGTCTCGAACGCCCTGGGAACGATCAACCCGGTCGAGCGGATCATCGAAATGGCGCACGAGCGTGGAATCCCTGTGCTTCTCGACGGCGCCCAAGCCGCGCCGCATCTGCCGATGAACGTCGCCGAGCTGGATTGCGAGTTTTACACCTTCTCCGGACACAAGGCCTTCGGCCCCTCGGGTATCGGCGCGCTCTACGGCAAGAAGGAGCTCCTCGACGCGATGCCTCCCTACCAGGGCGGCGGCGAGATGATCCGCTCGGTGACCTTTGAAAAGACCGAGTACGCTCCGGCACCGGCCCGCTTCGAAGCCGGCACGCCGAACATCGCCGGAGCGATCGCCTTGGGCGCCACGGTCGACTATCTCGAAGCGATCGGGATGGGAGCCATTCAAGCCTACGAGGAGGAGCTTCTCGCCTATGGAACTTCCGCGCTCGAATCCGTGAGTGGCTTGCGGCTGATCGGTACCGCGGTGCACAAGGCGAGCGTGCTTTCGTTCGTGATGGACGGTGTTCACCCACACGACATCGGCACGATTCTCGACCGTGAAGGCATCGCGGTGCGGACCGGCCACCACTGCGCGCAGCCGGTGATGGACCGCTACGGCGTTGCCGCCACGGCCCGGGCATCGCTGGCCTTTTACAACACCAAGGAAGAGATCGATCGTTTGATTGCGGGCCTCGAGAAAGTCCGTGAGATTTTTGGGTGATGGGCTGATGTCGGACCTCTTCGATCTCTACCAGGAAGTCATCCTGGACCACAATAGGAGCCCAAGAAACTTTGGCAAGCTGGAAGACGGAAATCTCGAGGACTCGCTCGAAGGAGAAGGCAGGATTCGCCACGCCGATGGCCACAATCCTCTCTGTGGCGACCGCCTGACGGTCTATGTGGACCTCACGCGAGGTGACCATGGCGAGACGATTCGCGACATCAAGTTCGACGGCTCGGGTTGCGCGATCTCGAAGGCCTCGGCATCGCTCATGACCGAGGCCGTCAAGGGCAAGCCGCTGGCCGAGAGCGAGAGGCTTTTCGAGAACTTCCACGAGCTTCTGACCGGCGACCCGAGCGTCAAGGGCAAGGCCGGCGCGGAGCTCGGCAAGCTCGCGGTGTTCGAAGGCGTGCGCGAGTTCCCGGTCAGGGTCAAGTGCGCGACCCTGGCCTGGCACACTCTCCAGGCCGCGCTCGCCGGCCGCGGCGAGCCGGCGACAACGGAATAGCCATCCATTTGCCGCTCTCTCGGGCGCGCCGAGCGCGGCCCAGACTCAAGCGCCTTCACACCACTCGTGTCGGGCCTGTCTTCAGTCCGGTTGTGCGCTGCCGTTCAAAACGCCGGTAAAAGAGCTTCGATACGACCGCGCCAAAAAGACCCCCAATGCGACACTCAGAATGGGGACGAAGAGGCCGTCGGGTGTTGGCTCCAGAAAGACATGAAACAGGACAATGTTGAGGACGATCGGCGCCAGAATTGTCAAGGCGAGCGGTACCCAGCGTCCGATGAGGAGAAGCACTCCGCAGGAAATCTGGGTGATTTGCAGGACCGGGAACAAATAGCCGCTGGCCGCTAACGCCCCGAGGAAGTTGTTCGCTCCTTCCGACATCTCCGGCATCGGGATGAAGTGAAAGAATCCGTTGAGGCCGAAGACGGTGAAAATGAGACCGAGAATAATTCTGGCTGCAAGTACGGCTTTGTTCACGTGAGTTTCTCCTTTTTCGGGCAGCGTAGGGCCGCCAAAGATCTGGCATAAGGCGAACCGTCACGCTAGTTGAGGTATGCTGCCTCGTCAAACCGGCTAGCCCCGGCTAGCTGTAGAGGGGTCGCAAGGCCGTTCGACGAAGCGGTGAGCGCCGAAGGGTTTGGCTTCGATAGTTGTTCGTACCGCGGTTGAGGACCGAAGGACGGCTCGCACCGGTGGCGAAATCTCTGACTCGACAGCCGGTGCAGACGTGGTAACTTAGGTCACCAATCTAGCCGGGACGACTCGAGGGCACACTGGGCCTCTTGCGGGCCAGCGCCCGTGGCGTCCTAAGAACAGGTTCAAGACAGGAATGAAGAAAAAGGAGTCCGTGATGAAAAAGCACACATGGAAACTGGTACTGGCGGTAACGATCGCCGGCATATTTCTGGTAGCCCCGGTGTCGATCGCCCAATCGGAAGACGAGGCAACGGAGAACGCTGCGGACGAGGCTGCCACCGAAGAGCCGCAAGCGATCTCGGAATCGATTGTCGTACTGGGTTCGCGAAGTTCTGAGCCACGATCCATCACGGACTCGCCCGTACCGATTGACCTCATTCAAGCCGAGGACTTCAACGCCCTTGGCAATTCGGCCGATCTTACGGACAACCTGAAAACGTTGGTGCCCTCGTACACGGCGACGCCGGCCACAGGCGACGGCAGCGCGTTCGTGCGCCCCACCTCGCTACGCGGGCTCGCCCCGGATCAAGTCCTGGTCATGGTGAACGGCAAACGCCGTCACCGCTCGGCTCTGGTGCACGTCTTCGCGCCGGCGGCGGGTAATGGGGCCCATGGCGTCGACGTCGGCATGATCCCGGGCATTGCGATCAAGCGAGTCGAGGTTCTGCGCGACGGCGCCGCTGCGCAGTACGGCTCCGATGCCATTGCCGGCGTCATGAATTTCGAGATGAGGGACAATTCCGAAGGCACGGAACTGCAGCTTCAGTTCGGTGAGCACTATGAGGGCGAGCAGAGCTTCAAGGTCGGGCTCAACTCCGGTTTCACCCTCCCCAACAACGGTTTCTTCAACTTCAGCCTCGAGGTCATGGATAACGACGCGCTGTCTCGCGGCGTGCAACGCCCGGACGCTCAAGCACTGATCGATGCCGGGGTTCCAGGAGTTGGCGCCGATGCGCCATTCGGCGACACGCCCCTGGTGCAGACCTGGGGCCGGCCGCGATCCGAGGGCATGCGACTCTTCTTCAACACCGGCTGGCTGGTCGGCGATAACGCGCAGTTCTACGCCCACGGCGGCTACTCCGATACCGATGGTCGCTACCGGTTCTTCTATCGCAACCCCAATCATTCGAGTCTGGTGCCGCTGCGCGCACAGGGCTTCACCGGGCTGCCGGCGGGCTTCACCCCCTTCCTGGACGGCGCTCAGACGGACACCGTTCTGGTCGCCGGGCTCACCGGGCTGTTCGGAAACGGTACGACCTACGATTTCAGCGTCGGTTACGGCGAGAACGAGCTCGACTACTTCCTCAACAACTCGATCAATCCAGCGCTCGGCCTCTCGGGCGGCCAGCCGGCTCAAAGGGACTTCGACGTGGGTGCCCTGGGGCAGGAAGAGTTGAACTTCAACGCCGATTTCTTCAAGTCGATCGGCGACGACAAGGGCCTGGGATTCGGATTCGAATGGCGGGAAGAGACGTTCAAACTGGTCGCGGGCGAGCCCGCTTCCTATGAGGGACCGGGAGTCAGCGGCTTTCGAGGATTCGCGCCCGAGAACTCGGGGTCGTTCGCCCGTGACAACGTTGCGGTCTATGCGGATCTCGAGCACGACATCAGCGATGAGTTCCTGATGCAGTACGCGGTTCGCTTCGAGGACTTCTCGGACTTCGGGAGTACCGTCAACGGCAAGATCGCCAGCCGCTACTCGGTCAACGATACCTTCACGCTTCGCGGAGCGGTCTCGACCGGCTTTCACGCGCCCACGCCGGGCCAGGCCAACTACCAACAGACCATCACCACCTTTGACGGCGTCACGGGTCTGCAGGTCGAAGAGGGCCTGGTGCCTTCGACCAGCCCCCTCGTGGCGGCGGTGGGCGGCACCGCTTTGACCGAGGAGACATCCCTGAACTTCAGCGCGGGTTTCACCAAGGCCATCGGTGACAGAACCTCGTTGACGGTCGATGCCTACTTGATCCAGGTCGACGATCGGATCTACCGCACCGGCGATATCCCGGTTCCGGGGACGACGAGCCAGACGATCTCGTTCTATACCAACGCGCTCGACATCGAGTCGCAGGGCATTGACGTCGTGCTGACCTCGGGCTTCGACTGGGGCTCGACCGCCAAAACGGACTGGACGCTGGTACTCAACGTCAATGGGTTCGATGTTGTCGGTCAGAGTCCGGTCGCCGGCGTGAATCCGGTCAGTGCGGGGACGATCGAGGACATCGAGAACAACTATCCCGATCAGCGCTTCGTCCTGACCAGCAACACCCGCTTCGGCGACGGGTGGAATCTGATGGCCCGCGTGAACTACTACGGCAAGCACTTCGACGAGCGCGGGCGAATCGGCGCGGCGGTATCGCCGTCGGCCGAGATCGGTGCGACTTTCTATGTCGACCTCGAACTGGGATTCGACGTCAATGACAACGTACGCGTTGCTCTGGGCGCGGCCAACGTGTTCGACGAGTTCGTAGACGAGATCAATCCCCCGTTCGCGAACCGACAGAGCGTCGGCCTACAATATCCCCGGCGCAGCGCCGCCAACTACGAAGGCGGCTCCTACTACCTGAAGACCAGGTTCAAGTTCTAGGCTGAACCGTTCTCGAGTCAATGGCCGGCTGCAGCTGGGCTGCGGCCGGCCATTTGTTTTACGATGAGTGACGTAATAGCGAGCAACACCTATGCCCAGAAGTCCTGGGATCTGACCGAGCTTCTGCCCGACGCGACCGAGGAGACGATCTCGGCGCGGCTTGCCGAGATGGAGAGTCTGGTCCGGTCGATCGAAGCTTTCCGGATTCCGCTCCAGGAGGAGCCGTCTGGAAAGCTGCTTCTCGAAGTTGTCGAAGCCTACGAGAGGCTGAGCGAGAGGTCCTATTCGACTTCGGCCTACGGGGCGCTGTGGTTCTCGGAGGACACGCAGTCGGAGGCGGCGCTTACCTACAAGAACCGTCTCGATCGGGCGCTGGTCGACTTTCACAATCGAACCCTCTTCTTCACGCTCTGGTGGAAAGGGCTGGACGATCAGGCGGCTTTGGAGTTCTTGCCCACTCGGCCGGAGCACGCGGATTTCAGACACTTCCTCGAAGATCTGCGCCGTAGCAAGCCCTTCATGCTCGAGGAGCGCTCCGAGCAGATCGTGAATCTCAAGGACACCAACGGCATCTCGGCCGTGCTCACGATCTACTCGATGCTCACCAACCGTCTCGAATTCGAGCTCGAAGTCGACGGAGAGACGAAGACGCTCACGCGTGACGAGTTACTGACCTACGTGTACGCCCCGAGCGCCGAGGTTCGGGCCGCGGCCTATCGAGAGATGCTGCGAGTGTTCGAAGACGAGGCCAAGGTTTTGAGCCAGATTTATGTCAGCCGGGCGCTCGACTGGCACGCCGAGAACGTGACCTTGAGAGGTTTCCCGTCGGCCATTTCGGTGCGCAACATGGACAACGACATGCCGGACCAGGTAATCGAGGTTCTTCTCGACACCTGCGCTCGCAACGCGCCGCTGTTCCAGCGTTACTTTCGCTGGAAGGCGCAGGAGTTGGGCCGGACACGTCTGTCGCGGTTCGATCTCTATGCGCCGCTGGCCGGCGCCGACAAGTCGATTCCCTATTCCGAGGCCGTCGAGCTGGTGCTGTCCACGTTCGAGGGCTTCGAGCCCCGGCTCGCGGCTCTCGCGCGCCGGGTTTTCGACCAGGATCACATCGACAGCGAGGTTCGTACGGGCAAGAAGGGTGGCGCCTTCTGCGCGACCGTCCTGCCGAAGCAAACGCCCTGGCTGCTGCTCAACTACAACGGCAAGGTTCGCGACGTTGCGACGCTGGCGCATGAGCTGGGACATGCCGTGCATTCTATGCTTGCGCAGGACCACTCGGTTCTTACCCAGCAGCCCTCCTTGCCGCTCGCCGAAACCGCTTCAGTATTCGCTGAGCGCCTGCTTGTAGATCGGCTGCTGGCGAGCGAGACGGACCGCGTGGTTCGGCGTGAGCTGTTGGCCTCCTCTCTTGACGACATCTATGCCACGGTCATGCGGCAAGCTTGCTTTGTGCGGTTCGAGGAGCGCGCGCATGCGGCTATCCTCGAGGGAAAACCGCCGGAAGCGTTGAACGAGATTTACCTCGGACTGCTGAAAGAGCACTTTGGCGAGGCCGTCGAGGTGCCGGAAGAGTTCTCGCGCGAATGGATTTCGATTCCGCACATCTACCACACGCCTTTCTACTGCTATGCCTACAGTTTCGGCCAACTTCTGGTGCTCGCGCTCTACCGACGCTATCGAGAGGAGGGGCAGGCTTTTGTTCCCGGGTACCTGCGGTTGCTGGCCTGGGGTGGCGGCGCCCGTCCCGCCGAGATTCTGGACGAAGCGGGGGTCGACCTGAACGACCCGAGCTTTTGGCAGGGCGGATTCGATGTGGTCGAGGACCTGGTTGCCGAGCTCGAGGCGCTCTGATCGCCGGCCGCGCGTGCAACCGCGGTCGCTCGGGGCGCGTAGTTGGATTGACTCTTGAAGAAGCCCCCCTATTTTGTCTCCTTGCTCGCGATCCTGGCGGTCGTGCTGTCGTTTCTGGTCCGGATTTCGCGCGGAGATTGCCCGGTCCCGTGAGACAAGCGCTCTTCAGGCGCAACACCCTCGAACACCCCGACGGCAGCAGCGCGAATCAGCGGATCAGCATTTTTCAGGCTGGACCGAACTACGTTGAAAGAGACCGGGCTCACATAGCGCTGCAACTGAGATAGAGCCGTTGCTCGGGCAATAGCAGGAGCTGACTCGTCCTGAGCGAGTTGCACCAACAGCCGTTCCGCAACAGGCGTACCATTCCGAGCCGCATACAAAATTTCGGCAAAACCCTGATAGCCGTTTCCCGCTGCTCCATACCATGCTCTTACCTGTTCAGCAGCCCATTCGGCCGCTCGGTCGGTATGACACATATTGCACGCATTCGGCGTGTCCATCTTCACTGAGAGGTCAGGCCGCGGAATCCGGAAGCTATGATCGTGGCGCGGGTCAACCTCCATATATGTTGTGGCTGGCATATGGCAGGCAATGCAACTCGCTCCTGGTGAGCCGGGTGGATGAAAATGGTGGCTTGTCGAACTATATTTTTCGGCCTGATGACATTGCCCACACACGCCGTCGCCAGGAATACGCAAGTGCAAGCTGTGCGGCTCATGACAATCACTACAGGTTACGCCTGCGTGATACATCTTGCTCTGCAAGAAAGAGCCGTACACATACACCTCAGCCTGAATCTGGCCGTCAGCGTGGTAGAGTCCTTCATCCAGGAGACGCGGCAGATGCGTCTGCACGAGAGGCCGCCCATATGCATAGTCTTCCCACAGTTGAACGCGCCGGGCATGACAACGGGCGCACGATTCAACCTCGATGTGGCTGCTTAGCGGGGGCAGGCGGCGAGCCGTTCCAGATCCAGGCTGCATCTCCCACCTCGCACCTGCACCTGCGTTA
>JADFQD010000065.1 GCA_022561975.1 Acidobacteriota bacterium
TTCTGCTCATCGAAAGGGTCTCTCCCATCTCCTAATGCCTCCTTCCAGAGGCCTAAGGTTAGGGGGACATTTCTATCGAGTCCCAATGGGGACATTTTCATGGAGTTACGACACGGCCTTCCGCACACCTTGCTCAGATTTTGGCACTGTCGTAGACTGCGCCGGACCTTGCGAATACGGATTTGCTACGGGGTGACATCCCTTCGGAAACAGCCAGTGAGGGTTTGCGGATGAGTGTTTTGGAGCAACCACCGCCCAAGGCGGAGGACGACGTCGGCCATCATGATCATCATCATGTGAAAGAGCCGTTCTGGAGGAGGTACATCTTCTCCCAGGATCACAAGGTGATCGGGCTTCAGTATGCCTTCACCGCGATGTTCTTCCTCCTGTTCGGCTTCTGCCTGATGATCTTGATGCGTTGGCAGCTGGCCTGGCCCGGTAAGGCGGTTCCGATTATCGGAGGCCTGCTGGGCGAGACGAACGCCCCGGGCGGGATCATATTGCCGGAGTTTTACAATCAACTCGGGGCGATGCACGGGACCATCATGGTGTTTCTGGCCATCGTGCCTCTCGCGGTCGGCGCCTTCGGCAACTACATAGTGCCGCTTCAGATCGGCGCCCCCGACATGGCGTTCCCCAAGCTCAACATGGCGAGCTACTGGTGCTACTTCCTTGGCGGCGTGATCATGCTGGCGAGTTTCTTCGCTCCGGGGGGCGCCGCAAATTCTGGCTGGACCTCGTATCCGCCGCTTTCGACGATCGCCACCCAGGGGCAAACCTGGTGGCTGGCGGGGATGGTTTTCCTGATTACATCCTCGCTTTTGGGCTCGATCAACTTCATCGTGACCATCTTCCATCTTCGCGCCAAGGGTTTGAGCTTCATGCGCCTGCCCTTTTTCGTCCACTCGCAGCTGGTGACCTCGTTCTTGCTGCTTCTGGCCTTCCCGCCGCTCGAGGCGGCCGCCATCTTCCAGTTCTTTGACCGGGTCTTCAACACCAGTTTCTTCAGGCCCAGCGGCCTGGTCATTAGCGGTGAGGTGTTGGAGGTCGCAGGGGGCGGTAGCCCGCTGCTGTGGCAACATCTGTTCTGGTTTCTGGCGCACCCGGAGGTCTACGTCCTGATCCTGCCGGCCCTCGGTATCGTCGCCGAGGTCATCGCCAATAACACCAGGAAACCGCTCTGGGGCTACAAGTCGATGGTCTACTCGCTCATCGTCCTCGGCTTCCTCTCCTTCGTCGTTTGGGCCCACCACATGTTCCTGACCGGAATGGGGACGACCATCAGCGCGTTCTTCCAGACCACGACGATGATCATCTCGATTCCCTCGGTGGTCATCCTGAGCGCCCTCTTTATCTCCCTTTGGGGTGGGTCGATCCGGTTTACGACACCGATGCTCTTTGCGTTGGCGTTTCTGCCGATGTTCGGCATCGGCGGTCTCACCGGCTTGCCTCTTGGGCTGTCTCCGACCGATATTCACCTGCACGACACCTACTACGTGATCGGCCACTTTCACTACGTGGTGGCGCCCGGGACCATCTTCGCGATGTTTGCCGGCATCTACTACTGGTTCCCGAAGATCACCGGCCGCAAGATGAGCGACTTCTTGGGCAAGCTCCACTTCTGGCCGTCGTTCATCTTCATCAACGGTATCTTCATGCCGATGTTCATCCAGGGTCTCGCCGGCGTCTCCCGGCGGCTCTGGGACGGGGGGCAGGAATACTCCCACGCTCAGCCGGTGCTGCAATGGAACGCATTCATGTCGATCTGTGCGTTCGGGCTTCTGATCTCGCAGATTCCCTTCATCTTCAACCTGTTTTGGTCGATCAAGAAGGGCAAGAAGGTTGATTCGAACCCCTGGCAGGCGACCACGCTCGAGTGGGCGGCGGCTCCGTCGCCGCCGATCGGCCATGGCAACTTCGCCGAAGAACCGGTCGTCTACCGCGGTCCGTACGAATACAGCGCTCCGGGCGCACCGGACGGCTACCTTGCGCAGAACGTTCCGGGAAAGGAGGGCTAGGGGTGCAGATTCCCTACACCGTCGAAGCGCGGCCGGACACCGGCCTCTACAACGCCAAGCTCGGGATCTGGCTGTTTCTGGCCTCCGAGGTGATGCTCTTCGGCGCTCTCTTCTCGTCCTACATCCTGCTCCGAACCGGCGACCCGGGCTTTATGACGATCCCCCACGACGTGGCGGAAGCGCTCGGGCTGCATGGCGAGGCGCATCGCTGGTCGGACGAGCTGAGCGTACCGCTCGCCTTCGTCAACACCCTGGTGCTCATCTTCTCGAGTATCACGATCGTCATGTCGTGGGCCTCGCTACGCCTCAAAGAGTTCGGTAAATTCCGGCTTTGGTTGGGCCTGACGATTCTCTGCGCCCTGGGCTTCATGGGCATCAAGGCCATCGAGTACTCGACCAAGTTCGCTCATCATCTGTATCCCGAGACCTCGAATTTCCTGGGCATCTATTTCACGCTCACCGGCCTCCACGGTCTGCACGTCGTGGGTGGTCTGATCGTCTTGGTCTACCTCTGGGGGCCGGGATCGAAAATGTGGAAGACCGCACCGCAACGTTTTATCAACCGGGTCGAAACCGTGGGTCTCTACTGGCATTTTGTCGATCTGGTGTGGATTTTTCTATTCCCGACGATTTACCTTCTGTAAGGGGAGTCGAGCGCGATGAGTGGCCATACAGTCGAAGAGATCCGCGGCGAGATCCGGCGTTACTGGATTATCGGTCTGGCGCTGTTCCTGTTGACGGCTATCACGGTTACGGTCAGCTATCTGGACGTCGCGCCGGGATTAGCGGTGTTCATCGCACTCTTGATCGCTTGTCTCAAGGCGGGTCTGGTCGCTGCCGTGTTCATGCATCTGATCTCTGAGAAACAGGCGATCTACGCGCTGTTGCTGCTGACGGCGGTTTTCTTTGCCGTGTTGATGATCGTGCCGATCGGCGCGAGGGCGAGCATAATTCCACACTAGGCCCGCATTTGGCCAGCATTAGGTTTACTTACGATGTCGCTCAAGGCGTTTCACATTTTTTTCATTGCAGTCAGCGTTCTGATGTGCCTGGGCGTTGGAGCCTGGGGAACCAACGAGTACCTGGCGGGCGGAAACGGAACCGGTCTCGGGCTAGCGGTCATGTGCTTGGTGCTCGGCGCCGGTCTGATCGTCTACGGTTTCAAGGTCTACAAGAAGTTGTCGGAGCTCGATGAGAAGTAGAGGATGTACCCTTGTGCCTACGGCCGCGACCCTTGCGGTTTGGGTCCTCGCCTGGGCCGATCCGGCCAGCGCGTGCACCGTTTGCTACGGCAGCGAGGGCTCGGACATGACCACCGGAATGAACAACGGCATTCTGAGTCTTCTGGGGGTCATCGCGTTTGTGCAGTTGGGTTTTGTAGGTTTGTTTGGATCGATCTGGTACCGTACTCGGAAGCTCCGCAAGCTTCGGGAGCAGTTCCACATCATCGGGGGAGAACGATAGATGAAGGATTTTCTTGCCCGCTGGATGCCGATCGACGCGTCGACGCACGGCGCCGAGCTCGATTCCATGAATGCCTGGGTCCACTGGCTGATGGCCATCTTGTTCGTCGGTTGGAGTGCCTACTTCATTTATGTTCTCTTGCGGTTCCGCGCCGGCCGCAGTCCCAAGGCCAACTACGAGGGGGTCAAGTCTCATTTCGGGACCTGGATCGAGGGCGGCGTCGTGGTGGTCGAGGCGATTCTGCTGATCGGTTTCGCGATTCCGGCATGGGCGCGTTGGGTGACCCCACACTCTCCGGAGAGCAATCCCCTGGTGGTGCGAGTGATCGCAGAGCAGTTCGCCTGGAACATCCACTATCCGGGACCGGACGGTGTCTTCGGGCGCCGGGATCCGTACCTGGTCGCGGGTGGGACCAATCCTCTTGGCCTGGACCGTGAGGATCCAGCGAGCCACGATGACATCGTCGCGATCAACCAGCTCCACCTGCCGGTCAATCGGCCGATCACGGTACTGCTGTCTAGCAAAGACGTCATTCACAGCTTTTCCCTGCCGGTCATGCGGGTCAAGCAGGACGCGATTCCGGGCCAGGAGATTCCGGTGCGGTTCACGGCCAAGATGGCGACACCTTCCGAGAACGGCTTCCCGGCCTGCTTCGCCGAGAAAACCTGTTGGGAAATCGCTTGTACCCAGCTTTGCGGCCTCGGCCACTACCGGATGCGCGGTTTCCTGACGGTTCACGAAGTCGGTGGCTTCGAGTCGTGGCTGGCGGTCCAGGATCCGTTCGTCGTGCCGCCGGAGCCGGAGCCGGAGCCGGAGCCGGAAGCCGAGGCTGTCGCACCTACGGCCTAGTCCGGTCGATTCGCTTTGCAGCGCGTTGTCACAGGCTCCGATGGCGTCAAGCGCTGCTGGTGGTGCGGCGACGACCCTGAGTACGTTCGCTACCACGATTCGGAATGGGGCTTTCCGGTCTCGGACGACATTCGCCTGTTCGAGAAAGTCTCGCTCGAGGGCTTTCAGGCGGGTTTGAGCTGGCTCACGATTCTGCGCAAGCGCGAGAACTTCCGGCGCGCCTTTAGCGGCTTCGATTTCGAGAAGGTGGCGCGGTTCAACCGGCGCAGCGTCGACCGGCTTCTCCGTGACGCCGGGATCGTCCGGCATCGCGGCAAGATCGAGGCGGTCATCGGCAACGCACGGAAGACTCTCGATCTCGTCGACGAGTTCGGCAGCCTGGCTGCTTTTCTCTGGCAGTTCGAGCCCGACAAACCTTCCAAAGAGTTGCCGGCCACGACTCCTGAATCAACGGCGTTGAGCAAGGATCTCAAGGCCCGCGGTTGGCGCTTCGTCGGTCCGACAACGATGTATGCGCTGATGGAGGCCATGGGATTGGTGAACGACCACCTGCCGGGCTGCGCTACCTATGCCCAGGTGGTGGCAGCGCGCAAGGCGTTCAAAGTACCCCGACAGGTAGCACCCTCGAATGTCGCGTCGGGTCCTGAGACTCGTTTCAGGCTGTAGCGGTCGACCTCCGTGTCGACCGAAAGCTCACTTGCAGGCCGCCGCCGCGCTCTTCTCGCTCGCGTCCCTTGAAGACGGTCGAGACGGAGCTCGACCGCTACATAGAGAAGGCGCCCTGAGCCAAGTTCGGGCCTCCGTGCTCGACGGGAACGAACTAGACTACCGCCCATGGACATCAGTCTTCTGCCCTCGATCAATGCCGGTCTTAATGCAACAGCGGCGGTCTTCCTCGTCCTGGGCTACGTTCTGATCCGCCGGGGCAAGAGAAACGCTCACCGTGCAGTGATGCTCACCGCGCTGGCCTGCTCGGTTCTCTTCCTGACCTCGTATCTCACCTACCACTACCACACGGGCTCGACCCGGTTCCCCGGTACCGGGGTGGTGCGTACGATTTACCTTTCGATCCTTCTCACCCATACCGTGCTCGCCGCCACGGTGCCGTTCTTGGCCGGAGTCACGGTCTACCGGGCTCTGCGCGGCAGGTTCGACAAACACCGCGCCATCGCGCGCTGGACTCTCCCAATCTGGCTCTATGTGTCAGTGACCGGCGTGGTGATCTACTGGATGCTGTATCGGATCTCGTGGTAGCCCGCAACGCGGCCGTCTCGACTCCTACCACGGGCTGCTAGCCGCAGCTCGCGCAGAAGTAGGTGACCAGGGACCATGGACCGACGACGGTCTCGAGCCCGTAGAGACCGGGGCCGCTGACTCCGCGTTCGAGAAATCGTAGCTGCACCCGGTTCTTGCGTAGCTTGTATTTCTTTTTGGTGTTCTGGAATTCGTCTCCGTCGGCACCGAAAACCCTGATGGTGGCTTCTCGCTTGATTCTGCTTCCGAAATTGAACACGCCGAACCCGAAGTAGTAGTCGAGGAGGTCGTTCGGTGTGAGGTCGTAGCCCTGGGGGAAGTCGAGATCGGGTTCGAATGTATCGACGATGTTGGTGGCGAGAAACACGTCGTCGTCGTCGGCGCGGCTCTGGAGAGTCTGGCGGAACTGTCGCGGCACATTTTTGAGTTTGATCGAAACGTCGATCGCGTCGCCATCTCGGCGCACCTTGACACGGTCGTAGGAAATCTCTCCGACGAAGGACGTGACCAGCGCTTCAATCTCCGCCATGTCGCCGGGCCAGTCACGGTCGGCTCCCGAGGCCGATCCGGCCAGGAGCGTCAGTACCACCATGCAAGCCAGAACTCTCTTCATCGCTGCTTCCTTCCTCGACTGTATGCCTGTCGGCGCGGACTCTATCAGGGGACGAAGCCGAAGCGTCCTCGCCCCGCTCGAGTGCTACGCTCCTATGTACGAGAGGTGCAGAACCGACGGCAGCGGGCGCGGAGGGTGAGTATCGCTTTTGGCGGTGCGGTTCGAACCTTCTCTTGCCTGCTGGCAGTGGCGGCCGCGTCGATCGCGTTCGAGCCCCTTCGGGCTGAGGACATTGCAGTCGCCGATTGCGAGCGTGTGTTGCCGTTGGATCTGCGCAAGATCTGCAAGCGAGGAGAGCTGCGGGTGGTGCGCTACGAAGGCGAGCGCCCGCCGTTTTTCTCCCTGAAGGGGGACGCCACGGTCGGCTTCGACGTCGATCTGGGTAGGGACATGGCCGAGCGCATGGGGGTTCGGTACCGGGAGGTTGCGGCCGCGGAGTCCTTCGATGCCGTGGTCGATCGGGTGGCAGACGGCTCGGCCGACCTCGGCCTGTCGAAGTTGAGCGCCACGCTGGCGCGGGCTCAGCGGGTGCGGTTCAGCCGACCCTACCTGACCGTCTACCAGGCGCTCTTGGTCAACAGGCTCTCCGCGCCCGGCGGTGGAGATCCGTTTCAGGGCTTTGAACGAGCCCGGCTTCACGGTCGGTGCCCTCGGTGGCACCGCCTACGTCGGCTATGTCCGGGATAGCCTCGCCGCCGCCGAGGTGCGTCCCTACGCCGACTTCGACCGCATGATGAGCGACGTTGTGGCGGGCACTATCGATGCGGCCCTTATGGACAGCGCCCGGTCCGACACTTGGCGGCGGGCCCACTCGGAGCAGCTGATCCACGTGCGGACCACGATCGACAGGTCGCGCAGCGATCCTCTGGCGATCGCGGTCGCGTGGGAGAACACCCATCTGCTGGCCTGGATCAATCTCTACCTCGAGCGCATCCGTTCCGACGGAACCGCCGAGCGGCTCTACCAGAAGTGGTTCTCGCGAACCGGGGCGCAAGGAGTGGCGGGGCAACCGCAATGACCAAAGCCGAACGGATCGCCGACTGGGGGAGCCTGCGCAGGCTGATCCCGATCGTGGTGGCGGTCGCGGCCGGGATGGCTCTGGGAGCCTGGAACCAGCCGATCGGCAACCTCCTGGCGCCGTTCGGGCGTCTCTATCTGTCGATGCTTCTCATGTGCGTGATTCCGATCATCGGCGCCGCCGTGGTCTCGAGCCTCGGCCGTCTGGTGGCGGATCACAAGCTCGGCAAGAACCTACTGGTGATCGTGTTGGTTTTCTGGGTGGGGATGCTGCTCGCGGCCGCCATCGGAACGACTGCGGGCTGGGTGACGGGGGTTGGCAAAGACCTTCAAATGTCGCCGGCCCTGGGCGCCCTGCTTCTGGAGCTGGAATCGACTTCCGGAGGCGGCGTGCTCGGAGATCCGTCGTCTGCGGGTAGCGAGGAGGGGCGCTACGTCGAGCTGTTCGAAGGCCCGGCAAGCTTGCGGCGGGAGAGTGCGGTCTCGGGATCTGGGGAACCGGGCGCGGAGAGACCGCGCTTGTTCACCTACCTCGACAAGCTCATTCCGGGCAACCTGGCCGAGGCCTACCTCGAAGACAACTACCTGGCCGTGCTCTTCTTTTCAATTCTCCTGGGCGTGGCTCTCGGCTTCGTGCCCGCCGAGACCCGGAACGTCGCCCTCGGTGTGGTCGAGGCACTGTTCGATTCGCTGCTCAGGATTATCTCCTGGGTCATCTGGCTGCTGCCGCTGGGCCTTTTGTGCATCGTGGCCGGTCAGGTCGCAAGCGGCGGCCTCGCCTTCGTGTCGGTATTTCGCAAGGTGATCCTGGTGAGCCTGGTCACCACTGTGGCGACCATGGTTCTTTTCACGATCACCATCTGGCGGATGCGCGGCATCAGCCCCTGGCGGGTGCTCCGCGAGCTCAGAGAGCCTCTCCTCGTGGCTTTCGCCACCTCGTCGAGTTTCGCTTCGATTCCCGCGGCCATGGTGGCCTTGAAGCAAGGCCTGGGGCTGAAGAAAGAAAATGTGAACCTTTTTCTGCCGCTCGGCATCACCCTCAACCCGATCGGCAGCGCCCTGTTCTTCAGCCTGTCGGCGATCTTCGCGCTGCAACTGCACAGCGGGTCCGAATCCCTGCTCACCCTGACCAGCGCTCTCGCGCTGGTCTTCGGTTCGGTCCTTGCCGGGCTCGCCGCGATGGGGCTGCCGGGCGTGAGCGCGCTTTGGATGCTCGGGCTGGTGCTCGAGCCGATCGGGGTTCCGCCCGAGGTCGGGATCGTAGCGCTTCTGGCCGTAGCGCCGATTATCGATCCGCTCTTCACCATGGTCAACGTCTTCGGCAACTGCACGGCGACCTGCATCCTCGACCGCTATGTCTCCGGCTCGACCTGAACCTACGGACTCCTATGGATTCTTATGGACCACTACCGCCACGCCACCCAGCTCCACGAGATCGACTGGGCGTCGTGGCGGGCCAAAGATCTCGCGACCCTGCTTTTCGTGGTCAAGGACGGCCGGATCCTCCTGATCCGCAAGCGCCGCGGTTTGGGCGCGGGCAAGATCAACGGCCCTGGCGGGCGACTCGACGACGGTGAGACACCGCTCGAAGCCGCCGTGCGCGAGGTCGAAGAGGAGTTGTGCATCACGCCGCTCGACCCAGTCGAGCGCGGGCAGCTCAGATTCCAGTTCGTTGGCGGCTACTCGATCCACGGCTTTGTCTTTCACGCCGCGAACTTCCGCGGCGAGCCCCGAACCACCGACGAAGCCATCCCGCTCTGGACCCCGCTCGACCGGATTCCCTACGAGGAGATGTGGGCCGACGACCGCCATTGGATGCCGCTGTTCCTCGAGGGTACCCGTTTCTCCGGCCGCTTCATCTTCGACGGCGACGACATGCTCGACTACGAGATCGAGACGCCGTGAAAGCAACGTACACGACCAGGTCGCCCGCGCGGGAGTCCTTCATCGCCGGCCGTCTGTCTCGTTTCAACTACGGAGAAATTCCAATGTCAGCTCTGCCTGCCGCTCCGCGATCTCGGCGCACGAGTTCATGCTGACGCCCTGGAAGGAGCTTCCCACTACCCACAGACCGGGCCACTCGTCGAGACGCTCGTCGATCCGACCCAGGCGAGCCCCATGCCCGCGCTCGTACTGGGCGATCCCGAGCGGGTGACGATAGATCCGGGTCAGGCTCGGTTCTGCCGCTAGCCCCATGGTCTTCGAAAGGTCCCGACGCACGACGGAAATAAGCGTTTCGTCGTCCAGCCCGACCGCCCCAGGATCGTGGGCTCCGCCGATCATGACGCGCAGTAGCACCTTCCCCGCCGGCGCTCGTCCCGGGAAGATGCTCGAGTCCCACAGGCAACCGAGACTGCGCATCCCTTCACTTCGCGGCACCAGAAACCCGAAGCCCTTGGGCGCACCACCGATGTCGCTCTCCTCGAAGCCCAGTGCGACAACCACCAAAGGTGCGCTTACAATCCCGGCGACCAACTCTCCAAGCGGTCGATCGATGCCTCTCAGCAGGTTCGTAGCGGCAGCAGCCGGCACCGCTACAACCACTCCATCGACCTCGAACGTTTCGCCCGAGTCGGTGAAGACCCTCCAAGCGGGACCCGCAGCAGGCTCGAAGCCGGATCGTGACGCCTCGGACTTTTCGATGCCGACGACACGGTGCCGGAGACGGATCGCATCGCCGAGCTCATCGGCCAGGCGTTCGACGAGCGTCTCCATCCCGCGTCTGAACGAGGTCAGGGTTCCACCGGGGCCGGCCGGGCCACCCGGCCTCATCATCTCTTCGACGCTCTCCCCTCGCTTCGAAAGCCGGCGCGCTCGGCGCTTTGCACCACGTCGTCGGTAGATCTTCGAGATCATCGCTCGCACGAGACCGCCATGAGCTTGTTCCATCGCGGCCATTTTGGGAAACGCGCTCTCCAGACTGAGCCGCCGAGTGTCGCCTGCGAAAACACCCGAGACCATCGCGTCGACCAGCACCTCCGCTGCCTCGATTCCAATGCGCCGACAGGCAAACTCGTGGACCGTCTCATCCAGCCCTTGCGGTTGCGAGCGAGCGAGGGGCTCCAGAAGAACGCGAAGCCGACCCGGGAGACTCAAGACCGAGCTGCCCAGGAAACCGAGCGGGCCGGTCGGCAAAGGATGCAGCCGGCCGCTGCGGTAGAGAAATCTCTTGGCCGCCGTGTCATCGGCCCTCTGCAAGTCGGTGCGTAGATTCAGGCGTTCGATCAGTCGCCGCATCGCTTCCAGATTGTCGAGGTAGCCGCTCGGGCCGGACTCGATGGTGAAGCCGTTCGTATGATCCGTTCGGATATTGCCGCCGAGTCGGCCGGCCGCTTCGAAAACTACGACTTCCAGCCCGCCCACTACTGAGTCGGCCCGGTCGGTCAAGTGCACCGCGGTCGCCAGGCCCGCGATCCCACCGCCGACGATCGCTACCCTTCGCATGCGGATTCTCGGCGGTAACGGCTCCTGAGATAACGACGATTCAATGCTAGACGGTACTCGAAAAGACCGGCCGCTCCGACGTTTTCTCCTCGAGATAGCGATCAAACGCCATTGCGGCGTTACGAACGAAGAGCTTCCCGGTACCTGTGACTTTCACCGCTCGAGTCTCGTTGCGAACAAATCCCGCTTCCTCCATCTCTGCCAGCCGGAGAATGGACGAATGGAAGTAGGTGTCGAAATCGATGGCGAAACGGCGGGACACGGCTTCCTTGTCAACTCCGAAGTTGCACATGAGGTTCATGATCACGTAGCGGCGCACTTGATCGTCGTCGTCGAGGATACAACCGCGCTCGATGGGAAGCCGGGCTTCGTCGAGCGCCTCGTAGTACGTCGATAGTTTCTTGCAGTTTTGGAAATAGCCCCTGACCAGGTCGCCGATCGACGACACGCCGCATCCGATCATGGTCGAGACCGGCTTGACCGTGTAGCCCATGAAGTTCCGCTCCAGGCGACCCTCTCGAGCCGCCACCGCGAGCTCGTCGTCGGGAAGTGAGAAGTGATCCATACCGATCGGCTCGTAGCCCGCCTCGAAGAATCGGTCGAGCGCGGTCAGGTAGAGCTCGAGCTTGAGCGCGGGCTTGGGAAAGTCCTCGGGTCGCAGCCGCCTCTGGTTGGACTTGATCCAGGGCACGAAGGCGAACGAGTACACCGCCAGGCGGTCTGGACGCAGCTCGAGAACCCGGTCGAGGCTGGCGTTGAACGGTTCGAGCGATTGCCGGGGCAGGCCATAGATCAGATCGAAGTTGATGCCTTCGACGAATCCGATTTCCCGGGCGTGGAGAACCAGCTCCTTGGTTTCTTCGAAGGTCTGGCCGCGGCCGATCGCCTCCTGTACGGTCGGGGAGAAATCCTGAACGCCGAGGCTGAGGCGATTGAAGCCCAAACGGCCCAGAGTGTTCAGATGCTCGCGGCTGGTGACCCGCGGATCGACCTCGATGGCGATCTCCGCTCCGTCCTGGAGAGTGAAGTGGCCAAGAATGTGTCGGTAGAGCCGCTCGATCTGCGACGGAGAGAAATAGGTGGGGGTACCCCCGCCCCAGTGCATCTGAGCCAACATTCTCCTGTGAGGTAGTAGGTCGGCGATCATGGTGATCTCGCGCTCGAGGTACTCCAGGTAACGAGCCGCCACTTCGAGATGCTGCGTGGCGACAACGTGGCAAGCGCAGAAATGGCATTTGTGTTCACAGAACGGGATGTGAATGTAGAGGCTGAGCGGCGTGTCCGGGCCCGACCGGTCGGCCTCGCCGAGCATGGCTTGGTACTCGCTTTCACCGACACCGTCATGAAACTCGACGGCTGTGGGGTACGAAGTGTATCGGGGGCCCGGGCGGTCGAACCGCCGAAGTGTCTCCAGAGTTACGGACTCGGTGAGTCGCGTCATTCGGCGTCTGCTGCTTCGGTTCGCTCATGGACATGATCCACGAGACGGGCTACCTGATCCGGGTCGGTGGCTCGGTCGATCCCGTGCCCGAGATTGAAAATGTGCCCCGGCTCCGAGCCGGCTTCCTCGAGTACCCTGTCGATGCGACTCCTCAGCTCGTTCGGCGGCGCGAACAGGGCGGCCGGGTCGAGATTGCCCTGTATCGCCTTGGCCGGACCCAAGGTCGCCCGTGCAGCGGAAAGCGGCGTTCGCCAATCCAATCCCACGACGTCGGCTCCAAGTCCGGCAACGTCCGCCAACAGCGTCGCACCCTGGTTCGGGAAGTAGATGAGCGGCAGTTCGAGAGGAGCCAGCTCATCGAGCACTCGGGTCACAGAAGGTACGGCGAAGCGGCGGTAGTCGTCCGGGCCGAGCAGCCCGGCCCACGAGTCGAAGAGCATCAGTGCCTGCGCTCCGGCCGCGGCCTGTGCCGTGAGATAGGAGACGGTCATCTCGGCGAGTTTCTCCAGCAGCCGCACCGCCGCCGCCGGCTCAGCGAATAGAAACGCCTTGGCGGTATTGAAAGTCTTCGATCCGCCTCCCTCTACGAGGTAGCAGAAGAGGGTGAAGGGTGCTCCGGCGAAACCGATGAGAGGCGCTGACGCCGGCAGCTCGTCGCGCAGAATGCCGAGGGTCTCGAGCACGAAAGGCACGGTTTCCTCCGGATCACAGGCCCTGAGTGCGTCTACGGCCGCCGCGCTTCTTACCGGGTTGCGGATCAACGGTCCCGGAGCGAACTCGAGTTCGACACCCATTCCCTCGAGCGGCGTCATGATGTCGCTGAAGAGAATGGCGGCGTCCATCCCGAATCGACGAATCGGCTGCAAGGTGACTTCGGCAGCCAGCTCCGGAGTCTTGGTCAGGGTCAGAAAGTCCACCTTCTCTCGAACCTTCCGGTATTCGGGAAGATAGCGTCCGGCTTGGCGCATGACCCACACCGGAGTGTGGGCCACAGGCTGACAGCGGCAAGCGGCGAGGAAAGGTGGGACCTGATCCTGCGACCCATGAGAGGTCTTCAGCAAGCCACTAGCCCTGCTTCAGCCACCGCGAAGCGTCCTTCGCGAAGTAGGTCAGAATGATATCGGCGCCGGCGCGCCGGATGCCGAGGAGAGACTCGAGAACCACGCGACGTTCGTCGATCCAGTCATTGGCCGCCGCGGCCTTGATCATGCTGTACTCGCCGGAGACCTGATAGGCGGCGACCGGCACGGCGACGGCGTCGCGGACTCGGCGGATGACATCCAGGTAGGGTCCCGCCGGTTTGACCATCACGACATCGGCCCCTTCCTCCAGATCGAGCGCCACTTCTCTCAGTGCCTCGGTTGTATTCGCAGGGTCCATCTGGTAGCCGCGGCGGTCGCCGAACGCGGGCGCCGAGTGGGCGGCGTCGCGGAAGGGTCCGTAGAAGGCCGAGGCGTATTTCACCGCGTAGGAGACGATTGGAACCTCTCCGAAACCGTTCTCGTCGAGAGCTGCCCGGACGGCTCCGATGCGACCATCCATCATGTCGCTCGGTGCTACTACGTCGGCACCGGAGCGGGCGTAGACGACAGCCGCCTCTGACAGCAGCGGCAGGGTGGCATCGTTGTCGACCTCACCCGTCGGCGTCAGCAGACCGCAGTGCCCATGGTCGGTGTATTCGCACAGGCAGACATCCGCCCAGATCTGGAGTTCTGGAACTTCATGCTTCAGCGCCCGGACGGCCCTCGGCACGAGGCCTTCCGGGTCATATCCCTCTGAGCCCTCGGCGTCTTTGTGGTCCGGGACACCAAAGAGAATGATTGCCGGGATTCCGAGTTCGTGGACCTCGACCGCCTCGGTCACCAGGAGATCGATCGACAGCTGGAACACACCGGGCATACTCGAGACCTCCGAGCGGACGCCTTCTCCCGGCACCACGAACAACGGATAGACGAAACGATCCACCGAGAGGTGGGTCTCCCTGACCATGCGGCGCCAGGTCTCGGTTCGACGAAGCCGCCTCGGGCGCTGTTGCGGATAGGACATCGAGTCAATCCTCCTTGCTGTGGATCGCTATTCCGACGGCGTTTGCCAGGCTCGGCAGAGTTCGGGCTTTCGCCGTCGTCACCCCGGCGAAGCCTGATTCCTTCAACGCCTCGGCGGTGGTCGGACCGATCGCTACAACACGGCATATCGCCATCAAGCGACGGTAGACCTCGGCGCCGAGCGCCGACTCCAGGCCATCGACCGCTCCAGGACTGGCGAAGGTCACGACCGGAAGCTCGGCCGAATCGAGCGCCGCCAAACAGGTGGAGCGATCGAGCGGGGCAGGCACGGTGCGGTAGGCGATGACCCGATCGACCCTCGCTCCGAGCGCTGTCAGCCCCGCAGGAACGGTGTCGCGAGCGATCTGGCTGGCCGGAAAAAGCACCCTCGCGCCCGCGCAGTCGATTCTTTCGAACTCCTGTACCAACGCCTCTCCACATCCTTCACTGGGCACGAGGTCCACTCTCCAACCCGCGTCCGCGAGCTGCCCAGCGGTGGCATCACCGACCGCGGCAACTCGCGGTCGGCCTTTCGGCGGCGGCCTTCTTACCGTCACCGCCGCGACCGCCCTCGGGCTGGTGAAGACGATCCAGTCATAGCTGGGCAGATTCTGCAGTGCCTCTTCCAGAGCTCCGGGATGCTGCAGGGGCTCGATCGCCACGACCGGCCAATTGAGAACCCGTGCGCCGCGCTCACGGAGGAGCCGCGTCAGTGGGCCCTCGACACCCTCCGACCGCGTCACGATCACTTGCACACCCCCGAGCTCTCCATCTCGGCCCTCGATCGGCTCGGCCCGCCCCATCAGCTTGCCTTCCCTTCGGTCCGTCGGATCGCGGCTAGAATCTCGGCTGCCCCGAGCTCGAGTAGTTCCTCGGCCAGGGATCGCCCGAGGTCGTCTCCCCGATCGAGCGAACCCACGCGCGTCCCCTCGACTGACCGTCGACCGTCGAGAGAGCACACAATCGCGGAGAGTCGCAACTCGTTGCCCTGGACCGTCGCCAACGCGCCGACCGGTATCTGACAACCGCCCTCGAGACGCCGCAACAGGGCTCGCTCCGCGATAACGGCTCGGTGACTGGTCGGGTCGTCCAGCGGACGAATCCAGTCGAGTGTCGGCTGATCTCCCTTCCGAAACTGGATCGCGATGGCGCCCTGCGCCACCGCCGGCAGAACATGCTCGGTAGGTAGGTAGGCGCTGATACGCGCCTCGAGGCCGAGCCGCTTGACCCCGGCTGCGGCCAGGACAATCGCATCGAAGTCCCCCGAGTCCAGCTTCTCGATGCGGGTCGGAACATTCCCCCGTAAATCCACGAGCTTCAATTCCGGGCGCCAACGGGCGATCAATGCACGCCGCCGCAAACTGCTGGTCCCGACGCTCGAGCCCTTGGGGAGCCCGTCGAGAGAGCGACCACTGCGCGCTATCAGGATGTCGCGAGGGTCCTCGCGCTTCAGAACGGCTCCGAGCGACAGGCCGGGGGGCATCTGTGTCGCCAGATCCTTGAGGCTATGAACCGCCAGATCCACGCTTCCGTCGAGAAGGGCCTGCTCGATCTCTTTGGTGAAGAACGCCTTTCCCAGCACCTCCGAAAGCGGCTTGTCGGTAATGCGGTCGCCCTCGGTTCTGATTCGCACGAACTCTACCGGTGGAGCTCCGGGCAGGCGACGAATTTTCTCCGCGACGTCGTTTGCCTGCCACAGGGCCAATACTGAACCACGGGTGCCGATCCGCAAACCACTATGCTTGCCACTCACTCCCGGTCTCCTTGGGGATCGAAGCGATACCCGACGCCACGGACGGTATGGAAGAACCGCGGCTTCTCCGGGTCGGGCTCGAAGCGCTTGCGCAGCCGGAGGATGAAGTTATCGATGGTTCGGGTCGATGGATAAACTTCATATCCCCAGACCCTCTCGACGAGATCCTCGCGCGAGACCACGGACCCAGCGTGTTCATCCAGCGCTCGTAGGATCATCGCCTCCTTCTGGGTGAGTTCGTGCGAAACGCCGTCCCAGGACCGACCCTCGAAAGTTCTCGGATCGAATTCATTGCCACCGAAACGAATCACCGGGTCGGTCGACATCTCCCGTCGATACCACTCCCAACGCTTGAGGATCACCCGCACCCGCAGCAGAAGCTCGCGAAGGTGAAACGGTTTTTCCATATAGTCGTCGCCTCCGGCCTCGAGACCTCGGATTCGGTCGTCGATCCCGCCCTTTGCCGTCAAGAAGAGGATCGGAGTCATCTTGCCTCGAGCTCGCACCTGTTCGCATACCGCAAACCCGTCCAGCTCCGGCAGCATGACGTCCAGAATGACCAGATCGTAGTCCTCGTCCACGATCCTCTCGAGGGCTCTCTTCCCGTTGTCGATGATCTCGGTCCGGTAGCCTTCAGCTACCAGGTTTTCGGCGATACCGGCGGCCAGATGCAGCTCGTCTTCTACGACCAAGATGCGTGTCGGTCCGCTTCCAGCTTTGTTCATGAGCATCACGCTTGGTCGCGAACGGCCGGCCATGAAACCTCGAAGACCGCCCCCTGGTTGATGCCGTCGCTGTGAGCCTTCAGTCTCCCCTTCTCGAGTTCGACAAAACGTCGAGCAATGTACAGACCGAGTCCTTGACCGGAGCCTTCCCGACGCATCTCGTTGCCGGGCCGGTAGAACTTCTCGAATAGGAGAACGGATTCCTCGGGCCGGAAACCGACACCGTCGTCTTCCACCCTCAGATGTACATAGCGTTTGTCTCGAACCGCTCGAATTCGAAGGGTTCCCTGATCTTTCCCGCGAACTGCTTTGAGAGCATTGTCCAACAGATTACTGAGCACTGTCCTCACGCCCACGGGATCGGCTCGAATGGCGAGATCGGGCGCGATATCGACATGAACTCTTGCGCCCACTTCGGTGATCCGGTGTTCGAGCTCCTCGAGGACGTGATCCACCATCGCACCGATTTCTAAGGGCTCGGGATGGAGCACGATCCAGCCCTGGTCCAACTGGGAGGTGTCGAGAATTTTCGAGATCATGTCCTCCATCCGTCCGGCGTCGGCTCGCAGACGGTGGGCCAGCTTCAGGATTTGATCTCGCGGCAGATCCCGGAAGCTCAGGGTCTCGGCAGAAAGTTGCAGACTGGCGAGCGGACTCTTGAGTTCGTGCGAGACGGCGGCGATGAAGTTCTGTTGCCGCCGGCGCAAGACGCTCTCCTGGTAGAGAGCCCGCCACACCGCCGCCATGCTGATCACCAGCACGGCGAGAAAGAACCCCCCTTCCCAGCCGTACTGGCTGAGCCAGCGAACGCGCTGCTGCCTGAGATCTTCGAGGGCCTTCCGACTCACGACCAGCTCGCCGCTCGAATTCATCTCGAGATGCGGGAAAATCCGCTCGATCGCGACAGCGTCGACGCCGCGGCGATGCAGCTCGATCGCAGCGCGGGCATCTTCGCTATAGAGCTGGGTGATGCGCTGGCGCAGGGCTTCGGAGCGCCGGGTTTGGTCCACCATCCACCAGGAGACCTGAACCGCCGAAATGGCCAGCAGAATCAGAATGACGACCTGCCAGACTCGGGTCATTCGCATTCGAAATCGCATGAACTCGAACCTTCCTATCACCCCTCGGAAGTCGTGACCTCGGATAGAGCTTCACCCACGGCATCGGCGAAACGCGCGACATCCTCGGTGGTATGAGCCAAGCTGAGGAATCCGACCTCAAAGGCCGAAGGGGCGATCCACACGCCCCGGCGCAAGAGGGCGTGGAAGAGGCGCCGGTAGCGTTCGCCGATGTTCGAGTCAACGGATTCCGCGGTCCTCGGGGGCTCACCCGCCTGGAGAGACAACCAGAAGATAGAGCCAAGCCTGACGAACTTCGCGGGCGATGGAGAAGCGGAGAGTGCGGATTTCATGTTCTCGTCGAGGTTGTGTCCCAGCTCTTCGAGCCGTTGCCACACACCCTCGCTCTCGAGAACCCGCAGGCTGGCCAGTCCGGCGGCCATGGCCATCGGGTTGCCCGACAGAGTTCCAGCTTGATACACAGTGCCCTCGGGCGCCAAATGCCGCATCAAGTCGCGGCTCCCGCCGAACGCTCCGACCGGCATGCCCCCGCCGATGATTTTGCCGAAAGTCACCAGGTCGGGCGTGATGCCGTAGTACTCTGCGGCACCACCCTTGGCGACCCGAAAGCCGCTGATCACTTCGTCGAAGATGAGCAGGGCTCCGCTTTCAGAGGTCGCTTTCCTGAGCGCCGCGAGAAACTCCGGCCGCTGGATCAAGAGCCCGTTGTTGGCCGGAACCGGCTCCACGATGACCGCGGCGATGCGTTCGCCCTCGCTTGCGAAGAGAGCCTCCAGACGGGCCTCGTCATCGAGTGGCAGAACCCTCGTCAAAGCCGCGAAGGACGCCGGTACGCCGGCGGAGGACGGCTGTCCGAACGTGGCCAGACCGGAGCCTGCGGCGACCAGGAGATGGTCGGCGTGGCCGTGATAACAGCCGGAGAACTTGACCACGAGCTCCCGCCCGGTGGCACCGCGGGCAAGCCTCACGGCGCTCATCGTGGCCTCGGTCCCTGATGAAACAAACCGCAGCTGCTCGAGTCCGGGATAGCTTTCAACCACCGCCTCGGCCAATTCCACCTCGGCGGGGCAGGGTGCTCCGAAGGTCAACCCGTCGGAAGCCGCCCGGCTCACGGCCTCGACCACATCGGGATGAGCGTGACCCAGGATCAACGGACCCCAGGAGGACACGAAGTCCAGGTACCGACGGCCGTCCTCGTCTTCGATATAGGCGCCCTTGCCGCTACGAACGAACAGTGGAGTGCCTCCGACGGCGCGAAACGCCCGCACGGGCGAGTTGACACCACTGGCCAGAACTTGTAGCGCACGCTCGAACAGCTCTTCGGATCTCGGGCCGGCGGACCTGTGACTTGCGCCGTCCGAGGATCGTATCTCGCTCACACTAGGCCTCCGGGTCCGCCATCTCTTCCAATCGCCCAAGAGCTTCGGAGCTCGAGGAGAACAAATCTTCTCCGGAGGCGTCAAGAAACACCTTGACCGCGGGCGCCCCGAACTCCGAAGCCAGGCCCCGTAAACCCTTGATGGGTATGTGCGCGAACCGCCGAGCGATGACTTCCGCCCAACGACATACCGCTTCCCGCTCGGCCTCGTCGAATCCCTCGAGTTCCTTCTTGAACAACCTCTTGACGCCTTCCACCGCTGTCTCCTGGTAGCGTTGATTGAGCCGCGCAATGATCGGGGACATCAGTCTCTCCGCCATGCCTTTACGGAATTGCGCGAGCCGTTGATCCACCAGCTCGCGCGCCGGCGCGAGATCTACCAGGCGGCGGTCCCGATCGGCGCCGGCCTCGGCGAGTATTCCGTCCATATTCACGAATTCCACGCCCACGGCGAGCGCCGCCTCTCGATCTGTGTTCGACGGCACCGTCATATCTACTACCAGCGGCGGTTCACCACTAGGGGCGCGCGCAGCGAGCTTCTCGAGCTCCGCTCGGCCCAGAAGAATATCGGAGCTCCCGGTCGCTACGAGTAGTGCTTCTACGGCGTCCGGCTGCGCGCGGAACCCATCCAGTGACCGGTGCTCTCCCCCGAGCTCGCGGGCGAGTGCCTCGGCGGCCTCGGGAGTCCTGTTGACCACGAGCAAAGATTCGCCTTTCTCGGCCAGAAGTCGACCGCAGTGGCGGGTCATCGGCGAAACACCGATCAGGGCGACCCGCCCCGGCGTTCGATGCAATCGGTCGAGCAAACGCTCGACCGCGATATCGCCCAATGAAACAGGGCGACCCGATGTCGGCACTTGGCGATGGACCGACAGAGCGACCTTAAGCGCCTCGGTCACAAGGTAATCTACGAACGTACCGCTGACGCCGGCCTCGCGGGCCATCATCAGAGCTTCGCGAACCTGGCCCCTAATCTCGTACTCACCGAGCTGTGCGGAATCGAGCCCCGACGCAACCAGGAAAAGATGCTCGACCGCCCCTTCGCCTTCCCAGGCACGCAGGAGCCGCTCGGCCTCGCCCGCCCGGGGTTTGCGACCGGTCAGTCCTCGAAAAACGCGCCGGCGATACTCCTGCATGGTCGTCCTGCCGTCGCCCCGAAACACGACTTCGACCCGGTTGCAGGTCGCTAGGTAGACCAGTTCTCGGGCTCCGATCTGCTCCGTCAGAACCCGAAGCCGGTCGACTCGCTCGCCCTTCGGCACGGTCAAGCGCGCCAACAGATCCGAGCCCTCGTTACGAAAACTTGCCCCAACGACGCCGAAGGTCTCCATGGCTCCGCGAAACCTATCGGGAAATAGAGGTCTCTGTGTCACAGGACTGTCATCGATGGGGTGGCGGGGTACCTGTCAAGACTCGATAGAAATGTCCCCATCGGGAACTCGATAGAAGTGTCCCCTTGGGTTGGTAGGTAGGAGTGATTCTCCTGGGTAGTTTGGGGGTTGTGTGCGGCCCCGGAAGTGAGCCCGGAGGGCTCGGTGGAGGGGCCGCCTTGGTGGGGAGGTCATCGGGTCTCCAGGCTGGGCGCTCGGCGTGAGATGGGTCGGCGCCAGGGGTGGTCCGGAGCCGGGCGCCACGTTGATCTCTTCGGCACCGGCGCACGGTGACCTTCCCCCTGGCAGGTGGCAGACGGTGTTTCGGGCCGGTGATCTGGTACCAACGGTTCTGGTAGCGCACGGTCCAGTCGTTGTGGACCGTGCGAATGCTCTCCCAGACGAAGACATCGGCCAGATCGAGCCCCTTGGTCACGCGTCGATGGAGGTCTTTGACCTCAGCGGGTTCGACCGCAAAGCGACGATTGAGGTCTTCATCAAACGCCTCCAGCATGGCATTGACCTCCTCGTGACCGCTCAGGTGCTCGAAGCGGATCTCCTTGACCAGAACGGTCCAGGCCACGGCGGCGGCGGGCGGCGCCCCGGTGGAGGACACGGGCCAAACAGCCTGTTTCGATGAGAACGGGGTTTCGCGCGATTGCACCGGGACGGGGGAGGACGGGGAGTTTCAGGCAGGAGTGGAGTGGCCAACGCCGCGTTTCACGGACAATGGTGACGGGACGGTGACGGACAACCTGACGGGTTTGATGTGGTTGAAGGACGCGAACTGTCCGGCTGGGGCCAAGACCTGGCAGCAGGCTCTGGACTGGGTCGCGTTGCTCAACACGACGTCGATTGCGTGCACGGACTACACCGCGATGACGTTCACCGACTGGAGGTTGTCGAACGTGAAGGAGCTTTCCAGTCTGACCGATCACAGTGCGTTTGAGCCAGCGCTGCCGTCTCCGAACCCGTTCGTGAACGTGCAGTCGGCGGAGGATTCGCACTATTGGTCGTCGTCGACCGTCGTGGCGGAGCCGATCGGCGCCTGGGCCGTGGACCTGGGCACCGGCGAGGTCGGCAACCCCCCCTCCGTTGGCGCCGGCAAGGCCCGCCTCAACTTTGTCTGGCCGGTCCGCGCGGGC
>JADFQD010000182.1 GCA_022561975.1 Acidobacteriota bacterium
GTCAGATCGGCGACCTGCACCGTATCCTCCGGCCAGTCGAATAACGGCTCTTCGGCATGCACCCGAGCGACGAAACCAACGCCTGTGAGTTGGGCGGCTCGGAGATCGGACAAACCGTCACCGACCAGAATGGTCTTCGATGGATCCAGCTGGTAGCTTCCGAGCAGGCGACGCAAGGTGTTCTCCTTGGTCTCAGGCGAGCCACAGACTTCTACGAAGTATCCGCTGAGTTCGCGCTCAGCGACGATGCGGGCGAGTTCCTCCTGCGGAGTGCCAGAGGCCACGAACATGGGCAGACGGCCCTGCAAGTCGTCGAGAAGCCGTCTGGCTCCGGGCACGAGTGGGCAACGCAGCGCTCGTTCGTACACCAGTTGCGAGTAGCGTCGCCCTAGCTGTTGAGCCTCTTCCGCGGACAGCGAGGCCCCGAGAAGGTTGCTGTAGATCCACTCGAACTTTTCGAATCGCGAGATGCCGAGGTTGTCGAGGTGATGGCGGACGATTGCGTCCTGGTGGTCGGGAACTCCGGCGAAGAGTTCTCTAAACCCCTGGGTTTTGATATCGCCTGATTCCAGTATGACGCCGTCGAAATCGAAGACAATCGCTTCGAGGGTGTTGAGGTCGTACTGCGGCGCCGTCACTGTTTCTCGGTCGCTGGCCGCGCCAACCACCAGTTCGCGATGTCGAGGTCGAGCTCGGTATGGACGTCGCGGCCGGTGACCCAAGGCCTGATCACCGGGTGGCAGTTCTTGCCCATCCACCACCACGGGTTGGGGCCCTCGCGGCGCTCGACGCAGTCCCTGCGAAACGCCCAGACGCCTTGGTCGTAGTAGTAGGCCTTTGGGTAGGACTGGCGTTCTGTAGAAACCTGGCGATTCGGGTCGCCGTAAGGCCGCAACCGGTCGTCTACGATCTCGAGCGCGCGGAGGGGATGGTCGTCGGCGGCCTCCCACACGGTCATGACCGAGTCCAGGTTCGGATCGTCGTGCAGGATGTCGAGACAACGGTCGATGAGCGCGCCATCGATCATCACGGTGTTGCCGAGAAGCAGGACAACGTTCTCGAGAACTGGGTAGTGATCGTCCACCCATTCGACCGCATGCTTGATCACATCCCCGTGGTTGACGGTGTCGCCGCCCAGCTCGCCGGGGCGGTGGATCACCTCGACTCCGAGTTCGGTACAGGCTCGAGCGATCGAGTCACCGTCGGTCGAGACGAAGACACGGTCGATGCGCTCGGCGCCCAGGGCGGCGCGCGCCGGATAGGCCACCAGGGGAACGCCGTTCACCGGGTGGACGTTCTTGTCGAGGATCGACTTGCTGCCCGCGCGCGCGGTGATGATGGCCGCGTTCACTTCGGTTGCCTTACGTCCCCTGGTCGATTTCGTGGATTAGCTCGAGAATGCCCTGTCCCATATCGACCGAGTGCCGCGAGGTCAGTTTGCGACCGACACGGGGCATGTAGGCGTAGGGAGTCACCTTGTAGCGGCGATCTTCATGGGTGGCCTCGTCGGTTCGGTAGTCGATCTCGAGCTCCTTGCTCAAGATCTCACCGAACATCACGAAAAGATCCTTGAGTCGCGTCGGGTGGCTGCCGGTAATCGTTACATGACGATTGACGAAATCGGTTCCGAGGGCCTCGATGCTCAGACGCGCGGCGTCTCGGACGTGAATGTACTCCCTGGTGTCGTCCGGCGTTCCATGATGGGTGATCTTGCCGGTTTGCAGCGCTTCTCGGAGTAGGCGGTAGACGCCGTTCGAGTTGCCGCTCCGGGGACCATAGAGGCTGCCGTAGCGCAGGACCGTGTAGGACATGCCGTACTGCCGCTGGTACTCCTCGACGAAGGACTCAGCGGCTTGTTTCGAGCACCTGTAGAAGCCACCGGCTCGGCTGTAGACGTAGATCGTGCTGGCCAGGATGAACCGATCGGCCGCAGTTTCGCGTGCCGCCTCGAGGACGTTGATCGTGCCGAGCACATTGTGACGGGCGGCCTCGAGTGCTTGCCCTTGGGCCTGGTCGAGGTCGGCCAGAGCGGCCAGATGATAGATCACCGAACAGCCGTCGGCGGCGCGGCGGACCGCTTCGGGTTCGAGGATGTCACCGGTGATCATTTCCTGGCCGTCTCTCAAGTACGGCGAGGAATCTCTATCGAAGATGCGAACCTCGAAGCCACTTCGTACCAACTCGTCGGCGATGAAGCTGCCGAGAAATCCCGACCCGCCGGTGACCAGCGCTCGGCTCATCCCCGGGCCTCGTCGCCGGCAAGGGCGCGGATCAGGTTGGAGACGGCTTCGAGTTCCATCTGGAGCCGGCATTCCGAGGCGTAGGAGCCGATGTGGGGACTAAGAAGAGTGTTGGGCAACTCGATCAGCTCTCCGTGGTAGGGCTCGGTCTCGAAAACGTCTAAGTATGCTCCACCGATGTTGCCACTGCGTAGATTCTCGGCCAAAGCCGCCTCGTCCACAAGGCCGCCCCGGGCGCAGTTCACGAGGATGGCGCCCGGCTTCATCAGAGCGATCCTTCGCCGGTCGATCAAATGCCGGGTTTCGTGAGTCAGCGGTACGTGCAGTGATACCATATCGCTTGCCGTTATCAATTCGTCGATTCCCGTGTACTCGACGCTGCTCTCCTCTGCCCAGGCGGAGTCCGGTTGCAGATCGGCGGCGAGGACGCGGCAGCGAAACGGAGCCAGCAGACCGATCAAAGCCCGGCCTGCACGGCCGGTGCCGATGATGCCGGCGGTACTGCCGGACAAGAGCCGTCCCATGGGCTTGTTCCAGTTGCCTCGGCGCAGTTCTCGATCGGCAGGGCAGAGATGGCGCAGCAGCGCGAGGATGCCTCCGAGGGCGAGTTCGGCGACCGCGCGGGCGGGTGGCTCGGGGGTGTTCGAGACCCGGATGCCGAGCTCCTGGGCCGCGACCAGATCGATATTTTCGAGCCCTACGCCCACTCTGGAGACGGCTTTGAGACCGACTGCGGCGGCCAGAATCTCGCGATCGAGGCGCTCGGTTCCGGCGATCAGACCTTCGATGCCGACCAGGAACTCCCGAGTTTCTTCGGGGTCGAGCCTCCTGCCGTGGGGGTTCAACCGGTAGCTGCAACCGGCGCGGTCGAGAGCTTCGAGCGGCTCGGGCGAAACCTGGCCGAAGGACGACGTGGAAATGAAAACGTTGGACAAGCGTCTGAATCCTAGGCGCGAACCACGTTCTCGGCCGGCTCACGAAAGCGGCCTCGGGAGTCGACGATCAGGCGTGCATGCTCACGGATGAGGTCCCAGTCGATCGAATCATGATCGGTAATCACCACCACGGCTTCGAAGGCCGCGAGAGATTCTTTGCTCAGCGCGACCGACTCGAGCGGCGCGGGCTCGTGCGCTGCCGACGGGTGCCAGCGACGCATGCTTGGCGCTACCGGGATGTACGGATCGTGATACGCGGGGAGCGCCTCCTTTTGGCGGAGCAACTCGATGAACTCGAAAGCGGGGCTTTCCCGCGGGTCGGCGACATTTTTCTTGTACGCCAGGCCGATCAGCAGCACCCGGGCTCCTTTCAGATCGATGCCTCGAACCTCCAGAGCTGCTTCGAGTTTTGCCAGCACAAACCGAGGCATCATCGTGTTGATTTCGCCTGCCAGCTCGATGAACCGCGCTTCAGCGCCGGCTTCGCGAGCCTTCCAAGAGAGATAGAACGGATCGATCGGAATACAGTGCCCACCCCATCCGGGACCCGGGTAGAACGCCTTGAAACCGAACGGCTTGGTCGAGGCCGCTTCGATCACTTCCCAAACGTCGATGCCCATGCGGTCGAAGATCATCTTGAGCTCGTTGACGAGAGCGATGTTCACAGCCCGGTAGATGTTTTCGGTGAGCTTGGAAGCTTCGGCCACGCGAGGACTCGAGACCGGCACGGTGGCGGGGACCACGGATTCATAGAGCGTCAGAGCCAGGCTCAGGGCCTGCCGGCCGACGCCGCCGACGACCTTGGGAATGGACTCCAGGCGATACTCAGTGCTGCCCGGGTTCTCCCTCTCCGGCGAGTAGGCAAGAAAGAAGTCCTCGCCGGAGCGCAGTCCACTGGCTTCCAGAATCGGCAGCACCACTTCCTCGGTGGTGCCGGGATAGGTGGTCGATTCGAGAACCACTAGCTGCCCGACGCGCAGCACGTCGGAGATTCGCCGCGCGGTTTCCTTGACGTACTCGAGGTCGGGCGTAGCGTCGGCTGCAAGCGGCGTGGGTACGCAGATGAGCAAAGCGTCGGGTTCCGAGAGCCTTTCCATGTCGGTGGTGGCGGAAAGCCGCGCGTTGTCTACCAGCGGCCGGATGCGCTTCGTTGGAAACGCATCGAGGTAGGTTTCACCGCGATTTAGGTGTTCCGTCTTCTTGTCGTCCAGATCGAAGCCGAGTACCCGGAATCCGGACTCGGCGAACGCGAGCGCCAGCGGCAAGCCGACGTAGCCGAGGCCGATGACGCCGATCACCGCGTCACGGTCTCGGAGAGCGTCGCCCAGTCTAAGATCGAGTTCGCTCAAATGGCCCCTCTTGCAAAACGAGCGGCCGCTGGCTCAGAGAACTCCGAGGACTCCGACAGCTCGTTGTTAGGCCTAGCAGCCCGTGGTAGAAGTCCTGCGGGTCGCGTTGGGAGCGATTTCGGGTGCGCTGCAAGGCGACGCGACGCAGGCGATGCGGTGTCATCGTTGAGGAGCGTCAACGCCGCAGCGGGCCCGAAACCGCCCCCACCCGAAGGGCGACCCGGGGTTAC
>JADFQD010000066.1 GCA_022561975.1 Acidobacteriota bacterium
GTAGAGTAGGTGTGATACGACGGCGGAACATAGGTCTTGGTGTGTCCGGCATCAACAGGAACTATCACCAGCCACGCATCAAAGCCTTGCTCTTTTTTGACCCGAAGAAACTCCTTGGCGCTCACCTTGCGCCCGACAAAGAACACGGACCCGTACCGCACGCTTCCAATGCCGCTGGATTTCAACCGTTGAACGACGCGGGCTTCGGCCTTTTCTCTCAGACCTAAGTCGCTCACCTTGGACTGCACAAGGACTTTCGTTACTCCCTTGCCCTTGTACTGGGGGTCGAACAGGTCGCAGATCGAGGTCACGTCGGGCGCCAGGTCCTGTTCGAGCGCCGCCTGCGAGGACTCGAGGTCCGCTCGAGCGCGAGCGAGCTGAGGTTCGCGGATCACCAGAGCGGTAGGCTCACCGAGGCCCAGCTCATCCCACTCCTCGACCGCCAATCGAGCTTCCGCCTGCTCCCGCTCGAACTGGACCTGGGCTTGCGCCACGCGGGCCTCGGCCTGGGTTACCGCAAGTTCGAAATCGCGTGACTCGAGCCGCACCAAGAGGTCGCCGCGGTCGAAGAACGCACCCTCGGCGAAGCCCGGGGACAGCCTTGCCACCCGCGCGCCGATCTGAGCGACCAGGGTCGAGCGCCTCGCAGGTTCCACGGTGCCGGTCGAATGCACGTTGAGGGCTACCGGGCCGCGGGTTACCTCGACGACGCGCACCAACGGCGGCTGCACCTCGCGCTCGACGCGTGCGACGGTCGGTTTGGCTTTCACCATCACCGTCATGACGATCGCGCCTCCCAGGATGACCAGGAGGGGAAGAAGAATTCTCAATCGTCTGGTCATTTCGATTCCTCGGTTTCAGTGGCCATTGCCGAAGCGCTCGGGCCATTGCCGCCCAGCGCCAGGAAGAGGTCGACCCGCTGTTCGAGTCGGAGTCGATCGACCTCCAGGAGCCGGCTCGCTGCGGTGATCGCTTGATCCTGCGCCGCCAAGACGCTCAGGTAGTCGGAAAGCCCTGCGAAGTAGCGGTCTTGGGCGAGCGCTTCCGCCGCGCTCGAGGCCTGCTTCGCCTTCGTGACCGCGCTCTGCTGCTCCTCGAGGTAGGCATCGTTGGCGAGCTGCGCCTCGATCTCGGTCACCGCCCTGATGACGGCGTTTTCGTGCTGCGCGAGGACGTCCCTGTGCCCGGCTTCGGAGAGTTCGACGCCGGCTCGCAGCCGACCGCCCTGAAAGAGCGGCTGCAGCAGGCCGGCGGCCAGACTCCACACCGAGAAGTCGGGGTTCAGAAAGCCGTCGAATTCCCGGCTGGTAGTGCCGGTCGAACCGGTCAGGGTCAAGCGCGGATAGAGCAATTTGCGGGCTGCAGCGATGTTTAGTCCCGCTGCGGCGAGGCGGCGCTCCGAGGCTCGAAGGTCCGGCCGCCATCGCAGGACGTCGCCGGGAAGTCCCGGTGCTGCCGGCGGCGGCAGAGCCGGCAAGGCGCTGGTCGAGCCGGCGATGATTTGAAGCGCCTCGGCGTTACGCGCGAGGAGGACTTCGAGTTGGCGCCCAATCGCATCCTGCCTCCTCTTGCGCACCGCATGCCGCGCCTCGGCGTTGGCTTCGTTGGCTGCCGCGAGCCGCAGCTCGAGGGCGGTCCGCAGGCCCTGGCGGTAACGTCTTTCGATGCGCTTGCGCACGTCGGTGCGATTGGCGAGGGTCTCTTGCGCCAGTGCTGCCTGCCCTGCGGCCTCGAGGAAACCAAACCAGGCCTTCGCGGTTTGCCCGGTGATCGACAGTCGCGCAGCATCGAGGTCGTGGACGGCCGCTTCGGCGCCGGCCTGTGCGGCGAGCCGTCCGTCTCGGATCCGTCCCCAGAGGTCCACCTCCCAGGAGACGTTGAGGGAGGCGCCGAGTGTCGTCGAGGTGCTGGTCAGGACGCCATCTTCGGAGCCCGGAATCGGAAATCCGATGAAGTTCTGCTGGCGCCGGGCGTCATCGGCCGAGAGAGTTGCCAGGGGCTTGCGCGCGGCACCGGCTATGCGAGCCTGGGCCAGGGCCGCGTCGAGCCGCGCCGCCGCCGAGCGCAAATCGCGATTTGATTCGAGTACGAGTTCGATCAGCCGATCCAATTCGGAGTCGCCGAATGCTTGCCACCAGGTGCCTGCGAGGGTTTTCACCCCGAGGCCCTCGGTCCCGAGCTGTTCGGGCCTGGGCAGTTCGGCCCGGACTCGTTGCGACGGAAACGTGCTCCACGCGCTCGGGACTGGAGCCTCGATCTCCAGCTTCGGCGGCCGCGCCGACGCGCCTGCACTGGCGCATCCGAGGCTCATGAAAGCGAAAAGGAGAAGCGCCAGTGGCGCCGCCGGCCGGACAGCGCGCTTCCGGAGTCGGGCGATCATCCTGGGTCTGCTTCCTGAATCGCGGTCGCTTTCGCCTCGAGACCGGCGGTCAGAAAGCGGACCAGCCGGGTCGTCAGCCCGTCGAGGTCGGTTGGATTGCACAGCCCGTCCGAGAGGCGGTGAGCCAGGAAGCCGAGGCCGGCCGTATGCACCATGGAACCGACCATGAAGTGGAAGCGCCAGAACAGCTCTTCCCGCGGGAGGTCCGGCAGAGAGCGTTCGAATGCGGTGGTGAATCGGGCTACGATGTCGCGAAACTGTTCGAGTACGATGTCGCGAAAGCTTTCGTCGGGCTCGGAGAAAGTCCGGCAGACGAAGCGGGCGAACGCGTGTCCGCCTCGTTCGCGCTGCACCATTTCGAGCGTCGGCTGAACGAACGCCCGGACGATATCTTTGACCGCGGGCATGGCGTCTGCAGCCTCGACTTGATCGAGCAGCTCGATCCGGCGCCGGTTGAGAGGGCCCAGTCGCCGCGCCAGGACCTCGCGCACCAGAGCCTCCTTCGAGCCGAAGTGATAGTGCACCGCGGCCAGATTGGCACCTGCGGACTGGGTTATCGCGCGCAAGGACGCCCGATGGACGCCCTCGTGGGCGAAGAGATTCTCCGCGGCGTCGAGCAGGTTGGTTTTTGTGTCGGGGGAGTCCGAGGGCTCCGCGTTGGCGCGATGGGGAGCTTCAAGGGGGTCCGCCATGGTTTGCTCCTGATTCAATCGTACGTTTGAATCAAACGTATGTTTTAATATTGCGCTTCGTTTGTCAAGTTAGCCCACCGCCGAGCCGGCCGTTCTTCTTCAGCGCCCGAAGAGCCGATGCCAGTCGTCCAGGCTCTTGACCTTGAGATATACGTTGCTCTCTAGCTCGTCGGCGATGGTCGAGGTTTCGGTGGGTCCGTAGTGGTGACCGGGATAGAGAATCGTATCGGCCGGTAGCTTGGCGAGCTTCTGGGTCAGGCTCTCGTACAACTGGTCGGGATCGCCCCCGGGGAGATCCACCCGGCCGCAGCCCTGCACGAACAACGTGTCGCCGGCGACCAGCCGGTTGCCGATCAGGAAGCACTGGCTGCCCGGCGTGTGTCCGGGAGTATGTAGACAGCGAATCGAGATCCGCCCGAGCTCGACGGTTTCGTCGCTCTCGACCTTGCGCAGGTCGCTGTCCGAGAGGCCGGTGACTTTCTTCAAGCCATCGGCTTCGTGTTTGTTGACGTAGATCGGCACCGCTCTGTGTTCGAGCAGTCGCGCCACACCTTCGATCGAAAGCCCGAAGAGATCGCCGCCGACGTGGTCGGGATGGTAGTGGGTCACCAGCGCGCCGGCGATCTCGTAACCGTCCGCCTGTGCGGTATCGATCAGGCTTTGAACGTCCCAGGCGGGATCGACGATGAACGCCTGCCGGCTCTCGACATCGCCGAGAAGGTACATGAAGTTCGCCATCTGGCCGGCTACCGGATTCCCCGTCGCCACTTGGCGTCCGGCCAGCAACTGGCGAAAGTAGAGATGCTCTTCGAGTGCGCTCATGAGATTTGCTCTTTCGGATTACAGGTCGAATTCCATGCCTTCACTCAGTGAGCTTCGAAGAGGTCTTTGGGTATGTGCATCGAAACCAGGACGTGGGGCATGTCGACGACCTCGGAGATCTTGAGATCGGCGGCTAGCGAGGCCAGGGCGTAGGCGTCGGGCCGCGAAAGGTTGTGTTCGGCGACCAGGTAGTCGAGCATGTAACGGGTCGCTTTCTTCGCCGCTTCGTCAATCGATTCGGCAAAGGCGGTGACGGCGTAGTACTCGGCGGTCTCATACTGGGGCTCTTCGATCTCGCGACCGCCTTTGCGCAATCCGATTTCGAGCACGATCCGCATTGGAGCCTCGAGACCCGTGCCGCAGACCTCGCCGTCTCCCTGCGCGGCATGGGTGTCGCCGAGAGACAGTAGAGCGCCCTCGACGAAAACGGGCAGATGAACCGTCGTCCCAACGGTCAGGTAGCGGTTGTCCATATTGCCGCCATTGGCGCGCGGCGGGATGGTCGACAGCAGTTCCTCGGTGGCAGGGGCTACGCCGATCACTCCGGGGAAGGGCCGCAGCGGAATGGAGACACCTTCGGCGAAGCGAACCCACTCTTGGCCGGGCTGCAACTCGAAGGTTCTGAGCCACGGCTCGGCAAACTCGTCGGCGAGAAAGCCGAAGCCGGGCGAGATCGCCGTCCAACCCCAATTCTTGACCTCGATCTCATGGAAGGTCACGGTGAGGACATCGCCGGGCTCAGCGCCCTCTACATAAATGGGCCCGGTCAAAGGATGGATGAGGTCGAACTCCAGATCGAGCAAGTCCTCGAGGCTCGAGTCCGGCCCGATCTGGCCGTCGGTCGCTTCTTTGGTGTGAACCTCGACCACGGCGCCCGGCGCAACGGTAAGCGTCGGCGGGATGGTGCTCGAGAAGCGGTTGTGGGTGTTACTCGTATCAAGGATGTAGTCGGGCTCGGGAGGTGATTCCGGAGCGCTTTGCGCGGCCTTAGCGGTTGTGCCCGCAGACGGCGGGGGTGGGGGAGAGCAGGCGGGCACCAGCAGAAACGCGAAAACAACAATCGCCGGCCAGAGCCTCGAACCGATCTTTGTGAGCATCGATGCACCTCCTAGTCGATAGCCCGGTGATGATAACCGAGCAGCGGGAACGGCAGGCCCCGGCCTTCTCCCCCAGGGAAGGCGGAGTACGAGCGTAGTCCGACTTCTAGCCAAGTGAATAATCCAGGCTAGGGTGAATGATCTATAGCAGCCGCTCGTTCAAAGCCTTGGCGACGGCACGGCTCCGCGAGCGGACATGGAGCTTCTCGTAGATGTTGCGGATGTGCGTGGGCACGGTGTGATAGCTCACGTGCCTGACCTGCTCTCGTTGGGGGCGGCCAGATGCAGCGCACAGGGGAGCCTCAGCCGTCGTACAGCGGCGGTAGCTCGTGAACCTCGTCGGCCGCTACCAGGAAAGGGTTGTTGGCACGAACGGAGCCGTACCGCCGGCCGTGCTCGAAGTCCTCGGTCAGGATCTCGCTGAGGCCGTTGACCTCGGCGTAGGCCCAGAGGTGCGCGTCGAACCACGACAGCTGGTAGGCGGTGGCGCCGCGCATCGCCGTCCGGAGCACGGCTTCTTCGGGATAGAGGACCGGAAACTGAGCCATGAGATCTTCCGCTTCCCGGAATGCGTCTGATCGGGAGAGTAGGGGTCTCGCGTCGTCCTTCCCCTTGCTGCGAGTCGTGGCAGCCACGAACTCCACGATCGCTTGGTGGGGAAGCGCGAGTTCCCCGGCTGCAAGGCCCTCGCGAAGTACGCGCTCTGCCACTTCCTGCTTCTCGGGGAAGCGAGGATCGTGCAGGTAGACGAGCACGTTGGTGTCAATCAGGCTCGCCACGGCGGTAGAGCTCCTCGCGTTTCCAGCCGCGGTCCGATGAGGACTCGTCTGTCCTGGGTCTTGTTTTCTCACGCGCGCGCTGCCTGGCGCGGGCCTGGTCGAAGAGCCGCAACCGCTCGGCTTTGCTGAGCTGTTGGTGGCCCGCTTGCCCCCTGAGCACGACCCGGATCTGTGGCCCCGCCGGTTGAAACTCGATCTCGTCGCCAGGCTCGACACCGTACTGCTGGGCGATCGCTTTTGGGATCGTGACCTGTAGCTTACTGGTAACCTTCGCCATTTCCTTACTCTAGCAAGGAAAGTTTCCTTGTTCAAGGGTTCGTCGCAGCAGGCTCGAGATTCGTATCTTTTGCTTCCTATCATCCGGAGGCGCGTACGCTTCCACGTATAGGATCGAGGGGACCCAGGGCTCGTCCGTTGTCATCAGGCGGCTCAGAAGGGTGCGCCAGAAGCCCGCATCACCGTCCGCGGCGATCGCCAGATTCGAATGACCCAGCCCGCCGCCATCCTAGCCGGCACCTGCCTCCTGGCGCTTCCTGCCTCGAGCCGGGAGCTCAGTGACATCCTCGCCGCCCACGCTGAGGCACGAGGCGGTATTGCAGCTATCGAGGCCATCCAGTCAATAGACATCCGCCTCACCATCGACGAAGGCTGGGTCGTCGACGGCCACTACCGTGTCACCCGCGCCGGCGAAATGCGCATCGACGTCTTCGCCGAGGGCGAGCGCGTGTTCACCGAGGCCCTGCAGGAGGGGAGCGCCTGGTCCATGAAGCAAGGGAAGACCAGCGGCTCTCCCATCACCCAGGATGAGGCCAACATCCTCTGGCGCGGTGTCCTGGGCAACATCTACGGCCTGCACGAACTCGAGGCGCAAGGCGTCGCCGTAACCGTCAGCGGGCCTGAGTCAGTCGACGGCGAGTCCTTCTGGGTCGTCGATCTCCTCTACCAGGACGGCTTCGAAGACCGTTACTACCTCGACGCGGAGTCCCTCCTCGTGGTCCGCCAACGTAGCGACCACGCCCTGCACCCGGCCGTCGACCCTGAGATTCGGCGTTTCGAGTCACGCTACTCCGACTACCGAGAAGTCGACGGCGTGCTTTTCCCGTTCCTGAAGGAGAAGTTCGATCTCGAGACTGGTGAGCGCGTCCAGCAAGTCACCACCAAGTCGCTGGCGATCAACACCATCGACGACCGGACCGACTTCGCGATGCCGCAGTGAACCGGTGGAGAATCGGTGGCGGGTACCGACTGGCGATCGGTGGTCGCTGGATGACGTTGGTGGATGAATCGATCGGCTCGGCCAACGACCGGGTGTCGGCACTCAAGCACCGATCCGCTTGGGAACCGGCACGCCGAGAACCGCGAATCGGTTGAGCGTGTTGCAACCGGTCATAATCTCGTTGCGTTGAGCGGCTTGATCTCGCGACTTCAGTCGTCCGCCCTAGCAGGCTAAAGATCGAACTCCATGCCTTCGGCTGCGATCTTGAATCCCCGCCTCTCGAGCGCCGCGAGTTCGGGACTGGCGGCGAGGAGTAGCGGATTCGAATGATTCATGTGGATGAAGAGGATTTCGGGTGCCGCGTGGGCCGCTTGGCCGAGTTTCTCGAAGCGGTCCATCGAACTCGCCACCAGCGGGTGACCGATCTCCTCGATCGCCCGGTTCGGAAGCTCATCGCCCGAGTAGAACGTTCCGTCGAGCAACGCGACGTCGACTTGTTCCAGCCAGTCCTTGATCGACGGGGACCAACGTTGCCAGGAATCGGTGTCGGGTACGAACAAGAGTGCCCGCTCGGGACCGCGGATCAAGAAACCGACGGTGTCAGTGTACTCCTCGCGGTGCGGCGAGGGCACGAGCGTGACCGAGACCCCGTCCTCGAGGCTCACCGTGGCCCCGGGGCTGACCTCGCGAAGGGAGATGTTCTCTTTCTCGACCAGCTGGCTCCAGGGGCCGTTGTCGCGCAGAAATGCCGCCATGCGTGGTGTCGCGTACACGGGGAGTTCGCGCGTGTGAATGGCTTCGTAGCCGAAGAACGCCAGCCCGAGATAGTGCCCCATATGCGCATGGCTCAAGAAGACCCCGTCGATCGGGGCGCGGTCGACGCCGTCCGGCAGCGGTCCGCGCGCGTCTGCAACGATCTGAAGCTGCTCGCGCACGTCCGGAGTGGCGTCGAAGAAGTAGATCTTCTCAGATTCCGGCAGGATCAGCGCCAACGAGGACACGTAACGTTGAGATCCGTTCGCGCGTATCCGCCGACACGCGAGTCCGCTGCAAGCGGCGTGCGGGAATCCGCCGTCCTGCACCGAACCGATCACACGCACGAAAGGAGGTCTGGTTTCGGCCGCCCCGGGTGCGCGCTCCGCGGCTCGAAGAGACGTTGTCGCCAGGAAAAGTGCCAAACACACCGATAACCCGCGAAGCTGCATGACGCGATGGTACCGGAGTACCGGAACTGGCCCTCCACCACGTGTGGTCTTGCCGGTCCCGTGTGCTGCGAGAGAAGCGAGTGCGACGCGATCGGCGAAGAGAGCCTTTGCTGCCGCTTTGGTGCGCGAGGCGCTCTCGGACGCACAAAGCCTGGAGTTTCGACGAGCAGGACGATTAAGTAACTAGACAGTTACGGGTTAGACGCCCTATACTCTTGAAGTTGCCGACACCTGTCGATATCTTCGACCCTTTTCGCGCTCTTTCGGATCCGACTCGTCGAGAGATCGTGAGCATGCTCGCCGCAGGCCCCCTGCCGGTGCGGCTGATCGCTGGCCATTTCCCCGCGATCAGCCGGCCGGCGGTCTCGAAACATCTGCGAATCCTCAGGGAAGGCGGGTTGGTCAGTGAACAGCGCTCCGGGCGGGAGCGCTATTACAGCCTGGACCGTGGGACGGTCGCGGAAACTCTCGACTGGATGGAGGGCGTCTACTCGAAGGCGGCGAGAGCGGTTGGGACCACGAAGCCGGCACCGCGATCGCCAGGCACCGGAGTCCGAACCAAGGCCAGCCGAGCCAAGGCGAAGAGGACGAGCGGCTCCACGGCCGCTGCCAGGCGCGCCGCCGGATCGACAGGGCCGGATGCCGGGGCCCAAGTACCGCCGTCTCTCGAGCCGGGGCCGAAAGCCAAATCATCCAAGCCGGTCGAGCCTGTTCTCGCGACCGACGCGAGTGCGGACTCGAACGACTGGAGATCTTGGTGACGGAGGCCTCCAAGCCTCCCCGGCACGCCAAGCGCCTCGAGAGCGGGCAGCTGGCGCTCAGCCTGGGCCTGAATCTGGTCGGCATCGGCTGGGGCTTGGGTGGCGCCTGGACCTGCGCCTCAAGGACCTCGAGCCCGGCGAAGAGCGGCTGGTCTGGTTCTGGAGCAAGAAGGCCTGGCCCGGCAGGGAGGCGGTACCGCGGATGCTGGGCGTGCAACTCCTCGAGCTGACCCTCCGGGAGGTCGATCCCGGCCCCGGCGAATCAGCGGCCGCGCCGGGCGACGGCAATCAGCCCGAGCCCCTGCCAAGGCAGTAGCCTGTCGATTCGTCGCAGGATCGGAACCAGCCAGTCGAAGAGCTTGAGCTGGACGCGGCTGAAACCGCGCCTTCTCAGGATCTTGCCGTTCCAGAACCAGCCCGGCACCGAGGCCTTGTTGAAGGATTGCATATGTTCGACTTCGAAGCCGCAGGATTCGAGTTGTCCGGCCAGCGTCTTCCGGTCGTAGCGCACACGGTGATCGAGGGACTCGTCGATTGACGAATATAGCCACTGACCAGCCGGGACGTAAACGACCGCGCGACCACCGGGCTCGAGGATCGAATGCAGATTGCGCAGCGCGGCCAGGGGATCTCGAACGTGCTCGAGAACGTTGAGGCAAACCACCGTGTCGAACGTCTCGCCCAGGGCGGCGAATGTCGCGGGGTCCTCGAGATCGACCCTGGCCACGTCGAGGTAGGGCTTGCCACCGGCATAGTTGTTCAGGTAGTGGAGGTAATGATCGTTGATGTCGCTCGCCAGGTAGCGATCGCGTGGAATCAGAAAGCTGGTGATGTTGCCGATGCCGGCGCCGATTTCGAGCACCCGGCTGCCGATCCAGGGCGTCAGAGCCGCGGCCATCCAGCCGTTGAAACGCTGCGACCGCTCCAGGTTGTGCAGGATGTTGCCGCCGTAGGCGTCGTCTTTGTAGAGGTCATCTACGATCCAGAACTTGAGAATCGCCCAGAGCGCGCGAAAGCCGTCTTTGAGGCCGATCTTCTTACCCTCGCGATAGGTTCGGCCGTGGTAGCTGATCGGCACCTCGTACACGGACCAGCGCCGCTTCGCGATCTTGGCGGTCAGCTCGATTTCGATCGCGAAGTCGTTCGAGCGCATCGGCAGAGACTTCAGCAGCGGCGCCCTGAACATCTTGTAACAGGTCTCGATGTCGGAGAGGTTCAAGTCGGTGAACCAGTTGCTCATGAAAGTGATCAGCCGGTTGCCCAGTTCATGCCGGAAGTAGAGCACCCGCCTGCGCCTGCCGGCCAGGAAGCGTGAGCCGTAGACGACATCGGCGCCGTCCTCTATAAAGGGCTCGATCAACCGACCGAGGTCGCGCGGGTCGTACTCCAGGTCGGCGTCCTGAATGACGATGAGGTCGCCGGTGGCTTCGTTGATTCCGGTTCGAATGGCAGCGCCTTTGCCCTGATTCTTTTCGTGGAGGATCAAGCGCATGCGCTCGCTGTTTTTGGCCGCGAAGTCTTTCAGAAGCTCGCGGGTGCCATCGGTCGAGCCGTCATCGACGACGATGATCTCGAGCCGGGCGACGTTGGGCAGCTCGAGTTCGAAAAGGCGGTCGAGCAGAATCGTCGCGAGGTAGCGTTCGTTGTAGACCGGAACGACGAGCGTCAGCACTAGTTCGGTCGGCGGATCGACCCGCCAGTCTCGTCGCCACCAGGGCGTGCTTGCATTGGGAGCCACGATGTCTACCTGGACCGATTCCGAGGTCGAGCTTAACCGAGGCCGGCGCAGCAGTATAAGGTTGGTGAGAAGGTCAGGCTAGAACAGCCCGCGCGAGTAACCGCCATCGACGGTGATCGCCTGGCCAGTGATGTACGAAGCCGCCGGGCTTGCCAGAAAACCCACGACCTCGCCGATCTCCTCAGGCTCGGCCATCCGACCGATCGGAAAACCGGCGCCGCGCTCGGCCAGAACCTCGTTGATTTCGATGCCGCGCCGCGCCGCCACGCCCTCCGCGATCTCCAGCTGGCGCGCGGTCTTGGTGTAGCCCGGCAGCACCGAGTTCACCGTGACTCCGGCCGCGGCGACTTCCTGCGACAGAGTTTTCAAGTAGCCGAGTACTGCCGGCCTGAGCGCGTTGGAGAGGGCGAGATCCGGAATCGGCTGTTTGGACGACACCGAGTTGATGGCGATGATCCGGCCCCAGCTGCGCCGGATCATCCCCGGCAACACCAATCGGCACAGACGCGGGATGAACAGAAAGACCAGCGGCAGGGCCTCCTCCCAGTCGGCGTCATCGAGTTCGGCCGCGGGTTTCACCTTCGGACCGCCGCCGTTGGCGACCAGGATGTCGATCGGGCCGAGAATCTCTTCGGTGTTGGAAACCAAATTCTCGAGCGCTTCCGGTTCTCTTACGTCCGCCGGAAACGAAACCACCTCGGTTCCAGTCTGCGCCAGGTTCTCTTCCGCGTCCTTCAGCCTCTTGCCGCCCCGGCTCGAAAGCGCCACGCGCGCTCCCCGGCGCGCTAGGGCGGCCGCGGCGGCGAACCCCAAACCACGGCTCGCGCCGGTGACCAGGGCCACTCGGTCCGACAGATCCTGATGTTCCATGGCGGGAGTCTATCGTTTCCCCCGGCCGTCAACCGGTGCCGCGCATAGCGTGGGGGATCCGAGCTGGTGGTGCGCGGCCACCTGGATTTCTACTACGGGCTGATAAACTGTTGGCTGTGATCGAGCCAGCCTCCATTTTCAAGCGAGCCTCGATCGCTGTGGCACGGAGGGCCCTGGCGGCACTGGCGGCGCTACTCCTGTTCGGTCTCGGTGCCCCGGGTCCGGCTGCCGGGCAGAGTATCCCACCGGCTGGCTCAAAGCCGCTGCCGTATCTGCTCAACCTCGGCGACATATTCGCGCTGGTGCGCTATTCGCCGGGCGCGCTCGATCGGGCGTCCCACGTGCAGCAGCGATTTGCGCTGCTGGCCGAAGATTTCAGGAAGTGGAGCAAGCAGTCGGTACCACTGAGCGCCGTGCTTTTGTCCCGAACCGACTGGGAAGCACTTGATCTCGCCGTGCCCTACGGCTTGCCCGCACACATGGCAAACGGTGAAGTTGCCCTCTGCGCCTGGGGCGATCACGGCACCGTCAGACTCTGGCGCGCGCTTTTGGGCGGAGAGCTTCCTCAACTCGAAGGCCATCCCCTCTACGGGTCGAAAGCCGAGGCTTCGAGTCTGCTGTTGAACGATCTTCTGGCCCAGGGCGTTGCGGCGAGAGCCTTACTCAATCAAGCCGGCTTCGGCGGAGTCCATCCAGACATTGTCAACTTCACAGCTCATGTCATCGCCCTCGCCGCCTCCAACCTTCACGAGAGCCTCTCGCTCGGAGCGATCCGTCGCATCTATTCGATGACCGCACCGGACGCGTCATTGGGGGTGCCGAGTGGAGATGGAATCTGGCGGGCGCGATTGGCCAGCGAGCGCCCCTACTACGAAGCCGCGGCGGCACTTATCAGCAAGCGAGGAGCTACCAAGGCGCCCAAGGCCCTGCTCAAGCTCCTGCGTCGGGACGGGGTGTTGCTCACCACGCGAGCGGTCGCAGACAAGTTTCCCGAGGTTCGGGGCCTGCTCCCGTTGAGCGGCTCCAGAGCCCGCTGAAAGGCCTCGAAATTCCCTCCGGCGTGACCTTCGCCCTTGACATAAAGTACTATTGGTGAAGCATAGTTAGGCACGCTCGGTGTTGAGCGCTTGCCTACCGGGCCAAGCCGGACATCGTGACAACGCTAACGTTGGGAGGTTGAGATGAAAAAGCTAGCTATCGCCTTGGGTCTGGCGCTGTTGATGACCGTCCCGTCGGGGGCTTCGAGTATCGGTGTGGGCTACGCCTATTGGGACAGCAAGGATGCCGGGGAAGATGAGGGAATCGGGATCAGGGTGGCCTTCGACATCAATGAATCGGTTGATCTCGAATTCCGCGCTTCATTCTTTGACGCCTTCGGGCAAATCGCCAACAATGCCCTCACCCGGCTCGAGGTCACCCCGGTGGATCTCGGCTTCTCCTATCACTTCAACAAGGACGGCAAGGCCCAGCCGTATCTGGGCGCCGGCGGAACGTTCCTGTTGATCAATGCCCTTTTTGACGGCGGTCAGGTTCCCGTCTCCGGCGGTCCAGAAGTGGACGACGAATTCGGTTTCTATCTCGTTGCTGGCGTCGATGTCGCAGTCACCGAGCTTTTTGGCGTATTTGGTGAAGCCCTCTTTCGCCAGGCCGAGCTCAACGTGACCGGCAATGGCTTCGAATTCACCGACTTTCCATCGGATCTCTCCGGACCCGCGGCGACCGTTGGCTTGATGCTGCACTGGTAAATCGGGGACACCGTTCCTCGGTGTCCCCTCCCGACTCAGCCCTCTTTCTCGCCGCGGCGCACGAACGCCGAGAGACCACGCTTCGACGGTTCCGCGAGCCACTGTCGGAGATGCCGGATGTCTTCCGTGTCCGGCAGGTCGTCGAGGGGATTGCCGTCCCGAAGCGCTCGAAACGCCGTCTCGAGTGCTCTATAGCGCTCGCCTTTGATCCCGGCTCGCCGCAAGCCAATGGTGTTGAGCCGGACATGGCGCGCGAGGATGCCGAAGAGCATCGTGTAGGGCAGGGCATCGCGAGCGAGCCCGGTCGAACCCGAGACCATGGCGTAGCGGCCGATGCGCACGAATTGATGAACCTGGGTTCCGCCTCCGACGATCACATTGTCATCGACCCGGACGTGACCCGCGAAGTTGACGTCGTTGATCATCATCACGTTGTCACCCAGCCGGCAATCGTGGGCGACGTGGGCATTGACCATCAGCATGCAGCCCGAACCGATCCGGGTCGGGCGTTCGATGTTCGTCGATCGATGGACCGTCACCGCTTCCCGCAACACGTTGTCGTCACCGATCTCGACGCCCGTCTCCTCGCCGCCGAACGATACGTCCTGGGGCTCGCCGCCGAGAACCACGTGTGCGTGGACCCGGTTGCGAGCGCCCATGCGCACGAAAGAACGAATCACCGCGTGGGCATCGAGTACGCATTCATCGCCGATCTCGACGTGGCCTTCGACCACCGCGAAAGGTCCGACTTTGACCCCCTGGCCGAGTTTGGCCGTGGGCGCGATCGCCGCTAGGGGGTGGATCAAGGTCTCTGGCATGACGTCGAGCGCGTGAAGGCGCCACCGTTTTCTATCAGATGCTGCGCAGAAAGAAACCCTCAGGCTAGACTCGGCAGCAGATGACGACCAGCACCGTCGAGGACTATCTCAAGCAGATCTCGCTCGAAGAGCAGCGGGCGCCGGGCGATCGTGTGGGCATGGGTCGGATCGCGGCCGCCCTAGAGCTCACACCGGGCACGGTCACGACCATGATCAAGGCTCTGGCCGACAGCGGCCTGGTCGACTACGAGCCCTACAGCGGTGTGGTGCTCACCGGCTCCGGCCGCCAGCTCGCTCTTCACGTTCTGCGCCGGCACCGCTTGATCGAGTTGTTTCTGGTTCAAATCATGGGCATGAGCTGGAGCGAGGTCCATCCCGAGGCCGAGCGCCTCGAGCACGCGATCTCGGAGCGCTTCGTCGAACTCATAGACGAGATGCTCGGCCGGCCCAGTGTCGATCCGCACGGCGACCCGATCCCGACGGCCGGGGGAAAAGTCGCGACCTTCGACCAGGCCTCGCTCGCCCGCATCGAGGCTGGGGAGACGGTGGTCATCGCCCGCGTTGTCGATCAGAGCGCCGAGTTTCTGGAGCGTCTAGAGCGTGAGGGCCTGAAACCCGGCAGCACAGTGCACGTGATTGAAACCGACCGCGTCGCCGACGCCATGGTGCTCGAATTGTCCGAGGGCATCCGCTTTAGCCTGGGGCTGCGGGCGGCCGCCAAGATCCTGGTTGAGGTCGCCAGGTAGGCCGCGATTGTGAGCCCCAAGCCTGACCTTCTCACCAGGTTCGTAGCGAGACGCCGCAAATGTCTGGAGATACAAGGCTTGCGACTGAGGCGGACGCAGGCGTACTCGAAGTACGCCGAGGAGGCCGATAGGAGCGCAACGCAGTAGATTCAGGCACTTGCGGCGTCGCAGTAGAAGCTTGGTGAGAAGGTCCGGCTAGCGCCAAGAGAAAGCCGGGCTGCGGGTCAGCGCGATGAACTCGTCGAACTCTTCGCTCGTGACCTATCGGAAGATCGATAGCGCCAGGAGTCGCAGCCGAGTCGCCAGGCCGAGCTTGGCTCCGGAAGAACTTGGTCGCAGCCGGGCCCTGAGCGCGCGGCGGGCGTAGCTTGCCGCCCGCCGCCAGCCGGGTGGCGCGCCGGTGACTCGAATCGCCTCACTCTCTTCGATCCACGCCGCTGGAGAGCCCTGAGCCAGGACCCCGGGGGGGATCTGAGCCTGCAGGATCGCGATGCCGACAAGTGGAGCGACAGAGCGTGTGGCGGGTGCGTCGAGACACTCTGCGCCGAAGAGCGCGCTGCACAGTGCGCGTCCGAGTTCGACCGCTCGCTCGAGATCGGCGTCATCCTTGTCATCGTTGTCGGCCTGATTGGCCGGTTCAGGCGCCAGGGCCCACCGTCGCGACATCGCCACGATCTCGTCCAGAGCCTCGCGCGGCCAGGGGCTCGCGATCTCCTCGCGCGCCATCGCGACGAATATCGGTTGCCCGGGCGGGCTGCCGTCGAGCGCTTCCTCGGTCCGGAACTCCCAGGCGTTGATCTGGGCCAAGCGGTCGCCGTCGAGGCCCGCGAGGCCGGGTCTTAGGGCGAAGTCGAAGAGCGCGACCGTCCAAGCGGTCAGCACCTGCGCTCGCCGCCGCCGGTCGGCGGAAAGCAGCAGGAGCGCCGGGGCAAAGTCACCGAGGGCGTCTCGGGTGACCTCGGCGCACAGGCGTTCGGCTCGATGTGGGTCGGCGTCGTCGAGCGGCTCGCGCATTTCACTCGCCAACCGGCTGTGCGGGCTACGGGCGAGAGCGTCTGCTCGCCAGGAGGAATCGGGGACACCATTCCTTGGTGTCCCCTCCGGACCTGCCGCGTCGAGTAGGTCGAGCGAGCCGGGCGACCGGCCCGGTGGCAGGGAATCGGGGACATCATTCCTTGGTGTCCCCTTTCGACCACTCAGTTTTGCACTCATTGGGGGCGACCCTACTTCATCGGCGCGCCGGACGCATCAGGGCGGCGAGGTCGCCGGTGGGGTCGCCGGTGAGGTCGGACAACGGCCCCCCCTCTACGCCAGCAACCGCAGCAGTTCCTTCTGCGGTGTGCCGCCGGTGATCTCAGGGGCCTCGGGGGTCAGAGCCACGTTGATCTCGGTGCGCACCCCGAACTCGCCGGGCAGGTAGATGCCGGGCTCGATCGAAAATCCGGTCATCGGCTCGAGCGGCCGGGTGTCGTGGGTCTCGAGATTGTCCATGTTGGCGCCTTGGCCGTGATCCTGGGTGCCGATCGAGTGGCCGGTACGGTGGATAAACCACTCACCGAACCCGGCGACTTCGATCACCTTGCGGGTCGCATCGTCCACTTCGAAACCACGCAGGGTGGTTCGTGGATAATTGTTCGCGATCAGCTGCCAGCCCGCTTCGCGTGCATTGACCGCAGTGGAGAACAACTCGACTTCGCGCTCGGTGAGCTCGGCTCGGCATACGCCGCACCAGCAGATGTCGCCGTAGATGGCCTCTGCGCCAGACACCGCAGGCTTCTCCTTGGCCCATAGATCGATCAGCAGAAAGTCGCCCTTGCGGATCGCCCTGCTCAGATTCGGACCGGGCTGGTAGTGCGGATCGGCACTGTGCTCGTTCACGGCCACGATCGGCGGTGACTCGGTCCACATGCCGCGCCGGTCGAATTGTTCGAGGATGAACTTCTGCACGGCGTACTCCTGGATCTCGTTGCCCGAGCGCAGCGCGTCGGCCACGTGATCGAAGGCCTCGAGTACGATCTCGTGCAGATGCGTCGAGGCGCGCCGGTGGCTTGCGAGTTGCTCGTCCGACCAGACCGCCGCGAACTTCTGGATCAGATCGGCCGACGACGCGATCTTGACACCGAAGCCGGCGAGCAGTTCCGCCGTGCCGGCATCGAGTCGCGACACGGTGGGCAGTGCGTTCATAGGAGAGTACTGCGCCGCCACCGTCTTGCAGCCCGTCATCAGTGTCCCGAGGCCCTTGCGGTGCTCGGCCCAGGTCAGGTAGTGGCACTCACTGCCCGGCAGGTGCGCCAGCATCTCGGGCTCGAGCCTGTGCATCAGCCGGCGCGGTTCGCCCTGGGCCGGAATCAGGTAGTAGCAACGCCGGGTCACCAGGCTATCGCCGCCCAACTCCAAGAGATCCAGCGCCACGGGGTCGCTCTGCTGAAAACAGGAAAAGAACCAGCCATCGACGCCCATCTCCACGAGGATTTCTTGAATATCTGGAATACGGTCCTTGAGCATCGGGCCTCCTTTGTGTGCTCGCTGAAGCGATCGGCTCGGCTGTCGATCCTACGCTACGCCCCCATCTTGAAGAAGAGCCGCTTCTCGCCGCAGCGCGCGCGCTTCCACCAGGAGCGCCTGGGCGGCTGCCGCGAGATCGCCCGGCCGTTTCGTCTCGGCGACCGATGTGTCGCCTGGATCCTCCGAAGCCTTTACCACCTGCAACCGCTCGCGGATCTTGTTGCGCAGAGCCGCGGCGTCTCTGATCCCCCGAAACCGCCCGACGTGAAAGCTGTCTTTGTTTGCCCTCGGATCCTCGCCCGAGCCGCCTGCCGATCCACCTCCCGCGGTGTAAACCTCGAGATCCGAAATCCCAAAGAGCCGCTGCAGCGGCCCCTGGCGGACGACCATGTTCTGGATGTTTGCTATCGTCATGGTCTGTTCGCGCACCGACCAAAGCCCGTGCCGGATCCTGAGCGAGCGCTCGCCGACCAGATACCAGCGCTGCTCCCAGGCGAGCCTGAGCGAGACGCCGGTGAAGACGAGCTGACCTAGCCAGGTCGCGACGGCCACGACCTCGAACAGCAGGAAGATCGAGGTGAGTTCGAAGTGTAGCGGACCGATTCCGAACTCGACGGCGCCGAGCTTCGCGGCGAAGCGGTCCCAGCCTTCGGCTTGCATGAAATCGATGCGTTGGTTGTCGAGGCCTCCGAAGAATGCCAGCGAGAAGAACAGGCCGGCGAGAGCCGCCGCTTGCTTGGGAATCCAAGCGAGGATGCTGTAGTAGAAGAAGGCCGGCGCGGCACGAAAGGTCTCGAGCGCCTCGCCCGCGCCCGGCGGAGGATCCGGACGCTCGGGCACACGGAGCAGAGCGAGCAGACGCTCCTTCATCGATCGCCGCCTTCTGACGCCGGCGATGGCGTCGGCGACGTCGAGCTATCGCCACTTGAATCATCTCCACTCGAATTGGCGCCACTCGAATCGGAGCGCCGGGCCGCCAGCTCTTCGCGCAGCTTGCGCAGTTCGGCCGCGGTCTCGCGGAGGGCGATGACGGCTTCGTCGATGTCAGCGGGGACGTCGGGTGCCAGGGGTTCGCCGAGCACGGGCTTCGAGTCCGGTCGCATGCCGCGCACGCCGTGCATGCGGGAATACAGAAGGTCGCGGACCGCCTCGAAGTCCTGGAGACCCTCTATCGTCATCTCGGGTTTGGCGGAGCCCGACGCCGTTTGCACTTGCACCTTCGCCAACCCCAGCCACCGCTCTACGGCGTTGCTGCGCAAGTGAATGTCCTGGATCCGCTCGAAGTCGAGGCTGATCTCGCGCCGGAAGAAAAAGCCCCAGCGTGCCGTGATTCCCTGGTCGTCCCAGTAGTAACGCAGCGTCCGGTAGCGGAGAAACCGTGGGATCAGAGAGACGAAAAAAAGCGGCCCGAGAAGCAACGACTCGAGGACGTAGTACTTGAAAAGATTCGGATGCGGGCGCCGGTCTTGCCGATTCGTAGGTGGGAGCGGCATGGAAAGAGCTTCTCATGTCTGCTGGGTTCGCTCACCCGACACGGAAGCCTTCCCCTGGTAGAATCAGTCGCAACCCCCACCACGGGGTGGAGAGTGGAGTTTGTCACTCGCCATGGGCACTAAGATGGCATAGAAACAGGGAAATGTCCGAGCAGGCGCACATCAAGCAGAAGATCCTTCGCGCGGTGGTTCGCGAGAATATCGACGTTATCGAGGGGCGCTACCGTTTTCGAACGCGGACCAGATTCGAGCGTCCACTGACTTTCTTGCGGGTTCTCTTTTTCGTGGCTTCGCCGGTTGCGCTCTTCGGCGTTGCGTTTCTTGCCACCAGGGCCGCCGACTCCTGGATCGGGCTCCAGAGTGCGGAGCTAGCCGAGCGGATCGTGACCGACGCCCGCGCCGGCGGCGACTTGCGGTTCGTCCTTCCGACCCTCGAGCCGCCCTCCGGCGCCTCGCCTGGTTTTCCGGGCTCCCCGAGCTCCCCGGGTTCTGATACCCCCGACCTGTCGAACAATCTCGCGGCGGCTTCGACACTCGACCGCACCGTATTTCCGCTCGGCGTGCGCAAGATCATCGTCGACGCAGGACACGGTGGCAAGAACACCGGCACCATCTCGCCCAGCGGCTTGGTCGAGAAGACCATCGCCCTCGACATTTCGGAACGCCTGGGCGAACTCCTCACCAAGGCCGACTTCGAGGTCGGAATGACCCGGTCCGACGACACATTCCTTTCGCTCGAAGAGCGCGCCGAGATCGCCAACTCGAGCGGAGGCGACCTTTTCATCTCAGTCCACCTCAACTGGATCGAGTCCCAAGAGGTGCGCGGGATCGAGACCTACTACCTCGGTCCGACCGACGATCCCTATCTCACGCGCCTCGCGGCGGCCGAAAACCGGGACTCGGGCTATTCCCTCGCCGACTTCCGCAAGATGCTCGATCGGGTGTTTGCCGACGTTCGCCAGGACGAATCGCAGAAACTCGCTGGTTCGGTGCAGCGCTCGCTGTACGATTCTCTGCGCCGAGTCAATCCGACCCTGCAGGATAGGGGAGTCAAGAAAGCGCCTTTTATTGTTCTGACGGGGACCGAAATGCCGGCGATTTTGGCTGAAGTTTCATGTCTGTCGAACGAAAATGAGGCTAGATTATTGATGACACCCGAATATCGTCAGTTCATTGCGGCGGCGCTTTCGCGCGGCATTGAGGATTACGCGCGGGAATTGAACAAGACGAGTCTGAGAGGAAGCTGAAGACATGGAAGCGAAGAACACAACAGACGGCGTCTTGCACGTCGGCATTGATCTCGGAACCTCACGGAGCTCGATCTCGGCTTCCGACGGACAGAAGTTCGTCGTCGACAGTTACGTCGGCTGGCCGGTGGACATGGTCGCCGTCAAGGTCCTGAAGAAGAAGATCCTGATCGGTGAACAGGCGCTCAAGAACCGGGTCATGCTCGACCTCCACCGACCGCTCGAGCGAGGGTTGATCAAGGAGGGCTCGGAAAAGGATCTCCAGGCGGTGCGCGAGATCATCGGCTATCTGCTCAAGCGTGCGGGCGTCAAGTCCGGCCGAGAGGTGCGAGCGGTCATCGGCGTCCCCGCCGAGGCCCTGCGTGTCAACAAACAACAGCTTCGCAATGCTCTCTCCGGTCTGGTTGACTCGCTGATGATTGTCTCCGAGCCGTTCGCGGTGGCCTATGGACTCGACGCCCTGCTTCACGCCCTGATCATCGACATCGGTGCCGGCACCGCCGACTTCTGCGTCATGAAGGGCCGCTTCCCAACCGAGGAAGACCAGCGTACCCTCACCCAGGCCGGCGACTTGGTCGATGAGCAGCTCGCGAAGCTCATCTCGGCCTCCCACCCCGACGTCACCTTTTCCGAGCACATGGTGCGGGAGTGGAAAGAGAAGCACGCCTTCGTCGGCAAGCCCGAAGGCGACGTCAAGGTCACGGCTCCGGTCCAAGGCAAGCCCACGGAGATCGACATTACCGCCGAGATCCGCTCAGCCTGTGAAAGCCTCCTTGCGCCGGTCACCGAGACCATGATCGAGCTGCTCGCCAAGGTCGAGCCCGAGTACCAGGCCGACGTGCGCAATCACGTCGTTCTCACCGGTGGCTCGGCTCTTATTCGCGGCCTGGGTGAAGCCCTCGAACTTGCCCTCGACGAGGCGACCGCAGCCGGTGCGACCGAGATCACCGTGATCGGCGGTTCCGGCGGCCGGCTGGACCATCTACTGGCAAACGCCCACCTGCTGTCGCGGCATCGCTACCGAAGCATCGCCCTCCAATGGCTCACCAGCACCGAGACGGTGCACGTGTG
>JADFQD010000183.1 GCA_022561975.1 Acidobacteriota bacterium
TCGGGCTCGGCTGCACGCCGGTGCTCACCAACGACTCCGGCACAAGCTGCTGGGCGCAGGGTCCCTCTTCGCTGGACGATGTCAAGTCGGAGAAGTACTGGTCGGGGGAAGAGGTTGGAACTGGATTAGGATTAGCCTGGAGCATCAATCTGTTCGACGGCTCGACCAATCAATTCGAGAATCAGGGCTCCGCCCTCGTCACCTTGCCGGTGCGGGAGGGTGGGTGCCTCTAGAGCTTGCTGAAGAACCCGAACAGTGCTGCCCAAGTGGCCATGGCGAGCGCTACGGGAGCGCGTTTTCGGCGACGAAGGTGCCTCCGAGGGTGGTGTCGTTCTCGATCACGATCAGCGGTGCCCGGGCCGTCACCATACTCGACGCGCCGGCCGTATAGGCGCCGATGGTGATGGAGACGCACGCTTCATAGGTCTCAACCCCGGTGTCCATACCGGTGACCGCCAGGGTGTCGTTGCCGACGCCGCATCCCCCGACCACTTGATTGAAGAACCAGTCGGTGCGACCTGGCTCGTACGTGAACACAGCACTCGTTATGGTCAGATGATTCAGATCCGCAAACGTCGGGTCGGTGAAAGCGACCCCGGTAGCGCACTCACCGAGTCCGACGGGCCCCGACTCGACCCTGATGTCGCAAATTGTCGTCATCCCCGCGTACACCATGTTGATGGTGTAATCGTCGCCGGTCCCCGTAAGCTCGTCGAGTCCCGCCATCGCGAACCGGAGGGTTGCGACGTCATCGGCCTGTAGCGCCCGCTGGTCCTCATCGAAGAACTGGCCCTGCTGCATGACCGCTTCGGTATCTGGAATACCGAGCAACGTCCCCACGGCGCGACCGGCGTTGGCCGCAAAGGTGTGCCCTCCTGGAAGGGAGCCGGTCCGGGTGTAGGTCGTGCTGTCAATCGTCGGCGGTAGCGCCGCGAAGGGGTTGTTGACTCCCCCCACGAACCAGTGAAAGTTGACGTCGTCACTCCGCACGTCGTCACTCGAGCCGATCACACCGTCGGCTCCGTCGCTGACGATAGTCGACGTCTCGTTGAATGAAAAGTCGTTATTCGCACCGTCTCCTGATTGGGTAAAGTCGGCATCGACGAAGGGAGGGCCCGATACCCCCGCCTGAACACCCACGTTCGGGTGGTGCAGCCCGATGCAATGGCCGAACTCGTGAAGAGTGAGCGACTCGAAATCGATCTTATCTATGGGGATGTTGTTGAATGCTCCGAGAATCAGGTTCGGCGACACCGGCGTGAGGTCATTGATGACCCTGACGATGTTCTTGACGGGTATCTCCATCGCGGCGGCGTGGGGGGCCGCCGGGTCGATGCACACGCTCACGGTAACAACTCCGCCAACCGTCGGATCATAGTTCGAGGGATGCGTCACCGCGTTGGGAAGACCCTCGTTCACAGATAGGAAGCTCCCGGCCTCGATTCGCTCCACGTTTATCCACAGGATCGCCAGTGCCCAGAGAAGGGGGCCGAGTGCCCAGGGTTGCGACCCTGTTTGCCTCGCGCGCCTCACGGATTCTGCCCCTCCAGCCGAATGAGGCCGTCACGTTCCAGCAGCCCGCGCAACTCGAGCTCCGCAGCGTACAGCTGTTGAATGGCCTCGATCTCCTCGAACCTTTCGGCGTCCGTCGCCAAGCCTAGCCAAGAGATTCTCCGACGGAGCTGCGACTGAGTCAGTCCCGGTGATCCCGGCGGGCGATAACCTTCGAGATTGAGCTCGAACACAGATACCGAGTCATCGGCAACGAAAAAGAACGTCGGCCGCTCTCCCGTTGCCAGACCCTCCAGAGCCTCGTTTCTCCGGCGGGACATCTCTGCCTGCTTCTCGGAGCGAACAGCCTTCGAATCAAATGTGGCAAGCCCCTTGGCTACCAACGACTGGAGCAGAGCCTCGAGCTCTCCACGCCCCAGCCGCAACTCATAATCACCCGCGTGCTGCAGGTAGTCCGGATAATGGACGAGAACCCGACCGTCGCCGAATATCTGAATCAACGGGATCGGATCCTGTTCCGCCAATTCTCCGATGAGTTCTCGAAATGAGACCAGCAAAGTCTCCGGAGAGTGATCGTACGTGATCACGGCACCACCGAGGTCGAGGTCCGCTCGGGCAGTTGCTAGGCCCAAACTGAACGCCGAGGCCAGCAAGAATGCGGCGACTGCATGAGTCGGAGGAACTCTCTTCACTATCAACCTCCACAACGATAGAACTACTATACGCCGATGCGAGGCAGCGTAGGAATTTGCTTTTCTGCGGTACGGGGTCTTGGGCTGTGAAGTGCCTGCGCCAGCAATTGAATCATTGTCATAGCCCTGCACCGGTCGAGAACCACCTACGTCCTCTACCCGGACGAGGGACACGGCTTCCGCCGCCCACCTCACAGTCTGAGTTTCTGCGCAATCTCAGAGGTCTTCCTGGCAACCCACCTCGGCGGACGCTACGAGCCGGTGACGACGGACACTCTCGAGGGCTCCAGCATCCAAGTGCTGAGCGGCGCCGATCTGGTGCCGGGGCTGGCGGAAGCGCGCTGTCCAGGAACGACGAGACCGGCTAGGAGGAGGAGGCCGCGGCGGCTCTGTGGTCCGGTCAGCGGGACCGTCGCTTCAGGGACTGCCGACCGAGCCGCTTGGCCTTCGCGGCGAGTTGCCCCCTTACGGAGAGCCTGAGTCCCGGCTACCGGCTGTCGCCGCACGGCGCTGCTGGAGCTCGAAATACGCCCGGCCGAAGTAACGGCGCCCGCCGGGTGCGGGAAGCCGGTCAGCTTCTGCGTTCGGCGAGATGCCGGCGGAGCTGCTCGAGCGCTTCCGGAACCGCCTTGCGTCCGATTCCGATGCGGAACCTGAGTTCAGGCGGCTGCTCCGGGTCCTGACCTAGCACGAGAGTCCCCAGGTACCACTTCGCGGCCAGCTCACCAGCCCAAGACCCCGAACCGCAGAAAAGCGATTTCCTCCTATTGAGACTTGCAGCCGCCGGCGCTTGACCTCCAGGCTTCCCGCGTCCACCACCGCATTCAAGATCCCCGACGCCGCCAGATACCGGTCCAGTGTGAACCCCTCGCGACCCGCCTCGTAGCAACTCACGACCCCGGCCGATGCCTCGAGGCCTAAGTGCTTTTTCGCCTTCTTCAGCTCGGTCTCGAAAGCGCCCAGATCCCAGGCCGGAACCGTCCGCTCCCGAATCCTCTGTCCCAAGTTGGTCGCGAAGCCGAGCTTCTAGCTCCTGTTGCTGAACTCGAGCACCACGAACAGGACTTGCTCCACGCTATCCTCGACTCTGGCTGCTGACGTACGTATCTACCTTCCTCCTTTCAAACGGTTAATTCGTCTAGTGGAAGACTAGGTACTCAGCAGCCTCTTGCCTAGACCGACCCGCTCCAACGCGAACCGGCCTACATAGCATCTACGCTGCGAAACCGCGAAGATCTGTCGCGATCGCCCTATTCAAATGCCCGCGAGGCCTAGTAGGATCACGAGGTGGCGGTTATTTGGGAAATCCCAGATTGAATCTCCGATGCTTCGAGGGGTATATGCTCGACCGTGCTCAAGCCGTTGAGAACGATAAGGCTTCGAGGTTCGTGAAACCGGGTTGCCAGAGAGAGACGATGCGATCGGCGCTCCACGGCGAAGCCTCGGCTGTCGCGGTCTTTCATCGATGGGCCGGCGTAGCTCTGCTCGGAGTGATCGCGCTGGGTCCTGCTGCAAGTGCGGCTCATGGCTGTTCGGTGGGGAATCCCGGCCTCTGTGATTTTATCGTTACCAGCCCCGGTTCGGCACTTTCGATCAACGGCGTCGAACGGCCGGACCTGACGCTTGAGCGGGGGACGACGTACACGTTTCTCGCCAACCAGAGCTGTTTCTTCGGCGATTTCTACGTGACCAGGGACAGCCGAGGGGCGGGGTTCGGCGAGTTCAACGACGGAACGTCGTGTCCGGCCACGGCTTCAGGGTCTTGTTGCACTGGATTTGCGGGGAACGTGCTCACCTTCGTGGTCCCCTTCGACGCACCTCACCCCCTCTACTATGCCGGCACCGGAGGCTTCGACCTGGGAGCCAGAATCAACCTGTGCTCCGTCGGAAGCTCGGTCGTCGACGTGCTCGCCCAGGTGGTGACAGGCAGCGAGACGTTCGAATCCTGCGACGTACTCAACGCAGGAACGGGAGGTTTCGAGGTCGCTTCTGGAGGGACCGCCACGCTTCACGCAGGCTCGCTGGTCCGGCTTCATAACGGTCTCTCGGTGGACACGGGGGGTGCGCTCGCCGTCTTCGATGGGCCATCGCGGTACACCGATTGCGGCAACGGCACGGTGCGTGACAATCGGGTCGGCCTGCTCCTCCTCGAGGACGCGAGCTGCGCGGAGTTGCTCAACACGGACGGGGAAGGTCGCGGGACTTGGTCGACGGCGAAATCGGCGGCGGCGGCCTTGGCGAACGGGACGTGCGGCTTGACCGACGGCTCTTCGGCCGGCGACTGGCGCCTGCCCACTGTCACCGCAGGCGGGAGCTCTGAATTGCCCGGCATGGTCCTTGCGGGCATCGGGCTCGGCTGCACGCCGGTGCTCACCAACGACTCCGGCACAAGCTGCTGGGCGCAGGGTCCCTCTTCGCTGGACGATGTCAAGTCGGAGAAGTACTGGTCGGGGGAAGAGGTTGGAACTGGATT
>JADFQD010000067.1 GCA_022561975.1 Acidobacteriota bacterium
CTGCTCCGGGTCCTGACCAGCATAAGAGTCCCCAGGTACCACTTCGCCGCCAGCTCACAGCCCAAGACCCCGAACCGCAGAAAAGCAAATTCCTACTCCGCTACTCCGCCGGTACTCCCAGGGCCATTTTTGTCTCGAGCCAGACAAGGAAGGAACGCTCTCAGGATAGGGGAACAGGAGAGCCGGGGTGTCAGTTCAGCGGATGCTCCACAGCCAGGCCGGGAACCGTGGTGAAGTTGCGATCCTGCGTCCAAAGCTCAGCGGCGCCGTTGTCGAATGCCGTCAAGGCGATCTGAAGGTCGAAAATTCGGACTCCGCTCACCGCGAGATCTGCCGCGATTTGGAGCAGCCGCCGTCCGAAACCCGGACCCGGGCGCCAGAGCCGAGCACCACCATCTTCGACCAGCGAGCGCACAAAGCCCTGAGCCTCGCCAGGTTCCGACGGCCGTCCGGTCGCAGAGGGATGGGTCACGACGCTCCAAAACTCGGCCAGACAGGGAGCCGCAATCCCCCAGCCGCGGCCGCTGTTTGCGGCGCGCTCGATGGCGGCTCGAGCCGCGGCGTGTTCCGGGACTCCACTTCGGTGAGCATAGACCAGGAGATTCGTGTCGATGGCAATCATGACTCGGCCCGCAACCATTCATTCATCGCCGACCGGTCGGAAATATCCAACCCGAGCGGGAGTCCACCGTCGACCGTCAGGAAATGGATCTTCCGGGGCCCGGCCGGACCTGCAGTTTCCACGGCCTCGAGCTCTCGCCTCAGGCTCCGGATCACCAGCTTGCGCAGGCTGGTTCGTTCTTCGGCAGCCTTTTTCTTGGCTGCGATCAGAATTGCTTCGGGAAGATCGATCGTGGTTTTCATCGTGCAATATTACCATATATACGGTTATACGGCAGCCTTGGTCCCCCGGCTACGACAAAGAACAAACCAGACCGGGGATGCAGACTCTCGAAGCCTCCCAAGCGCAGGACACGAAGCGGCCATCGTGAGACAGGGACAGGTCGAAGGGGAGGGGCTGTCCTCGCCGTTGCGCCCGGGGAATGCGATCCTCGGAGACGATCCGGACCTCGATCGGAGCTATGTTCAAAAGAGCGCTCAGGGCAATCCGCGCGAGCTCCCTCACGCGTTCGCTGAAGCCCTCTTCCGCGGTCCTCGCGGCTCCCGACGAAGCGGAGGGATCACCAGCGATCCGGAAACCGGGCTTTTCGCCGGCCTGGCTCGCCAGGGCATGCACCCACTGGTCCGCGTGGTCGAGCCACACGCGGAATCGACCCAGCCTGTGAACCACTTCGGCCCGCTTACCGCTCAGGTGGACGGCGAAATCCCGGGGCAAGAAACGGACTTGTGGATCCAGCTTGCGTGCGGCCTTGAAAGCGCTCTCCTTGGCCGCCCACAGCGACCAACGCGTCCGGTGGACTTGGGCCGAGGCGGCGAGCAGGCCGATCTCGCGGGTGGTGAAAGCTCGAATGTCGAAGCGCGGGTGGATCGCAGCGGGTTGGCACAGGGGGTGCCGAAGGTCCACGATGTCATTCCCGACCGGCAAAGTACTCCTCTTCCATCCGCGCCAGCCGGGCCACGATCTGCTGGGCCAGGTCGCGCGAGCGCCGCATCCCCCGGTGCAACGACTCGGGCTGGAAGAATTCGAAGTCGACGTAGAAGGTGTCTCCCCGGGCTGGAACGGTCGACCAGGTCAGCTGTCGATCCCCGCGCAGGTAGACGCACAGCGCCTTGCACCCCTCGACCGCGTTCAGGATGCGGCCCATGCCGTGGGCCGGCGAGTCCGCCTGCACCCGACCGGTTCGGCTCCGCCCTCCCTCGGCGAAGATCAAGGCGGTGTCGCCGCGGGAGAGCAGGTGTTGGACCCGCTTGATCACTCCCGACACTTGCTCACGCGCGCCACCGCGCACGATCGGGATGCACTTCGTAACCCAAGCCGCCAACCGGCTGAGCCAGATCGACGCGAAGTTGTTGTACTCGGGAAGATTCCACGGCATCCGGCGGTAGTGGAACACGTACCACCAGCTTCCTCCCAGCGCCCACGCCAAGATCACCGAATCGATCATGGTCAGGTGATTGGCACAGATCAAGACCGGGCCGTCGTTCTCCTTCATCAGAGCCCGATGCCGCTTTCTGAGTTCGGCCACGTTCTTGACGCGGTACCGCATCAGGACGCGCAGGATGAAGACGATCGGGAAGATCCAGAGAATGGACGAGAACCGACCGACCTCGCGCTGGAGGACCAGCGCGGCTCGGGTTCGCAAGGGAAGCACGGACACGACTCTCTGGCCTGATTAACTGGGAACTTTCGCAGCGATCAGCCCCACGGCGTCGCCCACCGTGTTCACCGCGTCGGCATCCTCGTCTTCGACCTCGATGTTGAAGGCGTCCTCGAAGTCGAGGATGATGTCTACCAGTCGGGCCGAGTTCACCTTGAGGTCCTGAAGGATGTTGGTGTTCTCGTCAACCGAATCGAGGGCCTCCTGGTTCTTGACGAAGGGCCGAACGATCTCGACGACCTTGGTGAAGATCTCTTCTCTAGTCATGAATTTCTCCTGTCTCGCAAAATGCTAGCTAGTCATCCCATCGGCGGAAGACCGCACACGTATTTACGTCTCCGAAGCCGAATCCGGCCTTGATGATCGTTTTCAGTTTCGGCATGACTCGCACGGTGTGGGGAATCGAGCCGGCGTAGGCCTCGATCTCCGGATGCACATCCTCGCAGTTTAGGGACGGATGAACAAATCCTCCCTCGAGCATAAGGATACAGGCCACCGACTCGATGGCCCCGGCGGCACCGAGCCCGTGGCCGATCATGGACTTGGTGGAGGTGATCGGCGGCAAGCTCTCGGGCGAACGCTCCAGGGCCTGCGCCCAGGAGCCGACTTCGCGCGGGTCCGCTCCGGTCGCTGTCAGGTGTCCGCTGATCGCGTCGATCTCCCCAGGTTCGATGCCCGCGTCCTCGATCGCTTGACGGATGCACCGCCGCACTCCCAGCTGGTTCGGGGCGGTCATGCTCCCGCCGCTACGGTGTCCTCCGCAGTTGATGGCTCCGCCGAGAATCTCGGCGTGGATCCGCGCACCTCGGCCCTGGGCGCTCTCGAGGCTCTCCAGATGCAAGACCCCGGCGCCGCTTCCCGGCACAAACCCGCCGGCCGAGGCGCTCATGGGGCGCGAAGCCTTCTCGGGCTCGTCGTTGTGCTTGCGGCTGAGCACCCGCATAGAGTCGAAGCCGCCCCAGATGTACTGGCTGGCGCCTTCGGTTCCGCCGCAGAGCATGCGCTTCGCCCGGCCCGAACGGATGCGGTGGTAGCCCTCGATGATCGCCTCGGTACCGGTGCTGCAGGCGCTCGAGTTGGAGGTGACCTGGTTGCCGAGGGCCAGGAGACCGGCGACGCGCGCGGAGACGCCGCTGCCCATCACCTGCTCCACGATCGTGCTGCCAAGACGCCGGACGCGGCCGGCATCGACCATGGGCACAAGCCTCTCACCGGTGGTGTCGAGCCCCCCGATACCGGTTCCGAGAATGGCGCCCACCTCCCAGTCGAGGGCGGAATCGTCGTCGGGATCGGGCCGCTCGTAGCCGGCGTCGGTCCACGCGTCGACGGCCGCGATGCAGCCGAATCGGTGGCCGGAGTTCATCGCCCGCAGTTCGTCGGGCGCGAAGTAGCGCTCGGCGATTTCGTCCACGCCCTGCGGCACGCCGGCCACCTGGCAGGCGAACTCGAGTTCCGCCAGCAGGGGGATGTGGCGAATTCCCGAGACGCCCTCTCGCAGCGCCTGGGCGAAGGCCTCTGTGCCGTTGGCGTTGGGCGTCACGACGCCCATGCCGGTGACCACTACGCGAGTGCTCTCGCTCACGTCTTCACGCCCATTCCCGAAATCGTGGCCGCGCAGACCAGGGTACCGTCCGCGAGGGTCATGGTGGCTTGGGAGCGAAGCTTGTTGCGGCGCCAGAACACTTTCTTGGCCGCTATGGTCACCTCGGTGTCCGGCGCGACGACGCCGGAGAATTCTACCTCGGCATCGGTGAAGAAGGTGACCGTCCGCTCGAGTTCCTCCTCGGAGTGGTCGAGGGCGAAGAGGTAAATGCCCAGGGCCACGACGCCCACCTGAGCCACGGCCTCCAGCAGCAGGACACCCGGGGTCACCGGATTGCCGGGGAAGTGCCCGCGGTAGAAATCGGCCTCGCCTCGGAAGCGATAGGTCGCGACGATGTGCTCGTCGTCGAGCTCGAGAATGCGGTCCACGAAGCGGAAGGGCTCCTGTTGTGGGAGCCGCTCGAGGACCTGATCCGGAGTCAACGCTCCGAGAACGCTTGCCGAACTCGTCATTCGCCCATCCTCCCACCGCGCGAGTTTCGCGAGCGCAGTGGATAGTCCCCATAGTCGATGTCGCGAAACACCCCTACCTTGGCCCGCTTGATCTCGTAGATGGGCTCGCCGTCGATCCGGACGATGGCGTCGCCGATGGCCACCGCCGAGCCGGAGGCCGGCAGATCCTGGTAGCGGACGACGTCGATCTCGTAGCGAACGACTCGGTCGTGGGGCCGGATCTGCCCCGCGAACTCGACCTCTCCGCAGCCGAGCGCGCGACCCGATCCGAGGGCTCCTCGCCACGCGCAATAAAGGCCGAGAAGCTGCCAGACGGCGTCTACACCGAGGCATCCGGGTTGCACCGGATCGCCGAGGAAGTGGCACTGAAAGAACCAGTCGTCGAGGCGAACGTCACGCTCGGCGACAATCCGTCCCCGAGCTCGCCGGGCGGAGAACTCGTCGATACGATCGACCATGAGCATCGGCGGCAGCGGCAAGCGCGCGTTGTACCCCGCTGGGGCGTCGTCGAAGAGCGAGCCGTGGGCGAGAGCCAAGACCTCCTCGTGGGAGAAGCTCGACCGGGCGCGAAACTCGTCGTAGGTCAAGTTAGGTCTCCAAATCGGAGCAAGTAGCTCGACCAGGAGAGGCCGGAGCCCACACCGATGATCGCGACGTCGTCGCCGTCCTGCCATCGGTCCCAGTTCATGGAGACCACCGAGGGCGCGCCGGCGGCCCCGGTGTTGCCGAACTCGACCACGTTGGAGTGATGGTGGGCGTCGTCGATGTCGCATCGCTGGCAGACCGTCTGGAGCATCAGCAGGTTGGCCTGATGGCCGATGAAGTGGAAGTCGTCGGCGGTATCCGGGAACGCCTTCTTGAGTTCGCGCAGGCAACGAATGGTCTTCTTGATCGCGAACATCTGGACCGTCCGGCCTTCCTGGTCGAAGTGGCCGAAGAGCGGCGCGACGACCTTGTCTCTACCGGCCGGGCTCGAAGCGAAGGTGTTACCGAGGATCCGGGCTCGCCCGGGAAGCCGGGTCGAGAGCACCGCGGCGGTGGTGCAATCTCCCCACAGCACCGAAGCCGAGCGGTCGGAGTAGTCCACCGTGGTCGTGAGGGTCTCGGGGGTCACCAGCAAGATCAAATCCGGAAGGCTTTCCGGACGCATCATGGAAAGCATGTAGAGAGCCGCCCACATGCTGGTGCAGGCCGAGTTGATGTCAAAGGAGGGAACCTCGAGCTCCAGGGCATCGGCGATGGCGCAGGCGTCGGCCGGAGACGACATCTCGGGCCGACTGGAACCGGCGATGACCAGCCCGATGTCTTCTTTGGCGATGCCGGCTCGTCGCATCGCCATCTCGGCCGCCTGCTTTCCGGTGTCGGCATGGGAGTAGAGAGCCGCCTCGAGGGCCATCGACGGATCCGAGTTTCGAGTGTCACGAATGTAGTCCAGGGGCAGCACGGTGCGGCGGGTCTCGATGCCGACCCGCTCCAAGATCCACTCTCGGTTGGTTCCGATCTCGAGCTCCTCCAAGAATCCGTTTGTGATCTCGACCTCGGAATGAAAATGGCCCAGACCGAGTAGGGAGAGGCTCATCGCGAGGCCCCCGAGATGCGCTCGCCGCCGTCTACCCGGATGATCTCGCCGTTGATCCAGGCGGCCTCCGGAAGGCAGAGCAGGTAGATCACGTTGGCGACGTCCTGGGGAGTGGTCAAGCGCCGGAAGGGGTTGCGGATCCGGGCCTGCGCCTTGAGGTAGGCGCTGCCCGGGATCACGCGTAGCGCGTTGGTGTCGGTCACGCCTGCCTGCACGATGTTGGAACGGATTCCGTAGGGAGCCATCTCCACCGCGATGGAACGCGAGACCGATTCGAGCGCGACCTTGGCCGCCGCCACGGCGGCATAGCCTTTCCAGGCCACCGCGTTGCCTTCGCTGGTGAGGCCGAGCACCCGGGCATCGGGCGCAAACAGGCCGCGCTTGAAGATCTCCTGGGTCCAGCCGAGCAGGCTCGTGCCCATGGCGTGCACGGTGCGAGCCATGTCCTCTTCCTCCAGGAACCGGTCCGCGGCGTATTGCGGCCCGGTGGCCAGACCCTGGAGAGCGTCGCAACCCTCCTCGAACAGCCGGTCGGCGGCCTCCTCGAGGACTCGCTCTTCGATGCCCAGCGCCTCCGCCAGCCGAGCGCGAGCCCCTTCTTTCGCAGGTGCCTCGGGTCCGATCAGCTTGAGGTTGCCGAAGGCGATGGAGTGAAGGACGACTCGCACCTTGCCTTCCGATGCGAGGGTCTCGGAGAAGGCATCCAGGATCTCGCTGCGGACGGTCGCGTCGAGGGCATCGCGGTTGAAGGTCAGCAAGGAGACGCCGCGCTCGCGGATCCGCTCGAATTCCGGCTCGATCCTGCGCATCGCTCCACGGCGATCGCGGTGGACGATGCAGAGATTGAGCCCGTGCCGAGCGAGCTTGTGGGCGGTGGCCAGCCCAAAGCCGCTGGAACCGCCCAGGATCAGAGCCCATTCATCGGTGCTAAAGCGTGTTGAATATGTGTTCACCCAGGTTCCTTCGTCGGTGGCTCCCAAGGGGGAGGCTACGGAGTATGGTATCGAGGGGTGGCTTTATGTCCGAATCGCCCACCCTTGTGCCAGCAGTCCGAGGCTACCAAAGGAATCCGAAGAAAGTGAACCGGCACCGCGGACTCGGGGGTCAGTTCGTTCAGAACCCGGACGACTCTTCGAGGCGGGCCTGTCGCCTGCTTGCTGCCGCGAGCGGGAAGCAACACTCTATCCAGCGCGCCTCATGCGTGCTGCTTCAGCACCGCCCGCTTGCCTTCCTCGTAGGTCGCCAACATCCAGTCAGCGTCCGCGAGCTCTTTGAACTTCTTCTCGTGGACCTTCGCCTCCTCGTCGTGCTTCAACGCGAACAGGCAGTTGGCCATCGTCGCGTGCATCCAGACCCGGTCGGGCCGCTCCGCGATGTCGGCCGACTCGAACAGCGGTGTGAGCAACTCGATGATCTTCTTCCGGGTCTTCTTGGCCGTGAGGCGGTCGTACGCGGCCTCATCCTCGTCCGCCTGCTCATCCGCGCGCATCTCGAGGCAGACCGCGTAGTTCTCGCCGTTGTAGTAGTCGCGCTGCAGATTGAAGCCGCGCTCGTAGTACTCGATGGCCTTGTCCAAGTGCGGACGCTGCGCTTCGAACAGCCAGAGCCGCTTGCGGATCGCGCCGGTGATTCCGAGCGTTTCGAGGTCGTTGGACGAGTTGGGGTTCAGGGTGCCGATGATTTCAAGCCCCTCTTCGAGTGCTTTGACCTTGGAAGGCTGCTTGCTCTTGTAGGTGGCGAGGGCAAGTTGCTGCGTGACGTATTCGGCGTCACTCTGACCGGCCGATTCGTCGCCCTCCGGCTTCTTGGTGATGATGGCCCGCGCGTTGGCGAACGCTTCGATCGCGGCCGCGAAGTCGCTGGCTTTCATGGCTGCCTTGCCCTTGGCGATCTCCTGCGCTAAGCCATCGCCCTTTTCCTCGATGACCGTGAGCATCTCAGCGTAGTCCTCTTCGGACATCACCGGCTCCTGCAGACCCTTGAGGTACTCGTAAACCGGGCTGTCGCGGGTGGGCGTCTCTTTCAAGGTGCGGATCAGCTCGGCAAGCGCAGCGGATTTCTTCGTCGCTTCCTGGCTGCCGATGTCCTCGCCCAGGTGCCGGTAGACGAACGTCGTGATGTGCGACAGGTCGAAGTGAAACGCGGCCTGGTCCTCCTGCATGATGATCGTGGACAACGGTCTCAACGCGTGTCGCACGCCGAGCTCGTAGACCGCGTTGATGTTGCCTGTGGAGATGTCCGCGATGACCAAGTCGGCGCGCAGCAACATCTCGTACATGCGCGTGTCGATCATGCCGGAGTTGAGCATCTCGTCGCCGCGGACACACCGGAAGCCCTGGCTTTCGACCGCCGGCCGGATGACGGCCTTGTACGTCGCGTCCAGATCGAGCACGCGTGGTTTGTGGTCCTTGGTGTAGGCTGTCTTCTTTCCGAAGCCCATCACCACGAAACAGACCCGCTGTTTCACTGCTTCGTCGCTCATCGGAGTCCCCTCCCAGGCTGGCGGCAGTATACCCTTTAGCTTGTGGCGTTTCCCGCGGGCCGCATCGGCGTAGAAGCCCCAGTTGCGCCCCGAGTATCTGGCGATGTTAGCCTGGAGCCGACGCCGATTCATGCACCAACGCCCTTTCGGAGTTATTGAAGATGAAGAGAATCCTGGTGACCGGCGCGCTCGGCCAGATCGGCTCCGAACTGGTGGCGGCTCTGCGCCGGCGACCGGAGGTCGAACTGGTCGTCGCTTCGGACATCAAGATGATGCGGCGGAGCGCCGAGGGCGGCGCGGACACCGGGGTGGGTGCTTTTGAGTATCTGGACTGCACCAACCAACGCCGGATCGAGCAGGTCGTCACCAAGCACTGCATCGACACCATCTATCATCTCGCGGCTCTGCTTTCGGCGGTGGCCGAGGAGCGACCCCAGGTAGCCTGGGACGTCAACCTGGGCGGCCTCTATCGGGTGCTCGAAGTGGCGCGCCAGAACCGGTGTGCGGTCTTTTTTCCCAGTTCGATCGGGGTCTTCGGTCCGGGCACGCCGCGCGACCAGACGCCGCAGGACACGATCCAGAGGCCAACTACGATGTATGGCGTGACCAAGGTCGCGGGTGAGCTGGTCTGCGACTACTACCACTTCAGGTTCGGTATCGACACTCGCGGCCTGAGGTTTCCCGGGATCATCTCTCACGTCGCGGTGCCCGGCGGAGGTACGACCGACTACGCGGTCGAGATGTTCTACAATGCGGTTCGCAATCGACGCTACACGTGCTTTCTCGAGCCGGATACAAGGCTCGACATGATGTACATGCCGGACTCGATCAAGGCTGCGATCGAGGTGATGGAGGCTGATGCAGAACGCCTCGTCCATCGCAACGCGTTCAACGTGACCGCTATGAACTTCACCCCGCAAGAGCTGGCTACCGAGATCCGAGAGCACGTACCGAATTTCAGGATCGAATATCAGGTCGATCCGGTCCGGCAGGCCATCGCCGACAGCTGGCCGCACTCGATTGAAGACAGCGCCGCACGCAGCGAATGGGATTGGGACCCCGAGCATGATCTCGCCAGCATGACAAGAGACATGCTCGAGAATCTCGAACGGAAACTTCGCGTCGCTGTTCGAGAACAAGGAGACTGACGGCGATGCCGAGCGATCGATTGCGTGAAGTTCTGGCCAATCAGTTGGCCGAGCTCGAAACGCAGGGACGAGCGAAGGGTGTCGAGACCGTGTTTACTAGGGTCATACCGGCCGGGGGAGGCCTGGGGCCGCGTTTCGAGCTGCAGGGAGAGGATGGCAAGCGCTTCCTGCGCATGAACTCGAACAGCTATCTGGGCATGTCGCTAAGGCCGGAGGTGATCGCCGCCGAGGAGGAGGCGACGCGCGCCTTTGGCACCGGCCCGGGAGCGGTCCGGTTCATCAGCGGGACCTATGACATTCACCTGCGGCTGGAACAGCGACTGGCCGAGTTTCACGGCCGCGAGAGCGCGATGCTGTTCAGCTCGGCCTATGCCGCGACCATGGGCACGCTGCCGCCGCTGTTGACGCCCGAGACCGCGGTGATCAGCGATGCGCTCAACCACAGTTGCATCATCAGCGCCATCCGCCTGGCACGGCCCAAAGAGAAATACGTCTATCCGCACCTCGACATGGGCGAACTCGATGCGGCGCTCGCCAAGGCTTCGGAGAACTGCGCGCGGGCTGTGATCGTGACCGACGGGATCTTCAGCATGCGCGGCGACCATGCGCCGCTGGCCGAGATCGTGGCCCTGGCGCGCAAGTACGACGATGCGTTTGCCGAGAATGCCCTGGTTGTCGTGGACGACTCTCACGGCGTCGGCGCCTTCGGCAAAACCGGGCGCGGCACCGAGGAGTACACGAACTGCGAAGGCGTCGATCTGCTGATCGCGACCCTGGGCAAGGCGCTCGGGGTCAACGGCGGCTATGTCGCCGGCAGCAGCCTGATCCAGCGCTTTCTGCGCGAGCAGGCAGCCTTCTACATCTACTCGAACCCGATTACCCCGGCGGAGGCGGCGGCCGCGCTGGCGGCGCTCGAGGTGCTCGACAGCCCGACCGGCAGGAAACTCCTCGAACATCTGCGTGCCATGACCCGGCGCTTCGAGATCGGTCTGGTGGAGCGCGGTTTCGAAACCATCCCCGGTGAGCACCCGGTGGTGCCGCTGATGGTGCGCGATACCGGCCGCACGTCCGCGTTGGTGGAGCATCTCCGGTCGAACGGCGTTCTGGCGACCGGCCTGAACTTTCCGGTGGTTCCCAAGGGCGACGAGGAGATCCGTTTTCAGATCTCCGCCGATCACACGCCCATCGATATCGACACCTGCCTCGAAGTCCTGAGCAGCTTCCAGCAGGCCAGGGATAGCTCGCCCGCCCACCAGCCTTCAGCTTCCGACGCCGAGAATGCCTGAATCTGTCCCTGCTCCGATAGAGGCTTTCATCGCGCCCCAAGAGGCCCGCATTGCTCTGACCCGGGAGGTCAGTCCTGCCTTCAACCGCTGTGAGCTGACCCACCTCGAGCGAGAGCCGATCGACCTCGCGCTGGCTCGCCAACAGCATCGTGGTTACGAGCTGCGCTTGCAGGAGTTCGGTTGTCGACTGGAGAGGCTACCGGCCGAGCCGGATTTCCCGGATTCGGTGTTTGTCGAAGACGTGGCTGTGGTGTTGGACAAGATCGCCGTCATCACTCGACCGGGAGCGACTTCGAGGCGGGGTGAACGGTCTAGCGTCGCTCGGAAACTCGAGACCTACCGACCCCTGGTCCACATTCGAGCCCCGGGGCTGCTGGACGGCGGCGACGTGCTCCAAGTCGCCAGGCATCTCTACGTAGGGCGCTCCAGTCGTAGTAATTCAGAGGGCGTCGATCAGTTACGCGAGCTTGTGGCGCCAGGCGGCTACTCGGTGACAGCGGTGGAATTGGCCGGCTGCCTGCATCTCAAGTCAGCCGCGACCCGAGTGGCTCCCGAAACGCTGCTCATCAACCCGGACTGGGTGGACGCCGCGGCTTTCGACGGCGTCGAGGTGCTGACGATTGATCCCAAGGAACCCGCTGCGGCCAATGTTCTAGTGATCGATTCCCAGGCACTTGTGCCCGCGCAATACACCCGGACCCGCGCACAACTCGAGCGAGCGGGCCTCGACGTGCGCACGGTGGAGCTCTCGGAATTGATCAAGGCCGAGGCCGGCGTCACTTGCTGCAGCTTGGTTTTCCGCGCCGCCACGGCTTCCCCGGCATTCGAGCTGCTGACCCGGGAGCGGTGTCATCTCTGCGATGAGATGAAGGCTGTTCTCGACGCGGTACTGCCCTCGCTTGGTCTGCGCTACGAAACGGTAGACGTCGATCGCGATGCCGCATTGAGGGATCGCTTCGGAGACACGGTGCCGGTGTTGCGTCGGGACGGCAAGGTGGTTGCCAAGGTCCGAGTCGACCGCCGGCAGCTCTTGCGGATTGCGCGACGGCGGCGATAGTCTTCGCGGATGACTGCCGGTAGCCGTTTGAGCTTGACCACCGAGCGTCTCGAGAAATGCGGCTTCGTTGAGCTTGGAGCCGGAGCCGAGGAGGGCACGGTCCTGTTCGAACTGGCGCGCGATTCCGTGGAACTTGCTCCCTCCGGGCGCGTACAATAGCGGTGGAGGTAAAAATGTGGACTTTTTTGCTCTGGCTCATACTGCTCGTGGTTTGCTGGCCACTGGCGCTTCTGGCTCTCATCGCGTACCCGTTCGTGTGGCTGCTGCTCCTGCCTTTCCGGCTCTTGGGGATCGCCGTGGACGGTGTCTTCCAGTTCCTCAAAGCGGTGCTACTCCTGCCCGCGCGCATCCTGCGCGGGCCCAAGGCAGCTGAGGCCTAGAAAGAAACCTACTATGTGCGCGCAAGCCGCCGTTACGTTCGCGATCAAGGGCTGGGACGAATCCGTTATCGAGGAGGTCGAGAAGGGCCCGACTCTCAAGAGAGCCGTCGTTACCAAGAGCTATCGAGGAGGACTCGAGGGCGAGGGCCGGGTCGAGTATCAAATGCTCTACCGCTCGGACGGTTCGGCGGTCTTCTCGGGTTTTGAAATAGTTACCGGCAGTCTCGACGGCAAGTCGGGGAGCTTTGTCTTCGAGCACCGTGGAACCTTCGAGGGCGGAACGGTGAAGTCGGTGTGGCGCGTGGTTCCGGGCTCGGCGACCGCGAAGTTGGTGGGGCTGCAGGGTGAGGTGGCGTTCGCGGCCGGCCACCAGGACGAATACTCGATCACTTTCGACTACGACTTCGAGTGACACGAGAACTCGAGACCGATTGAACCTGGGGCGGATAGGGACCGTCGGGGTCCGTGCACAGAAGTGGGACGATCTCGCGAAAGCCTTCGAGAATGTTGGACAGCCGCGAGTGGAGGTGCCGGTGGAGAACGGTCAAGGCTGCGAGGCGCAAGGAACTGATCTTGCCGTCAGCTGCGCCTAGCCGCGTGGCGCAGGCTGCGCAGATCCGAACGATAACGGGAGTTCCGCCGCCGTCGAGAGTGATCTGCAGCGGCCTGGATTTTCTTGGTAACAGAAAGCCTGGGCGGGCGTCACGGTCTTCGAGGTGAGGGCATGAGACCTGCAGTGCGGGGGATGGCCTCATGACCGAGTTTTCCCTGAGCCAGGCCCTGAGCCAGGCCCTAGGCCGGGCTCCGTTTGTTCGTCGGTCGGGTCGGTGCCGGTCCGTCGGGCGCAGGCTTGGCAAAGATCCCCGGCCGGATGGGTGCCGATCTCGGGATGGAGAAGTGCGAGCGGCAGGTGTTCTGTGGCTTCGTTCCATGGCACCTCGCAGATGGCGCAAGCTTCGCCCCATTGACTGGTAATTTCGGAGGAACCCGCGAGCGAATCATGATGGCGGGCGCTCGTGGGGAAGAGCTCGTGGGCTTCCAGGTGCGACTCGAAGCGTTTGGCGAAGTCGACGGCCCTGATGAGATTCTCGCCCACCGGAATGTTGTGCCCGCGGATCCAACGGTTCACGGTTTCCCGAGAGATGTGCATTGCTCTGGCCAGATCGGACTGCGAAAGGCCGTGACGGTCAAGGAAGCGCTGAAGAGGGTGCTTGCTGTACATGGCAATTACTATTGCTGTTTAAGGCAATGATATCAATGTCAATTTTGGAGAGGCATCCAGGTGTATTCTTGTTGACATCCATGTCGCAGCTGGCAAGATTTTTTCTCGAAAAAGTGCGCGAGATACCAGTGGGGGAGATCGGCAAAAAAGCCGATCTCGCCGGCATCAGTAGAGAGCAGATGACTCGGTGGCGCCGAGGCAAGCTCGCGGTCAATCCCACACTTGCCAATCTAGTGAGGTTGGCCGAGGCCCTGGATCTGCGCATCTCTGTCACCGAGATCGCGAGCGGCGAGGTTGTCGCCGAGGCCGGTGCCCGGTACGTGAGTTCCGGCGCCGATCGGCGGCGAGATGTCGAGCAAGAGCTGGAGCGCTTGCGAAGCCGCGTCAAACGGCTGGAGCGCAAGCTGGGCATCGAACCCGAATAGGGATTGGGGACACCTTTCCTAGGTGTCCCCTCCCAACTGGTTTTCGAAGTGGTCCCCTCCCGACTTACTCGATCACTCGCGTCTGGTACGTCTCTAGGTAGTCGCGATGCAGCGGCGTATCCGGGAACGACTCATCGGCGCCGTAGGGATAGCCGCTCATGCCGCGGAAGGGGAGCGGCTCGACCTGGGCCGCAGCGAAGGTGTTGCGGTCGGCGTCCTTGTCCCAGCCGTGACTCTCGAGAAAGAAGGACCGCCGCATGCCGGCGGCGGGCTCGTCCAGCTTCGAACCATCGAAGACCAGCGCCATCTCGTCGCCCATGCCAAGGACGACACTGCGGGAATCGGACTCGAGAAGCAGCTCCCGCACGTCGCCATAGCGGGTGTAGCTGCCTGGGAAGGGCAGCCACGGAGAGTCGGTCGAAGTCTGGCTGTAGTCGAAGACGTGCGGCGCGTTCGGAGCCTTTCTCAACAGCCGGGAAAAGCCGCGAAAGCGGAGTTCGGCGGTCTTCGGCTCCAAACGGGCCACCACCACGGCCAATTGGTCGACCGGTTGGACGGTCCAGGCGATTCGGTCCCACGACAGCCATTGGTTCGAAACGATGCGCAAGCGGCTGACGCCGTGCGGCAGCTCGGGCGTATCGACGACCATGGTTTTGGTCTTCCCGGCCGGAAAACCCATGTCCTCGAGCAGTGAGACCCACCCCGTCGAGGTCAGCATCTCGAGGTGCGGCGCTTGCAACCTCAGGTCTCGGCGCTGATCGAGCGCGAGATTGAGGCTGGCGTCGGCGGGAAAGATCCAGCCGTCCAGATGCAGGCGAACCCGCTGGTCGGGCGCCTCGCCCAGGTCGAACGTGAAGGTCCAGGGCTCGCTGGCGACACCCTGGTAGGCGCTCGGGCTCCAGCCGTCGGCGTAGACGTCATCGCGCTTTCGAACGCGCGAGGTGACCTCGCGGCCGGTTGCGTCCCAAGCCTGGGAAACCGGCCGCAGGGCTCGACTGGTAAGGACCCGGTCCTCGATGATTCGGCCCGGAATGATTTTCAGCGAGCTGGCGACCTCGGTATCGATGGGATGGTCGACGACCCAGAGGCGGTTGTAATCGAAGAAGGCGGCCTCCCAGAGCTCTTCCGTGACCCGCAGCTCGTAGAGACCGTCTCGAGCCTGCAGGGAATCGAGACGCACCAGTTCTTCGGCGTCGGCACCGGCCCAGACGCCCTCGGCAACCGGCAGTCCGGCCGGCGATCCCCACAGAAGGTCGGACTCGAACACGAAGCTCTCCCCGTTCCACGCGTACACGAAGGGGCAGCTGCCCTTGAGCACTTGCTCTTCGACGATGTACTGATTGGGGCCAGGCTCGAAACGGTTCTGTGGCACGCCGTTGGTCCAGACCACCCGGACCAGGTCCGGTGTATCGATCTGGCCGAGTCCGAAGTGCGTGACGTCGGCGGACACTTCGCGAAATTGGTAGGCCGTGCCGGCGCGGACTTCGAGCGTGGCACCGAGACCAAAGATGTTGTTCTTGCTGTTGCCCTTCACCAGTCCCTTCAAGCGCAACGTCAACCAGTGATTGCTGTTGCCGCCGTAGTTGTCGAGCACGAAGACACCCTCGTCGGTTTCAGCGACCAGGTCGACGTCGCCGTCGCCGTCGAGATCGGCGGCCGCCAGCGAGTTGACGCTCCGAGGTCCCCATTCGACCGGCAAGAAGGCGAAGCCGCTCTCGCGTTGAGCGAGCACGGCCAGTCCGCCCGGACCGCCGACCGCGAGGTCGAGACGGCCGTCATTGTCGGCGTCGAAGACGGCCAATGCGGTGAAGCGAGCCGAGGTCTGCAGAGACTTGCCCAGATCCCAGGCCTCGAAGTCGCCCCGGTTGTTGCGCCAGAACCGCACTCCGGCGCCGGCCGTCACCAGATCGGGCCAGCCGTCATTGTCGAAATCGGCGCTGGCGATCGATTTCGCTCCGGTCAGCGCAATCTCGTCTTCGCGGACCGCGAATCGGCCCTGGCGCAGGTTGTCCAGTCGCGTCGTGCCCGACTCGTCGAGGATCAAGATATCCAAGTCACCGTCGCGGTCCAGATCGCTCGCGAGCGCTCCGGAAGGTGCGTCGAAGTTGAGGGCCGGCAAGCTCTTCGCGCCGACCGGCTCGAGCGCTCCGCTCAAACTGTTGCGATAGAGCTCGGCGCCGGACGCACTGGCGACCAGAAGGTCCAAGTCGCCCTCGATGTCGAAGTCGAGCACCACGGCCGCCCCGCCGTACGCTGCACTCAGTCCGAAGTCTTCGGTTCGCTCGGTCAGTTTGCCGTCACCGGAACCGGTGAAGAAGTGGCTGGCGCCTTTGCTAGGGCCATAGGCGAAAACATCGAGGGCGCCGTCGTTGTCGAAGTCGGCGACCAGGAGTCTCTGGGCGCCGGCAGCATCGACTGCGGCCAGCTGGGCGCCATCGCCTTCGAGCACTTGGACTTGCCGGGAGCCGGAGCCCGAGTCGTCGGTGAGTCGAATGATCTCGGGCCGGCCGTCGCCGGTTAAATCCGCCAGCCGCACGTCCAGGCCGGGGCTTGCGGCTAGGGCGCCCCCGCTGCCCCCATCGGAGAGCGCGATCGAGCGGAACTCGACCTTTGCCGGAGTGCCGAAAGAGGTCACCGGCGGCTCGTTCCGAAGCGTCGTCAACGGAATTCCCTGAATCCCGGTTTGCAGCTCCCGCAAGCTCTCGTGGTACATGGCGGAAACCTTGAGGACGTTTTCGAGACGAAGAGAAGGCACCCGTGCGCCCCCGAGGTCGTCGCTTTCGAGTTTCTCGAACACCTGCTCGAGCAGGCGGTCGGCACCCTGCGGAGCCTGCCAAATGAGTTCGCGGATGCGCAGATAGGCGCCGGTCGCGCGGGTGCGATCATCACTCTCGCGGGCCGACTTTCCGATTTGCAACAGGACCACGAGGTTCTCGGGCCGCAACCGAGCCAAGCGGTCGAGGGCTTCCGCCGCGCTCCGCGCAGCGCCGTCGCTGCCGGTTGTGCCGAAGGTGGTCGCGGCTCGGTAGAGCGAGTACTGGGCTTCGAGATCATTGGGTGCCAGTCGGCCGGCTTCACGGAAAGCCTCGAGGCCGGCCTCGTTCTTGCCTGACCAGCTGAGAATCTCGCCTCGGATCGCAATCAACTTCGGGTTGTTCGGAGACTTTGCCTCGGCTTTCGCGATCGCCTCCATCGCTTCGTCGGTTTTCTGCTGGCGCAGCAGGGAGATCGCGAGGTTGGCGAACGCCAGCGGGTCGTCCGGGGTGAGTTCGGCGAGCGCGCGAAACGACAGCTCCGCCTTCGCGGGCTGTTCGTTCTCGAGCTCACCAAAACCGCGGTTGCGCAATTCCACGGCGCGGTCCGGTGGGGTCTCCCCCCAGGCCAGGATCGCAAGGACCATCAAACCCCCGGCGCTGAGTGCGAGGGAACCAGTCAGTTGGCGACCAATTTTCATCGACGGATTCTAGCTTGTGCGGGAGGAATGTAGGTTGCCGGCAACGCCGCCGGCTCAGGCTAGCGGTTTTTCTTGTTCCCTCTGTCGCCCTTGAACAGGCGCAGGACGATGAGCAGGATGATCGCGCCGAGCGTGGCGATGACGAGGCTTCGAATGTCGAAGCCCGAAATACCGCCGAAGTCGAAATACGTGGCGATAGAGCCGCCGATCAAGGCGCCGACGACGCCGATCAGCGGCGTCATGATGCACCCGCCCGGGTCCTTGCCGGGCAGCAAGAACTTGGCGATCGCACCGGCCACCAGCCCCATGATCATCCACGAACCCAAACCCATAATGCCGAGGTATTGCTCCATGCTCGTCTTCTCCCGTGCTGTGCGATCCTAGCGCGGATCGGGGACACGATTCTTCATGTCCCCGACTCGTTACAATGCCGCACGATGGCCAAGGCAAAGCGCGAGCGTCTCTATCTGATCGACGGCTACTCGAACATCTTTCGCGCTTTCTACGCGATTCGGGAACTTTCCAACTCGAAGGGCTTCCCGACCAACGCCATCTACGGTTTCCACAACATGCTCAGAAAGCTGCTCAGGGAGGAGAAACCCGAATTGATCGGCGTCGCCTGGGACGTCTCGGAGCCCACGGTACGCACCGAGAAGTTCAAGGACTACAAGGCCAACCGCAGCCCGACGCCCGAGGATCTCAAACGGCAACTGCCGTACATCCGGAAGCTCCTCGAGGCGCTGCGGATCCCGATTCTCGAACTCGTGGCCTACGAGGCGGACGACGTTCTCGGTACCCTGGCCAAGAAGGCCGCGGCGGCGGGCTTTGAGGTGACCCTGGTGAGCGCCGACAAGGACCTTCTGCAACTCGTCGACGATCACGTTTCGATGTACCACACGGGTCGCGAGAAGACCTATGACGCCGCGATGGTGGAGGCGGACTTGGGCGTGCCGCCGAACCGGGTCATCGACATCATGGCGCTCAAGGGCGACTCGGTAGACAACATCCCCGGGGTGCCGGGGATCGGTGAGAAGGGGGCGTTGCAGCTGATTCGAGAGTTTGGGGACCTCGAAACGCTGCTCGACCGAGCCGATGAGGTGACTCGCAAAAGCTATCGCACCGGGCTGACCGAGCATCGCGACCAAGCCGAGTTGTCGAAGGAGCTGGTCACGATTCACACCGACTTACCCGTAGAGTTCGACCCGCAGGCGCTGCGCCTGTCGGCACCCGATCGCGACGCGCTGCGCGAACTCTATCGGGAACTCGAGTTCTACAGCCTGCTCGAGGAACTCGGTGCCGAGCCGACCACCGAGCCGCCCGAGCATCCAATTGCCGCCGCGGTCGAAGTCGAGACGCCCGCCGCCTGGAAGAAGGTGGTCGACGGGCTCGCGGGCGAGATCTTTCTTGCGGCGATCGGGCCATCGAGCGGATCGAGCGGGCTGTCTGGCTCAGGTGGTTCAGACAGGCTCCCTCTGGGGCTTGCCGTCTCAGGTGGGCCGGATGGGCCCGATGGAGAAGCAGGGGTCTTCTATGTGGACTTCCGGCGCGAGGAGGTCGCACGCGACGCTCTCGTCTCTCTGCGAGATTGGCTGGGCGAAGCCGGCCGTGTTCTCGCGGGCCACGATCTCAAAGAAGTTCTTCGGCTGCTGGCCAGGAACGACAAGCACGAAGAGAACGACGCGAACGACGAGAACCTGAGGGTGGAAGCGACTCTCTTCGACACCATGTTGGTGTCCTATCTGCTCCGTAGCGCGGCCCGGAGCCATGGACTCGAAGAAGTCGTGATGGATCGACTCGGGGTACGAGCCCTGACCGAGGCCGACGCCGGCTGGGGCAAGGCGCAGGAGCCCCCGATCGGCTCGCAGGGGCTGCTGGCCTTTGCCGCGGAGCGGATCGATCTACCGCGGCGAATGGCGGCTGCCATGCGGGAAGAGCTCGAGCAGAACCAGCTCGAAAGCCTCTACGAGAGGATCGAAGCGCCTCTGGTTTCGGTGCTGGTGCGAATGGAGGAGCACGGCATTCTCCTCGACACCGAGTTCCTACGAGGGATGTCGAGCAAGATGTCCGAGGAACTCGCGGCGCTCGAAACCGCCATCTATGAGATCGCCGGCGACAAGTTCAACATCAACTCGCCCCGGCAGCTGGGCGAGATCATGTTCGAACGCCTCGGATATCCAGTGATCAAGAAAACGCGAAAGACCAAGAGTTACTCGACCGATTCGGGAACTCTGGAAGAGTTGGCGATCCGAGGCTACGAGCTGCCCGAGAAGATTCTGAGTTTTCGGGAGGTAGCGAAACTGAAATCGACCTACGTTGACACGTTTCCGACTCTGGTCGCGACCGACGGACGCCTGCATACGCGTTTCCACCAGGCGGTCGCTGCCACCGGTCGTCTTTCCTCGGCAAGCCCGAATCTGCAAAACATTCCGATTCGTACCGAGCAGGGCCAGCAGATTCGCAAAGCCTTCGTCGCGCCGGAAGGTCGGACGCTTGTGGTGGCGGACTACAGCCAGATCGAGCTGCGAGTCCTGGCTCACATCGCCGAGGAGCCCGCTCTGATAGAGGCCTTTCGGGCCGGCGAAGACATTCACGCTACAACCGCCGCGGGCGTCTTTGACGTGGCCACGGCCCTGGTCACGCCCGAGCAGCGGCGAGCGGCCAAAGTGATCAACTTCGGCATCATGTATGGCATGAGTGCGTTTGGTTTGGCTCAGAACCTGAAAATCCCGAAGGCCGAGGCGGAGCGCTTCATCCAGGCCTATCTGGATCGCTATGGAGCCGTTCGAGAATACATGGACAGTACGATCGAGAGCGCGAAGAAGAACGGCAAGGTCGAGACACTGTACGGACGTATTCGTTGGCTACCCGACATCAATAGCCGTAACCATAACTTGCGCGAAAACGCCAAGCGCATGGCGATCAACGCGCGCATTCAAGGGACGGCCGCCGATCTGCTGAAACTCGCGATGATTCGGGTGGACCGGCGGCTGGCCCGGGAACAGCCCGAGTCCAAGTTGCTGCTCACCGTCCACGACGAACTGGTGCTCGAGGTACCGGATGGAGAGGTCGCCGCCGTGAGCGAACTGGTGCGTCACGAGATGGAGCAGGTCGAGCCGCTCGAGGTCCCGCTGGTGGTCGACCTCGGACACGGCAAGACCTGGTACGACGCCAAGACGTAGCCGGACCTTCTCACCAGGTTCGCAGCGTCGCAGTAGAAGCTTGGTGAGAAGGTCCGGCTAGACCGAAGTTCCCAGGAAAACAGCTCGTGAAATAGATGCTACTGGTTGTCTTTGCAGGGTTTAGGAGGATTCTTGCCTGCAAAAGTGTACCCATGTATATGACACATGATCACGTTGCAAGGACGGAATAGTTGTGGTAGTATGTGGCCATGTACATCGATGTGGTGCCGAATCGTGGCTCCCGGCCCGCCGTTTT
>JADFQD010000068.1 GCA_022561975.1 Acidobacteriota bacterium
ACGAGTACCGTCCTTCGACTCGTAGAACACCTGCCGGACGGTGTAGTCGGCAGGGTCGAAATCGACCTGAGCGGTGTCGAGAAGATCACTCTTCCCGCTGACGAGATCGTAGCGGTAGACCGACGTCGGGGTGGTGAAGCTCGAGAAGCTGTAGAAGGTCTCGGTGTCGTCGTGGTCGCCAGCGAACCCCCGGGCGGTGCCGATGCCGGGGAAATCGATATTGCGCACATGCTCGCCGGACTCCTCGTAGATCCGCACCGCGGTCTTGGCGTCCTCTAGGTATTCGGCCAGGAACTGGCCGTTGACGAAGTTGACGCCGTTCAGCGTCGCCTCGCTCTCGGGGATCACCTCGCGCCAGTTCTCTGGCGCCGGATTTTCGGTGTCGATCGCGATCAAGCGTCGTTTCGGCGCGTCGCTGTTGGTCTGGAAGTAGAAGACCGGACCGTTCGAGGCGATGAAGGTGTATTCGTAGTCGAAGTTGTCGATCAGCTCGACCATGCCACTGAACGGCTCGCTCAAGTCGCGATAGAAGATTCGATAGCGCGCGTCGGTGCCGATCGATGTGTGAAGCACCAGGTACTTGCCGTCCTCGGTGACCGCCGGCCAGAAACCCCACTCCGGGTGGTCGGGGCGCTGGTAGACGAGCACGTCGTCCGACTGTGGCGTGCCGATCCGGTGATAGTAGATCTTTCGGTTCAGGTTGAGCGACTGAAACTCGGCGCCCTCTTCGGGCTGGTCGTAGCGGCCGTAGAAGAAACCCTTGCCGTCGGCCGTCCAGTCGGCGCCCGAGAATTTGACCCACTCGAGCTGGTCGTCGAGAAGCTCGCCCGAGCCGACATCCATCACGCGCCAGGTCTGCCAGTCCGAGCCGGCGTCGCTCACGGCATAGGCGAGATACCTGCCGGTGGGATCGACCGAGTTGCTGCGCATCGCCACGGTGCCGTCATCCGACCAGGTGTTGGGATCGATCAGCACGCGCTCTTCACCCTCGAACGAGTCCTTGACGTAGAGCACGTCCTGATTCTGGAGCCCGTCATTGCGAAACACGAAGTAGCGCCCGCCCTGTTGCCACGGAGTCGAGAGCTTCTCGTAGTCCCAAAGCTCGGTCAGGCGCTGCTTGATGCGGTCGCGCTCGGGAATCCCGTCGAGGTAGGCGAAGGTGACCTTGTTCTGTTCCTCGACCCACGTCGCGACCTTCTCGGATTCACGCACGTCGTCCTCGAGCCAGCGGTAGGGGTCGTGCACCTTGGTGCCGTGGTAATCGTCGTAGTGCTCGATGCGCTCGGTGGCGGGGTAGGTGAATGGGGAGGAGGTGGCGGCAGTGGCGGTGGAGGTGGCGGCAGTGGCGGTGGAGCCAGCGGCGTAGGCCGGAGCCGAGGCGTTGAAAGCGATCGGCGCGAGTAGCGCCAGGAGTATCAGTAGCCGGGGTAGCCGGGGTAGCCGGGGAAGCCGGGGCCGGATGGGCAGCCGGGGCAGAAAGATCGCGTGGCGTGTCTTCTTCATCAAGAAATCTCCTGGAACTGTGGGGTAGAGGCGCTGGGTGAGGGCGGCGAGACCTTGGACCCTACCATCGGGTGTCCTGGTGGGGGTCCTGGGGTAGTCGATGGAACGACTCCTGCTCAGGTCGTTAGCCATGGTACGAAATATCAGCCTTCAGGGTTTTTCTCGACCGGACTTTTCAGACGACTCGGAGGGCACGTGCAAACCACGATGATCTACACCCATGTCCTCAACAAGGGCGGTAAAGGCGTGCGAAGCCCTCTCGATCAGCTCTGAATCCTGAGGCCTGTGATAATTTCGAGCGCAATCGAAATCACAGTGAATGCAAGACGTACCAGGGATCACAAGCCCGAATCACCGCTCGAAGCGGCCGCGCTCTCATTATCGGGACATGGACTACCTCCGGATTATTTGGACGTGGCGTTCACCATAACCACTCGCCCGACACTCCACCGGGTGGCTCCGATCGGCAAGCTTCTTGGGCTCTCTTTGCTGATGCAGGTCGCCCCTGCCGAAAACCATTATGTGCACCCGATTCACCGTTTGCGGTTTGAATTCGGGCGCAGACTAACCTGTTAGATTAGGCAGCAGCGACCTCCGATGAACGAGCGTGAGAGGGAAGTTTGGTTCCCAGCTAACAAACACGGGTGGGGCTGGGGTTTGCCAATCACCTGGCAAGGGTGGGTGGTGTTCATTGGGTATCTCGTTCTCGTCACAGTTGGAGCATTCCTGCTTAGGTACGGGATGGGCTTGTTTCTGCTCTACGCTGTTGCCATTTCAGCTGGTTTTGTTGCCGTTTGTTGGTTCAAAGGCGAGAAACCCAGTTGGCGGTGAAATGCTGTGCCGGAGCCTGTCAACAACTTTGAGACACTCGTCATGGTTAATTAGTGACCCTGGGGCTGCGAGGATTGGTGCTTTCCGGGCGGGTTGATCCAGACAGCTTAGGGTAGTTGTTTGGGTATGGGCAGTCCGCGAACGAAGCGCCCCTGGTGGGCCTGGTAGGCCGCCGCGAGGACCTCGCGGCGCTGGTCGAGGATGCTGATTGCGCGACCGTAGTGGACATCCTCGGGCGTCAACATCGAGATGCCACTGTGGCGATGCTCGGTGTTGTACCAGGGGAAGAAGGTTCTCGAGAAGCTCAGCGAGTGTTCCATCGAGCCGAAGCGATCGGGAAAGCCCGGGTGGTACTTCAGGGTCTTGAAGTGGGCTTCCGAGAAGGGGTTGTCGTCCGACACCCGGGGTCGCGACAGCGATCGAATGACACCGAGCCGGGCCAAGAGCTGGGCCGTGCCCTGGCTGGTCATCGGCGAGCCTCGGTCGCTGTGAAGGATGAGCTCGCCCGGCGCAACGCCCTGCTTGCTGCAGCTCTCTTCGATCAGCTGCTTGGCCAAAGCGGTGCTCTCCCTCTCGGCCACCATCCAGCCGACCACGTAGCGGCTGAAGATGTCGAGCAGGACGTAGAGGTAGTACCAGATCCATGTTCTCGGCCCCTTGAGTTTGGTGATGTCCCAAGACCAGACCTGGTTGGGCGCGGTGGCCACCAACTCGGGCTTGGCGTAGCGGGGATGGTGCAGCTGGTTGCGCCGCTCTTTGACCGGCGCGTCGGCGGCCAGGATACGGTACATCGTACGCTCCGAGCACAGGTAGGTGCCCTTGTCGAGCAAGGTGGCGACGACCTCGGCCGGCGCCCGATCCACGAAGCTCGGCGAACACAGCGTCTCGCGCACAGCGTCGCGTTCGGCGCGACTGAGGGCCCGGGCGGGAGTCGGACGGGGCTGCTTTCGCCCGGTGGACGGCTTCAGGCGACGGTAGAAGGTGGCCCGCGACACGGCGAGAGCCCGGCAGGCCGGCTGGACGCCAACCTGCTCGGAAAGCTCACGCGCGGCCATCAGGAACTCTTCCCGTCGTCGAAGCTCAATCCCAGCAGCCCGGCAACTTTTCCCTGGACATCGAGGATCAAATGGGCCTTGCGCAGATCGTCATGCAAACGGTCCACTTCACGCTCGAGTTTCTCGACCTTCTTGGCCAGAGGGTTGAGCGGTTTGGGCTTGCGCCCCCGGCGCTTGGAAAGCCCGGCCAGAGACCCTGTGCGCCGGGCCTTGCGCCACGAGGCCAAGTGCGAGGAATACAGACCTTCGCGCCGGAGGAGCCGGCCCACTTCACCCGACGCTTCGCACGCATCGGCCTCCTCGAGAACGCCGAGCTTGTACTCGGCCTTGAATCGCCGACGTTGCGCCTTCTCGGGCGTCTCCGGGTCGGGTACAGCGGTTGCGGTGGCCTCAGGGGAGGGGCTCTCGTCGCTACGCTCCTCGTGTCCCTCCCCTGAGGCCGGAAATCCCGGCTCCTCCAGCGCTACCAGACTTTGCTTCGGGTTCATTGTCATTTCGTCTCACCTCCATCCGCCCTACACTATTTCTTGGCGAGGCCAGTGTCTCAGCTACGTTGGCAGAAAGGGGCACGGCCACCGCGGCCATCTGGAACGTGACGTATCGGGCGTGTCGGACCACCTTCGCCCCGATCTTGATCAGCTTGGTTTGCAGCGTCGTCAACGACCAGTGGCTCACCGCGTACGGCAGCGCAATAGTCCTCAGGAAATTCGCCAGATTGTAGGCCAGGAGGAATAGTTGCAGCCGTACCTGATTGTCGTCAAAGTCGTGGACAGGACAGCCGCGTCCAGTTCAACGCGTGCTTGCCCTCCTTGATCCACTGCTCCGCTATGCCGCGCTGGTTGTAGAACCTCACGACCCTCTTCGCCCACCACCGCAGGTTCGTGACGATGAACCCGAGGCGCGGGAACAGCTCACCTTGGTGCCATTCGACTTTGGCCACCACCCGGCGGGGTTTGTCCCAGCTCTTTGCCTGGTACTTGAAGCTGGCGTACCGGACGATCGGCTTCTGTTATATCAATGCGCAGATACAGACTATCGCTATTGTCGTCGTGTGGATGCTCTCAAAGGTATTTGCGGTTTGGTCGATGGCCATTCTGATCGCTCCATTAGTGGGGCTCGGCTGGGGAACATACTTCCAGTGCAGAACGCTTTGGGTTATGGAGAGGAGACTCTCCGATAACTCTAAGTAGCATCAGGCAATAGGTCCAGACGTCGAGGGAATGGCGGCGCGCCTGTCGGGCCAGGAGTTTGGTGTAGCAGCGGTAGTCGTCCTCCGAGAAGAAGACCTGCATTCGCCGGGCGCCGCGTTGCGTTACGTGGTGCGGCACTCCCGGGACGACGATGCGAGGAAAACGAGCCATCACCTGGTAGGACGCGAACGGACCCCGGCATCTTGCGTAATGAGTAGCCTGTCACCGCTTTTCCGGGGCCGAATCGGCCCGGGACACTACTGTAGCGGTCGGCCTCGTGCCGACCGACATCGATCGGAACAGAAGACGGTCGAGACAGAGCTCGACCGCTACAAAAGAGGCGGATGATCGGGACAAGCCCAACCGTTACAACCTCTAATTCAGCTTCTTGCCCCGAACGTAGGTCTCGGTCAGCGCGACCTCGTTGCAGGCCATGAGGACCGTGAACAGGCGCCCATGAGTTCGCTTGACCGGGTCGTCGGAGCGCAACCCCCATTCGAGACTGTTGCCCAGGGGCTCCCAGGCCGAGGGGTCTATGACCACGAAGTCGGCCTCGCGACCGGCATCGAAGTTGCCGATCCGGTCCTCGAGGTCGAGAGCGCGGGCGCCGGCCACCGTGCCCAGATGGAGAAGTTGGGCTGGGTGCAACGCGGCCTCCTCGCCGATCTCGCTGATGTGAACCTTGAAGGCGGCGTTGAGGACGTCCGGAATGAACCAGGTGTCGCCGGCCGCCAGATCGGTGCCGGCGGCGACGTTGACGCCCGCAGCGATGGTTCGCTGCCAGGGCATGGTGCCACTGCCCAGAAACAGCTGACTGGTGGGGCAGTGCGCCACCGAGGTTTGGGTCTCGGCCATGCGCTCGAGTTCGGAATCCTGGCAGTGAACGCAGTGGGCCATGACGCTGCGCCGGCCCAAGAGGCTCTTGCCGCCCTTCTTGCTGCCGGGCAGGAACCGGCCATCGTAGGTGTCGAGGTAGGTTTCGACCTCGTAGCTTCCGAGGACCGCCGCGATCTCACCGTCGCCCGGCCGGTTGTTCTCGTTGAGGTGTGAGGTGAAGTAGACGCCCTGGCCGCGAAAGTGATCGTAGAGCTCTCCGAGCGCGGCGAAGGTCTCGGGTGTCACGGAAAGGGAGAAGCGAGGGACAACTGCCGCGAAAACCAGAGCCTCGCGGGCCTCTTCTTCAGATTTCGGGTGCCACTTCTCGATCTCGTCACGAGTGAGCTTGATGGCGTCACGCTCGCTCGTGATGAGCGGCTTGGCGGCGTCGGGCCCGACGGTCTGGATGCCGCGCCCGATGACACCGCGCAGACCACGGCGCCGGTATTCGCTGAAGAGCGCGTCCTGAGCCACCGGAAAGGCGGAGCCGAAGACCAGGGAAGTGGTGGTTCCGGCAGAAATGAGTCGGTGGCAGAACTCTTTGGCGGCGTCCACCGCGAACGCTTCGTTCGCGAACCGAGCTTCGGCGGGGAAGATGCACTCGGTGAGCCACTCCAGCAGCTGACCGCCGCCGTAGGCGTCGATCGAATTGACCTGTGGGAAATGCATGTGGGTGTCGACGAAACCAGGCAAAAGGAAGGCGTCGCCATGATCGACCAAGGCGACGGAGTCGCCGTCGAGTTGCGGACGGTCCACATATTGCCCGCACCATTCGATGATCCCTCGGTCGTTGACCAGCAAGGCCCCGTCGGGGATCTCGACCAGCGCCTCGGCGGCCTCCTGCACGGTGGGCGTGCCGGTCAAGTGGAAGATATGGCCGCGGTGCAGCGTGCTCATGGGCTAAACGTTGAAGAGGTAGCCGATCACGCTACCGACGTAGCCACTGAGGCCGACGATCAGGAAGAACGAGGCCAGGTGGTATTTCTTGGTTCGTTCGTTGCGCCGGATGATGAGGTGAACCAGCGAATCCCGGATCGTGTCCTTGCAGCGCCGGGTCCCCCAACGCAACTGCAGCGGACCCATGAGGATGAGCACGGCGGAGACCAGGATGAAGGCCAGTCCATAGGAGATGCTGACCTTGGAGAAGAGGCTCGATGCCGCGATCTTGGGCCCTGAAAAGCCGGTGATCGTCAGCGTGATTGTGACCAGGCCGAGCAGCAGCTGGGCACGGCTTTGAAGTACGTCGAACTGTTTGACGAGGACGTCGAAGACCTTGGAGTAATTCCCTTGGCCGTGGATTTCGAACAGATAGTCGAGTTCCCTCTCAGGCGTCTGCGGATAGGCCCGAGAGGTGCGGATCTTCTTTTTCCTTGGCTCCGACACGGTTAGCCTGACCTTCTCACCAGGTTCGTTAACGAGACGCGGCAAATGTCTGGAGATACAAGGCTTGCGACTGAGACGGACGCAGGCGTACTCGAAGTACGCCGAGGAGGACGATAGGAGCGTAACGCAGTAGATTCAGGCATTTGCAGCGTCGGAGTAGAAGCTTGGTGAGAAGGTCAGGCTAGGCAGCGCCTTCGCGGGCTCGGCCGTTCTCGGCGGCCAAGCGCCGATTCAGGTCGTCGATCGCCATCAGCATCTCTTCCGGCGTCGCTGGGGCACTGATGTGCGGGCTCAGCCGATGCTGGCCCACGCTGGCCACCGCGTCCTTAAGCGCGTAAAAAACGGACAGCGCGAGCATCAGCGGTGGCTCACCCACAGCCTTGGAGCGATGAATCGTCGGCTCGTTGTTGCGTCCGGAGACGAGCATGTTGACGTTGAATTCGGTGGGCATGTCGCTTGCGACCGGTATCTTGTAGGTCGAGGGCGCGTGGGTTTGGAGCTCTCCCTTGTCGTTCCACCAGAGCTCTTCGGTAGTCAGCCAGCCCATGCCCTGGATGAAGCCGCCCTCGATCTGTCCCATGTCGATCGCAGGATTCAGCGACTTGCCGACATCGTGGAGGATGTCGACTCGCGTGACCTTGTACTCGCCGGTCAGCACGTCGATCAGGACTTCCGAGACCGCGGCACCATAGGTGAAGTAGTAGAAAGGGCGGCCGGTGAGCGTGGATCGATCGTAGTGGATCTTGGGGGTTTTGTAGAAGCCGGTCGCTGACAGAGATACCCGGCCCAGCCAGGCGAGTTGGGTGAGCTCACCGAAGGGCACGCGCTGGTCGCCGACGTGGACATGATCGTTTCGGAACTCGATCTGCTCGGGCGTCACCTTGTAGTGCCCGGCGGCGAACTGGGTCAGTCGCTCCTTCAGTGTCCTAGCGGCGGCCTGTGCCGCCATGCCATTCAGATCCGACCCCGAAGACGCCGCCGTGGCCGACGCGTTGGGGACCCTGGCGGTGTCGGACGCGGTGCAGCGGATCCTGCCGATGTCGATCTGCAGCTCTTCGGCCACGACCTGCGCGACCTTGGTGAAGAGCCCTTGGCCCATCTCGGTGCCGCCGTGGTTGAGCTGCACCGTTCCATCCGAGTAGATCAGGATCAGCGCCCCGGCCTGGTTGTAGTGGGTGGCGGTAAACGAGATACCGAACTTGACCGGGGTCAGGGCGAGTCCCTTCTTGAGCAGCTCACTCGAAGTGTTGAACTCGTCGATCTCCCGTCGCCGTTTGCGGTAGTCAGACGTCTTCTCGAGCTCGGGGATGATGTCCATGAGCCGGTTGTCCTCTACCTTCATGCGGTAGGGCGTCATGTCGCGCTCGCCGATGCCGTAGAAGTTCCGGATGCGAACGTCGAGCGGATCGACCTCGAGCGAGCGGGCGATCTCGTCCATCACCCACTCGATCGCCATCATGCCCTGCGGCCCGCCGAAGCCACGAAACGCGGTGTTGGAAACCGTGTTGGTCTTACAGCGATGGGAGGTGATGGCGACGTTCTCGAGGAAGTAGGCGTTGTCGGCGTGGAACATGGTCCGGTCGTTGACCGGGCCCGAGAGATCCGCGGACATGCCGCACCGGGAGGCGAACATGAACTCGATGCCCTTGATCTGCCCCTCCTTGTCGAAGCCCACGTCGTAGTCGACGCGATAGCCGTGACGCTTGCCGGTCATCACCATGTCGGTATCGCGGTCGGGGCGGATCTTGACGGCCCGACCGGTCCGGCTCGCGAGCAAGGCGGCAATGCTCGCGAAAAGCGCCGGCTGGGTTTCCTTGCCGCCGAAGCCTCCGCCCATCCGTCGGCACTCCACAACCACGTCCTTGGCGGTCTTGCCGAGAGCATGCGCAACCACGACCTGAACCTCGCCCGGATGTTGCGATGAGCTGTGAACCAGCATGTCGCCGTCCTCTTTGGGTAGGGCGAAGGCGATCTGGCCCTCCAGGTAGAACTGATCCTGGCCACCGAGTCGGAGCTGACCGCGAAGACGGTGGGGAGCATCTTGGATCGCCTGCTTCGCGTTCCCTCTGGCCATGGTCATGGTCGGAAGGACGAAAGACTTCTTCTCCAGAGCGGTGTCGATATCGAGAACCGGTTCGAGGTCCTGGTATTCGATCACTGCCAGTAGGACCGCGCGGCGAGCGTGCTCGACGCTGGTGGCGGCCACCGCGAACACCGATTGCCCGACGTACTGGACGAGTCCATCGGCAAAAATCGGGTCGTCCCCGACCGGACCGCCGATGTCGTTGGCTCCGGGAATGTCGCCGGCCACCACCACATCGACGACGCCGGGCGCGCTTCTGACGGGGTCGAGATCGATCGACTTGATGCGGGCGTGGGCCCGCTCGCTCATGCCGATCGCGGCGTGCAGGGTGCCGATCGGCTCCGGGATGTCGTCGATGTAGCGTGCCTCGCCGCTGACGTGAAGGTGAGCGCTTTCGTGGGGAAGGGACGTTCCGACCCTGCCTTTGATGGTTGTCTCGGTCTCTGATTTATCCAGCATTTTTGAGGCTCCCATGCTCGCCGTGCTCGAGCACCCGTGTTTCTCCCTGCCAATCCGAGGTCTCTAGGAACAGCTTCCTGAGGAGATTCCGGGTGACCATGCTGCGGTACTCGACACTTGCCCGCATGTCCTTGATCGGGGCGTAGTCGCGATCGAGGGCTTCCATGCCAGCCGCCAGCGTCGACTCGTTCCATTCGTTGCCCTCTAGCGCCTGTTCGCACTCACTGGCTCGTTTGGGGGTCGCGGCCATCCCGCCGTAACAGATGCGAACGTCTCGGACCCGGCCCTCCTCGAGCCGGAAGCTGTAGGCGCCGCAGACCGCGGAGATGTCCTGATCGAAGCGTTTGGTGATCTTGTAGGTTCTGAACCGGCGATCGGACGGCTCGAGTGGAATCCGCACACGCTCGACGAACTCCCCGGTCTCGAGAGCGTTCTTCTGATAGGCGATGTAGAAGTCGTCGAGTGGTAGCTCCCGAGTGTTCGCACCCTTGCGCAGAACGAGTGACGCACCGAGCGCGATCAGTCCGGGCATCGAGTCGCCGATCGGAGAGCTGTTGGCGACGTTGCCGCCGATGGTCGCTGCATTGCGGATCGGTGGCGACGCAAATCGTCGGTACATCTCGCCCATGTCCGGGAAGTGCTCGCCGATCAATTCGTAGGCGTCGGTAATCGTCACCGCGGCGCCGATCTCGATGTGAGTATCGGTCACCTCGAGGACCTTGAGTTCCTCGACATCCCCCAGATAGATGATCGTGTCGAGGTCCATGTGATGCTTGGTCACCCAGAGGCCGATGTCGGTTCCGCCGGCGAGGATGGTTGCACCGGGGTTGCTCTCGACGAGCGCGGCGAAGGTGGCCAGGTCGGTCGGGGCGTAGTAGGCGTGCCGGCCGCCGGTGAGGTTCGGTCCGGTTACGGCCAGCGTGCCGGCGCGTTGAATCGAGCGCAGGCGCTCGATCATCTCGCGCTCTCCCGCCGAGGGCTCGTGGGTCTCACCGGTCTCCCCTGTCTCCGATACCGAATAGGGGCTGTGGGTCCAGCCGCCGGAGCCCTCCCTGTTGCCATTACCGCTCGTATCTTCATACATCGTTTCGGCCGCCTCGATGATCGGGCGATAGCCTGTGCATCGGCAAAGATTGCCGGCCAGTACGTCGTTGATCCGTTGCTTGCTCGGGGTGGGTTCCGACTTGTACATGGCAAACAGCGACATGACGAACCCGGGCGTGCAGAATCCGCATTGCGAGGCGTGACAATCCACCATCGCTTGCTGAGTCGGGTGTAGGGCGCCGTCCGGCGCTCGCAGGCTTTCGACCGTGAACAGCTCCTTGCCGTCGAGAGTCGGGACGAACTGGATGCAGGAATTGATCGCGCGAAACCTGATGCGGTCGCCCCTGTCGTGATCGATCTCACCGAGGACCACCGTGCAAGCGCCACAATCTCCCTCGGCACAGCCTTCCTTGGTGCCGGTTCTGCGCAGCGTCTCTCGCAGGTAATTCAGAACCGTGGTGTTCGGATCGACGTCGAGAATGGTTCTGACCTCGCCGTCCAGAATAAACCGGATCGGAACGCTCGAGGCGTCGGAACCGGACTGTTTGGTGGCCGTCATGGTCGTGCTCTCCGGTGGATTCGTTCCCGTGCCAGCCCCGAAACTTGTCGCCGTTGAGGCGCTGGGTTCGAAGACCCGATTGAGGCCGGGGCTCTCAAGTAAGGTGGGCCGACAGGGAACCCGCCTTGAGTGTCTCTGAGGTCAGTATAGCCCAGGGTTCGGCACCGAGGCTCGAGCGCAAGCATCGTTTGGTGCGGTCGACCTCCGTGTCGAACGATATCGACCGGGGCGAGGACGGTCGAGACAGAGCTCGACCGCTACACAGGAATTCGCCCTCAGACAGCGGGGTTGCCGTTGAAGAGGGGCTCCTAATTGTAGCGGTCGACCTCCGTGTCGACCGTCGGTCCTGTCGGGCCGGGATTCGGTCGATACGGAGTGGCGGTTGCTACAACTGGGAGCCTCCACACCTACGGCGTCAACGGCCACACCAGCGGCAGCACGAGAAGCACCACGGCCAAGCAGATCAGAGTCAAAGGTAACCCGACCTTGATGTAGTCGATGAAGCGATAGCCGCCCGGTCCCATGATGAGCACGTTGGCGGGGTGCGCCACCGGGCTCATGAAGCTCGCCGAGGCGGACAGAGACACGGTCATCATCAAGGCGTAGGGAGACATGCCGAGATCGGCAGCCGTGTTGACCGCGATCGGCGCCACCAGGATGGCCACGGCCGCGGTGGGCATGACCTGAGCGGCGACGGCGGTCAGGAGATAGAGGCCCGCTACAACCGCGAGCGGGCCGAAGCCGCCGACCCATCCGACCACCACGCTGGTCACGAGTTCGGCCGCGCCGGTTTGCTGGATCGCGAGGCCCAGAGGCAGCATTCCCGCGATCAGGAACACAGCCTGCCACTCGATCGAGCGGTAGGCTTCGTCCATGGTCAAGCAGCCGGTGAGGACCATCAAGACCGCGCCGGCGACCGCCGCGATGTAGATCGGCATCCAGCCGAGGATGACCGAGCCGACCACCGCCGCCATCAGAAGGGCCGAGAGCGGGGCCTTGTGGCTCAGCGGCGGCTCCTGGGCACCCTCGGTCAGAACCAGAAAGTCGGGATCGCTGCCCAGGACCTTGAGCTTCTCCCGGCGGCCGTGGAGCAGTAGGGCGTCGCCGAATTTGAGCGCAAAGTAGCGCAGGTTCCGGACCACCTTGCCCTCGCGCATGACCGCCATCACGTTAAAGCCGTATTTCTCCCGAAAGTGGAGTTGAGGCAAGGTCTTGCCGGCGGCCGATGAGCGCGGAGCCAGAACCGCTTCTGCGAGGCCGATCTGCTCGGACTCGAGATCGCTCGACTTCAGATCCAGTTCGGTGTCCACGCGCAGCTCATGCAACCCCTCGACCGTCGCGAGATCCTCGCGCTTGCCCTTGAGCAGGAGGGTGTCTCCGGCCTGCAGCCGGTCGCTGGGTGATGGGATCAGCCGCTTCTCGCCGTTTCTGATGATCGCCATCACACCGAGGCTGAAGACGTCGCCGAGCCGGGTTTCCGCCAGGGTCTTGCCGACGACCGGCGAATCAGCCGGAACCGTTACCGACATGAGCCGCTCCTCGAGTTGGTACTTCTCGGGGTCGGCCACTTCGGACACCACGAAGCCGGCGTGATCTCCCAGGCGCTTTAGATCCTTGCGGGTTCCATGAACCAGGAGCACGTCGCCCTGAGTGAGCTCGGTGGTCGCGAGATGAGTGCGGAGAGGCTTGCCCTGACGCCAGGCCGCCAGGACCAGAACATGGAAACGGTTGCGGAAGTCGATCTCGCGAAGGCTCTTGCCAAGCAGCCGAGAGCGGGACCTCGGGGACACCTCGGCGAGCCGGACGTCCTCGGAAATCAACTCGTCCAGCGGGACGGATTCCGACTCGAGCGACAAGTACTGGGAAACCCCGACTTCGCCGAGGGCGTCGAGCTGGCCCTGGACCACGATCTGATCGCCGAGTTCGAACCGGGTGGCCGGATCGGGAGCCAGGTGGAGACGTCCGGCGCGCCGAATCCCCATGACGTTGAGCCCCAGCGCGGATCCCACCCGGCTTTCGGCGAGGCTCATGCCGATCAGCGATGAGCCTTCCGGAACATCCAGAACGAACTGACGCTCACGCAGGTTGTAGATCTGACCCAGATCCTCCTCCTCCCCGGCCATTTCGCGGGCCGGGTTCCTGGACGGAAGAATCCGGCGCCCGACGAGCGCCATGTAGGCGATACCGGCAAGAACCACCGGCACACCGACGGGAGAGAAGTCGAACATTTTGAACGGCTCCAGGCCGTGCTCGGAGAGGGCGGCGCTGACCAGGATGTTGGGAGGCGTTCCGATCAGGGTCATCAACCCGCCCAGCAGCGAGCTGAAGGCGAGCGGGATCAGGAGCTTCGAGGGCGGGCGTTTGGTCTTGCGGGAGATGTCCATGACCACAGGCAGCAGCAGCGCCGCAACCCCGACGTTGCTCATGAAGGCGGAAAGCACCGCGGCGGTCACCATGATGACCATGACGAGACGGCCTTCGCTGTTGCCCGAGATACGCAGGACCTGGCGTCCGAGGATCCCTGCAACGCCGGTTCGCGACAGGCCGCCGCTCAAGATGAAGACCGCCCATACCGTGATCACCGCGGGATTGCTGAATCCGGAGATCGCATCGCTGGGCGAGACCAGGCCGGTTACGGCCAGCATGACGAGAACCATCAGCGCGACGAGGTCGACGCGGACCCGTTCGGTGACGAACAGAATGATCGCTGCTATGAGGATTCCGAAGACCAGTGCGATCTCAAGCGTCATCTTCGGCGGCTCCGGGGGCTCCGCTGGCTCCGGGAGCCGGGGAGGCTGTTGAGATCGACCAGACTGCCGTGGCTCACGACCTGAAGCGGAGCCCGGTGGGTCCAGAGGGCCTCGTAGACCGAAGCCGCGTCGAGTACGACCAGATGGGCCGAGGATCCGGTCTGGATCCGGAAGCGCGGGATGTTCATCGAGCGAGCCGCGTCCACGGTGATCATGTCGTAGATCGTTTCCATCTCCGGAAACGTGGTCATCCAGAGCATGTGGACGGCCAGGAAGCCGACCTCGAGCATGTTGTTTCGGCCGAAGGGGTAGTAGGCATCGGCGATGTCGTCCTGTCCCAGCGCTACCAGGACGCCCTCGGCGATCAGCTCCTTGGCGCGCGCGTGCAGGGGACCGGTGTGTGGATCGGTGATCAGACCCATGTCGGCTTTCTTCAGGAGAGCGCAGACCTTCCGGAAGTAGGGCTCGGGATACATGCTCATCGCGCGGGCGTGGTGAGCCAAGCAGCGGCCGATCCGACCTTCTTCGATCGTTCTGACGGCGAGCGTCTCGAGAGTCCTCAAACCCGGATCACCGGCATCATCGACCAGCATCGAAACGTCGGCGTCGTAGGCCTTGGCGATCTCTAGCATCTCGTCGATGTGGCGGCGCTCGTCTTCTACCGTGTACTCGATCCAGGGGATTCCGCCGACCACGTCGGCGCCGAGGTCCATGGCCTCTCGAATCAGGTCCGAGGTTCCCGGCTCCCGGACCACGCCATCTTGCGGAAACGCCACCACCTGCACCTCGACGATTCCCTTGAACTCGTCTCGGGCCTTCAACAGTGCCTTGACTCCGACCAGCTTCGCCTTGGAATCGACATCGGCGAACGCGCGGATATGGGTGTTGCCAAAACCTGCCGCGAGTCGAAGGGCTTTGCGCACGTTCTGGAGGATCCAGCGTTCGTCGTACGTCTCCTTGACCCGAGCCGCCTGCTCGATGGCCTTCATGGCGGCTCCCATGGTGCCGCCGTGGTAGGCCTCGAGCGCCGCCGAATCCTGCATCTCGAGCGTATAGACCTTGTCCAGGTGGAGATGGGGGTTGACGAAGGACTCGGTGACCAGGTTGCCGTCGGCCCGGATCACCTTGTGTGCCCGACCGCTGATCTTCTTCGCGATCTTGCGGATGACACCCTTGGCGATTCCGATATCGACGTGCGCCTTGCGGTTACGCAGGCGAGCATTACGGATGATCAGGTCGTAGGTCATGGCCTCTTTTTTACCCGGCCGTGCTCGGAGATTATAGTCATGTGCTCCTGCTAAGCTAGCGGCTCCTGATGACTGGAGCTGAGACCTGCGGCGCCCGGATTGCCATCGGCGGTCGCATAGGCGATCGCTGATGGGCAACACGACTCCGGGCTTGGTCTGCGCGCACCACCACCTGTACTCGTCGTTGGCGCGCGGGATGCCGGCGCCGCCCAAAACGCCGACCGACTTCCAGGAGATCCTGGAGCAGATCTGGTGGCGGCTGGACGCGGCGCTGGATCTCGAAATGATCCGCTGGTCGGCGATGCTCGGCGCGCTCGAGGCGCTCGAGGCGGGAACCACCGCCATTGTCGATCATCATGAGTCGCCGAACGCCATCGAAGGCTCGCTGTCGGTGATCGCCGACGCCTGCGCCGAAGTGGGTGTACGAGTGGTTTGTGCCTATGGGGTGACCGATCGCCATGGTCCCGACGGCGCGCGCCGCGGCCTGGAGGAGAACGAGCGGTTTCTGCGAGCTGGTGGCAGAGGGCTGGTCGGGATCCATGCCGCCTTCACCTGCAGCGACGACACCCTCGCGGCCGCGGCCGCATTGGCCTCCGAGCTCGGTGTCGGTGCCCACATTCATGTGGCCGAAGGGCTCGGGGATGTCGATGCGCCTCGGCGCCTCGCTGGCTTGACCGATGACGACTGGCTGCTGGCTCACTGTATTCACATTCCCGATGACCATGATTTGAAGGGCACCATCCAGCACAACACGCGCTCCAACATGAACAATACCGTCGGCTACACCAGGCCGTTCCGGTTTGCGAACCCGGTCGTCCTGGGCTCCGACGGTATCGGAAGCAACATGATCGAGGAATTCCGGCTCGCCTATTTCAAGCATCGCGAGGTGGACGTTCTTGCGACTCCCGAGACGGCTTGGGGCTGGCTCGAGAACGGATGGGACCTGGTGCCGGAGGCTCGAACCGACGTCGTCACCTGGTCCTATGAGCCCATGGACCCCTGGCATTTGGCTTTTACGCCCGGTGTGCGGCCGCTCGAGATCGTCATGAACGGTGAGCTGGTGTTTAGAGACGGTAAGCCGACTCGTGTCGACGCCGAGGAAATCAGGACCAAGGCGGCGGAGCAGGCCAAACGCCTGCACGCGAGGCTATGAAGCGGGGGCAAAACGTCAGGCGCGATGGACGACGTGGGTGCAGCCGCGGAATGGCTCCCAATTGTAGCGGTCGACCTCCCTGTCGACCGAATTCTTGCGCCGAAGGTCGACGGTCGAGACGGAGCTCGACCGCCATACAAGAATTCGTCTTGAGGCAGGCGTAGTGGCGTTGGGCGGAAAGGAACCCTGACCATGTCCGACCGGTTTCACCCGATCTCGATGGAGCAGCTGACCGCCTGGGTCTTTACCGAGCTCGACAAGAAGAACTCGCTGTTTGGGGTGCCGCGGTCGGCGATTTTCACCCCCAACGAAGCGGATCGGTTCAAGCTGCTTAAGTACGGCGTCAGACTCGATACGCCGTTCGGGGTCGCAGCCGGTCCGCAGTCGCAGATGGCCCAGAACATTGTCGTCTCCTGGCTTTGTGGATCGCGGTTTCTCGAGTTGAAGACAGTCCAGACACTCGATGAGCTCGACGTCAACAAGCCGTGCATCGACATCGAGGACGAGGGCTACAACGTCGAGTGGTCGCAAGAGCTCAAGGTCTACGAGTCGTTTGACGAGTACCTGCGCGCCTGGGTTCTGATTCACGCTCTGCACCGCAAGTTCGGCTTCCCGGGCGATGACCCCGGGATGATCTTCAACATGAGCGTCGGCTACAACATGGAGGGGATCCTAAAGCCCAACGTGCAGTGGTTCTTCGAGGTCATGAAGGACTGCTCCGAGTACAAACAGGCCTACGTCGATATCGTCGCCGAGTGGTGTCCCGAAGTGAGAGAGATCGAGATCCCCGACATCATTTCGGACACCATCACTCTGTCCACCATGCACGGCTGCCCGCCGGATGAGATCGAGAGGATCTGCACGTATTTGCTGGACGAGCGCGAGCTGCACACCAGTGTCAAGTGCAATCCGACCCTGCTCGGACCGGAGAAGGTGCGCGGCATCATCAACGAGGAACTCGGTTTTGGTGATGTCGAGATCCCGGACGAGGCCTTTGGGCACGATCTCGAGTACCAGGACGCGGTTCCCATGCTTCACAGTCTGCGGCGGCTGGCCCGGGAGAAGGGGCTTGTCTTCGGGGTCAAGCTCACCAATACCCTCGAGGTCAAGAACTTTCGCGATGTCTTTCCCGACGACGACATGATGTACCTGTCAGGCCGAGCCCTGCATGCGGCAACTACGAACCTGGCACAGACGCTTGCCGAAGAGTTTCGCGGCGACCTGCTGATGTCGTTTGCCGGCGGAGCCGACTGCTTCAATGTCGCCGACCTTCTGCGCTCCGGACTCACCAGCATCACGGTCTGCTCGGATCTGCTCAAGTCCGGCGGCTACCTGAGGATGTTGCAGTACTTCGAGACCCTGAATGCCGCTATGGACGAGGCCGGTGCGGTGGATCTCACCGATTTCGTCTGCAAAACGGGAGTCTCTCAGTCGGAGTTCGAAGAGTTCGCGCCGATGCTCGCCGAAGCGGCGTCCGAAGACTCGGAATTGGCGCTGGACGGCGAGGCGAGCCGGCTCTTGGCCGGGCGGCTGGCCGATTGGCGGGCCGGGCGGGCCCATCAGGAGACAGCTGAGCGGGCGACCGACGTCGTACGCACCTGGGCCGTCGATCGCGGATTCGACGCCGACCAGGCCGCGACCCTCGCCGGCCTGGTCTCGAGGACCCTGGGGCGGGTGAACCTGCGCCAATATGCGGCGGAGTCGAGGTCCGAGTGGCGCAGCAAGAAGGACTCGTTTCGCACCAATCGGTCGAAGACCTCTCGGCCCCTGGGGTTGTTCGACTGCATCGAAGCTCCCTGTGTGGATGAGTGCCCGGTGAACCAGAAGGTGCCGCAGTACATGAATGCCGTTCGCAACGGAGACTTCGCCGGCGCGGTCGCGATCACCCGCGAGGACAATCCCTTGCCGGCAATCCTGGGCCGGGTTTGCGACCACACGTGTGAAAACACCTGTATTCGCACCCATTACGACGAACCGCTGGCGATTCGCGACATCAAACGCTTCATCATGGAGCAAGAAACGAAGCCGGAGCTCTCCGAACGGCTGTTGCCGAGTGGAAACAAGGTGGCAATCATCGGTGCCGGCCCCGCCGGCCTGTCAGCGGCCCAGAAGCTCGCCTTCGCCGGCTTCGACGTGACCATCTTCGAGATGTACCCCTATGCCGGAGGCATGGTCGGCGGCGCCATTCCCGAATACCGACTCCCGCAGGACGAGATCGATCAGGATGTCGAATTTCTGAAGGAGCTCGGAGTGGACATCCGATACGGGGTGAAGGCGGGCATCGACTTCACGATGGCGGAGCTGCGAACCGACGGGTTCGAGTTCATTTTCTTGGCGGTCGGAGCCCAGCTCGCCAAGCGGCTCAATCTTCCCGGCGAGGACTCGGAAGGCATCATGGACGCTCTACTCTTTCTGCGTAGCGTCCGGGAGGAGCATCCCCTACCGATCGGCAGGCGAGTGGGAGTCATCGGCGCCGGCGACACGGCGATGGACTGCGTGCGCTCGGCCTACCGTCTGGGCTCCGAGGTGTCGCTCATCTACCGCCGCACGATTGATCAGATGCCCGCCGATCGGGAGGAGATCCGCGGCGCCATCGAAGAAGGGATCGAGATCGTCGAGATGGCCAAGCCCCATGCTCTCCACATCGAGGGCGGCAAGCTCGCCGGGCTGATCTGCACTCGGATGGAATATCGGGGCGACCGCGACTCGAGTGGTCGGAAGATTCCCCACGAGATCGCTGGGAGCGAATTCGAGATTCCCCTCGACACGCTGATCCTCGCCATCAGTCAACACGCGATTCTGGATTTCTTCGGCGAAGAGGCACCGGAGCTTTCCGACCGAGGCTACATCCGGGTGAACCCGGAGACTCTCGAATCGACGCTCAACGGTGTCTACGCCGGCGGCGACGTTGCCGCGCATGGCCCCTCCTCGATCGTCAAGGCTTCCGCCGACGGCAAATTGGTGGCGGATGCCATCATCGGCAGGGTCGAGAAGAGCGCGAAGGTCGAGAGCGGCGGTTCGCGCAGCGCCCAAGAGAATGAAGGCACTGATGGAGGCGCGGACGGGAGCGGCAACGGACACGGTGACGAGTTCGATCTGCAGCAGCTGATGCTACGTCGCGCTCACCGTGATTGGCGCGTGCCGGTGAGTCACACACCGCTCGATGACCGGATGAACTTCAACGAGCCGATCCAGACCTACACTCAGGAAGAGGCCATGGCGGAGGCGAGCCGCTGTCTCGATTGCCACGAAATCTGCAGTCTTTGCGTCGGCGTGTGTCCGAACATGGCCCTGATGACCTACGAATCGAAGCCGTTCACTGCCGTTTTGCCCACCCTGGTGGTCGCCAACGAAGCGGTCGTGCTAGCGGAGACGGGAGCGACGAGCGAGTTCAAGGCCGATCAGCGCTATCAGATAGCGGTCTTGACCGACTTCTGCAACGAGTGCGGCAACTGCACGACGTTCTGCCCGACGTCGGGCGAGCCCTACCGTGACAAGGCCAGGCTTTACCTCAACCGCGAGGACTTCGAGGCCGAAAAGGACAACGCCTTCATGTTGATCCGGGATTCGGAGACCCCGGAAACGGACGTGATCGAGGCTCGCTGGAACGGTGAAACCCATCGCCTCGAAGTCAACGGCGACCTGCGCTACACCTCGCCGGCCTTCTCGGCGCGACTGAAGGCAGCGGACTTCTCCCTGATCACCGCCCAGCCGGGCGACTGCGCCCAGGACGGCCAAGTGCTGTCGCTCGAGCCGTGCGCGAGCATGTACGTGGTTCTCACAGGTCTTTCCGAGTCGATGCCGCACTTGCCGTGGGCGTCACCGGCTTCGGCGCATCCCGGAGCGCCGCTTTCGGGAACCCGAGTCGAGCATCCTGGTTACGAGGGGTAGCCGCGCCGTCCTCATGGCTTTAGGGCTACTGAATAACATCGTACCCCCCCCACTGAGCGGTATGATGTTATCATACCGCTCTGATCACCAGAAACCCTGGACATGCCCTCTTCAAAAGTCACGATCTCGCTTCCCACCGAACTGCTCGAGAGAGCAGATAGCGTGCGTAAGCAGCGGCACTACTCGCGATCGGAACTCTTCCGTGAAGCGCTTCGTTTTCACCTGCTCCCAACCTACACTCCAACTCCCGAGGAGCGCAAGGAAATCGACGCCGGCCTGGCCGAGATAGAGCGCGGCGAGTACGTCGAATTCGGTTCGGCGGCAGACCTCATCCGTGAGTTGGAAGGTTCATCTAAGTAGACGCTCGCACAAGGTGCTTGCTCGGATGGGGGGCAAAGACCGTCGCCTTGTGTCTGCCGCCATCGACACGTTTCGGGAGAACCCCTTCAAGGGCGACGTGATCCGCCTGACCGGTCGAGCGAACGAGTACAGACGGCGCGTCGGCCGGTGGAGGATTTTCTTCAAAGCCGAAACAGACTCGTTCGAAGTCTTGGTGGCCTCCATTCGACGGAGAAGGACCACGACCTACAAGGAACCATGACCGCAACCCTCATCGCGGTACTCGGCACTCCTCGCTTTCCGGCAGAGATAAGTGGCTGAGACTCCTCTAGGCGGGGGAGGCTCAATGAAGAGCTCCTCCCCGGTGGTGGCATGCTTAGGTTTACCGAAGTATC